>CAZXOJ010000186.1:0-8523 GCA_964642325.1 uncultured Bacteroides sp. | reverse complement strand
TTGCGGCGGGCCATTACAAGGTAATCCCCTACCTCGGCATGCAATACTTTTAACTCATCCCAGGTTGTTGGGATCCGGGCAATAAATTCAGTGGTCTCCCTTTCCTTGTAATAATTTGAAGGCGTATCTGACAACATCTGTAATGGACTTGAATAAATTATGTACATGGCCACCTGGTGGCATCTTGTACCCTGGCTCATAGGCTGGGTGAAACGAGGTACAAAGTTCTCTTCAGTTGTGTTGATCATGGCTCCAGGGGTAAAATCCATCGGGCCTGCAACCATACGGGTAAAAGGAAGGATGAGATCATGCTCAGGGGTTATGTCTGCACTCCATTTACAATTTTCCATACCTTTCACTCCCTCGTAATTAATAAGATTGGGATAGGCGCGCCTCAATCCCGCCGGCTTGAAGGCACCGTGAAAATCAACAAGCAATTCCCTGCTGGCAGTCTCCCGGGCTACCTGTTCATAGTAATTTACCATATACTGATCGGCCCGCTGCATAAAGTCCACCTTGATCCCTTTCACACCCCAATCCCTGTAAAGGTCCAAGACCTGTTCCAAATCCCTTTCCAGTGGTTTCCAGAGTACCCACAGGATAACACCGACATTCTTTGACCGGCCATACTCAACAAGTTCTTTAACATTAATATCTCCAGCACAAGCTATTATATTGGTGGTAGTTGCTGACCAACCCTCATCCAATATGATGTATTCCAGTCCAAATTCGGCGGCAAAATCAATATAGTATTTGTATGTATTGTTATTGATCCCCGATTCAAAGTCCACCCCATAAATATTATTTGCATTCCACCAGTCCCAGGCCACCTTTCCGGGCCTGATCCAACCAGTATCATCAAGTGCCAGAGGGGAAGACAATTTTATGACCATATCGCTTTTAATCAGGTCTGCAGCTTTCTCCACCACAACAAAAACCCGCCAGGGAAAGGTCCTGCTACCCTCGGTCATGGCAATATACTCCGCCTCGCTGGTGATGGTCTCATCCCTGTCCCCTCCCTGGCCTTCCTTTGGTACTGATTCCAGGACTACCCTGGGAAACTTTGCAGACATTTCATTTCCCGTCTTTTCCATAAACATCGCCGGATAATCATAAAGATCCGCTTCGGTTAAAAGCATCGAAGATCCTTCTTCTGTCGTCAGAAGCAATGGCAGGGAACAGAAACTTCCTACGCCGATCGAAGAGAGAGGTTTTACCTGGTATATTCGCTCATAATGAGAATGCATGCTTTCTTCTTCTGGAAAATAAGCCGTATAATCCAATCCACATTGTATGGACAGCTCTTCACTATCTACTATAACCGGTTCACGAAATGATGTCTCAAATCGGTAGGCTATCCCATCATCATAGGCCCTGAATCGGACGGCATAGTGGTTCTTGAAAGAAAGAAGCAGCTCATTGCATTCATCCTTCACTACGGATGAAATGACTGGAACAACAGGCAAAAATACTTCCTCGATCTTAGACCTCTTCACCCTAGCCTCTCCTGTATTATCGCCAATCAAATGGTTCCCGTTAAGGGTCATATCTATACTGGCTTCGCTCAAAAATGATGTATTATCCCGGATCACAGTAAAATGAATTCCCTGGTCTGTTGAGATATTTACCTGAATGCTCCCATCAGGGGAGAATAGTTCAAAAGATCCGGCTTGTATGGTAATAGAATACCCTGTCAACAGAGCAAAGGAGAGAATGATGGTGAGAAATTTCCTAATCATAGCATATGTTTTATTTCCGCAAAAATAAAACTTCATGCTGAGAAAAAGCCTGAAAGTATTAATTTATTGTGATTCCCCGTTGATCAGGCTCCTGATCCTTTCAATCTGCTTCTGTTTGTTTACCTCGCGCAGGCTTCTTGCCGTTTGTGTGAAGTACTGGTGCCCAGAGATAAATTTCACCTGGAGTTTGTTCCAATCATTGAATGAACCGATCTTGTCCTGCTCATTCAACTCTTTGTATAGGGTATTGGAAACCGGGATCATGTCGCTTCGACCCAGGTAATCAAGGTCAGCATCACATATGATCTTCTCAAGCAGGGACTCAGGTTTGGGAGGCATCTGGGTCGCCATGATTATGTTACAGATCTTCCCTATTTGTTCTTCAGTATAACCATATCTGGGCAGAAATTCCCTAGCAAGCTGGCATCCTAATTCTTCATGCCCATCATAACCGAGGGTATGTCCGGCGTCGTGAAACAACCCGGCTGTTTTCAATAGCAATACCTCATCGTCGGTACATCCCTCTGCCCATCCTATCAATTCCACTTCTGTGACCACATCAACCGTATGCTTCACATTATGATAGAAAAGGTACCGGGGCAGTTCCTTTTCCAGCTTATCAAGAATGATTTCCTGGATATCAGTGAACTGTATAAGTTTGAATTTGGTATCAAACTTCTCATTGGGCGTAAAGGGATCACCGTCAACGCAATATTCCGGTTTGATTCCAACTACAGCAAACATTTCAAGGTCCCCCTTATACTTAACGGGAAGCCTTCCATAATACTCGCAAACAAAAAATTCCTTTACCAGCTCATATGTCATTACTGAGATCAGGATCTTCCCAACCTCCCCTGACGATTCCATCCTACTCGCAACATTAACTGTATCTCCCTTGATGTCATAGGTAATCTTTTTCTTTCCTGCTATTTCAGCTGTCACCGGACCGGTATGAATCCCGATCTTCAGGTCCCAGATATCGTGGCCACTCCTTTTCCGTACTTTTTCCAGGTACTGCTGCATTTTTAATGCTGCCATCACAACCTCTATGGGGTTGGTAATGTTCTTGACAGGGATTCCGCCGGCACACATAAAGGAATCACCTATCGTTTTGATCTTATGAATGTTATTAAACTTCAGCAGCATGTCGAACTTGAAAAGGACGGTATCCAGTTCGTCCATCAATTTTTCCGAGTCCATGCTATCCGAGATCCTGGAGAATCCGTGGATATTGGAAAACAAGACTGTGGCCATTTTGAATTTCTGGCTATGTGGCCTTTCCAGTTCCTTTTCATCAGGCAGATCCCCTTTTTCCTTCATACTGGCCATGACAATCTTGAAATTCTCAAGCTTTGCCTGCAATTTCTCATGTTCCCTGCTAAGCTTATCATGCTGTTCAACCAGATCCTGGTTCTGCCTGACAAGTTTTGCTATCCTTTTTAATAATGATTCATTATGCTGCACGATTGCTTGCCCTTATTATTCCCTGTAGTGACTTGATCTCCTGTTACTACGCAGTGCTGATAAAAAGGTTCTTTTTCAATCCGGACAATTGTATTTTTACTACCTTGAAATCCAAATTTACCATCATGAGGAAAATGATCTTGCTCTCTGTGTTTATCACATGCTTTCTGATGCTTTCTGCCCAGAAAAACGACCCAACATTTACGGTCGCATTCTATAACGTGGAGAATCTCTTTGATCTTGAAAATCATCCCGGAACCCGGGATGGAGAATTTACACCTGAATCGGAGAAAGCCTGGGATATGGAGAAATACCAGAAAAAGCTTGATGATCTGTCCGCCGTCATCCAGGCCATAGATAAAGATGAGCTACCAGAGATCATCGGACTCAGTGAGGTGGAAAACAAAAAGGTGCTGGATGATCTCATACAGACTAAAACCCTGAGAAAAGGTGAATATGGCATTGTACACTTTGAAAGTCCGGATCTTAGAGGCATAGATTGCGCCCTGTTATACCGGATGCAGGATTTCCGTGTAATTTCAAGCCGCGCCATTCCAGTCCACTTCCCCTTCGACTCGGCAGAAACAACCAGGGATATCTTGTATGTAGAAGGTACCACCAGGGATAATGAAAGATTGCATTTTTTTGTAAACCACTGGAGCTCAAGATGGGGCGGGGAAAAAGAATCCGAACCCAAAAGGATATTCTGTGCCGTGACACTCCGCAAGGAAGTGGATGCCCTGTTAAATAAAGAAGCGGGTGCCAAAATAATCGTCATGGGAGATCTTAATGACGAACCTACCAACAGGAGTGTTTTCGAAATGCTGCTGGCCAATAATAAGAGGAAGAATGCTGGGGACAGGGAACTGTTCAACCTCATGTACGATATGCATAACATCCAGGGAGAGGGGAGTTATAATTACCGCGGAAAATGGAACATGCTCGACCACATCATCGTGAGTAAATCTGTCCTACACAGTACGCGGGGCTTACATTGCGACCATGAATCAGGCCGCATCCTGAAAGAGGATTTTATGATGTACCTTAATGAAGAAAACCAGCAATATGTACCTAACCGTACTTATGGCGGACCAGAATACTATGGTGGCATAAGTGATCATTTACCTGTTTACGTCACGCTCACAAAGGATTAAGAATTGGATTTTAAAATCACATCCGAATTTACACCTACGGGTGACCAGCCTCAGGCCATAGAAGAACTGGATGCGGGTATCAGGCGTGGTGATCCATTCCAGACCCTGCTCGGAGTTACGGGTTCAGGGAAAACCTTCACCATTGCCAATGTAATCCAGGATGTTCAGAAACCCACCCTTGTGCTGAGTCATAACAAAACCCTGGCCGCCCAATTGTATGGCGAATTCAAACATTTTTTTCCAGAAAATGCTGTAGAATATTTTGTATCCTATTATGATTATTATCAGCCTGAAGCCTACCTTCCCGTTACGGATACTTATATTGAAAAAGATCTTTCGATCAATGATGAAATTGAGAAATTAAGGCTTAGCACGACCTCCTCACTCCTGTCGGGCCGAAAAGATGTGATCGTCGTTTCATCAGTATCATGCATTTACGGGATAGGGAATCCTGAAGATTTTTATGAAAATACCATCAAGCTGGAAAAGGGACAGGTCATAGCCCGGAACCAGTTTTTACGCAGGCTGGTGGACAGTATGTATGCTCGCAATGAGGTGGATTTCAAAAAAGGAACATTCAGGGTGAGGGGCGACCATGTCGACATATACCTTGCATACTCTGACCTTGGTTATCGCATTATTTTCTGGGGAGATGATATCGAGGAGATAGAAACTTTCGATCCTATCAACGGGAACACCCTGGAAAAGCTTGACCAGGCAATCATCTACCCGGCTAATATCTTTGTCACTACGAAATACAGGATGCAGGCTGCCCTGAAGCAGATAGAGCAGGACATGTTCAAGCAGGTTGATTTTTTTAAGGATATTGGCAAGGAGATGGAGGCCAGGAGGATCTCCGAGCGTGTGAACTATGATCTTGAAATGATCAGGGAACTGGGTTTTTGTCCAGGTATAGAAAATTACTCCAGGTATTTTGACGGACGTCCGCCTGGCACCCGCCCTTTCTGTTTGCTGGATTATTTCCCGGATGACTTTCTCATTGTCGTTGATGAAAGCCATGCGTCGCTACCCCAGGTCCGGGCAATGTTCGGGGGTGATCATTCACGCAAGAAGAACCTTGTGGAATATGGATTCCGCCTGCCGGCAGCCATTGATAACAGGCCGTTGAAATTCGAAGAATTTGAAGAGGTGGTAAACCAGACCATTTACGTGAGTGCCACACCCGGTGATTATGAGTTGGAAAAGTGCGAAGGAGTGATTGTGGAGCAGTTGATACGCCCTACCGGCTTACTCGATCCGGTGATAGAAGTACTGCCAAGCCTGAACCAGATCGATCACCTGTTGGGAGAGATCCATGACAGGGTTGCAAAAAAAGAGAGAGTGCTGGTAACCACCCTGACCAAACGGATGGCCGAAGAACTTACGAAATATTTTTCAAGGCTCAATATTCGGTGCAGGTATATTCATTCCGATATCGATACCCTCGATAGAGTAGAGATCATGGACGGACTCCGAAAAGGAACATTTGATGTGCTGATAGGCATCAATCTCCTCCGGGAAGGTTTGGACCTTCCTGAGGTGTCCCTGGTGGCCATTCTGGATGCGGACAAGGAGGGATTTTTACGCAGTTCGCGCGCCCTCACCCAAACTGCCGGCCGTGCGGCCAGGAACCTAAACGGCAAGGTGATCATGTATGCTGACAAGATTACTAATTCCATGCAAAAAACCATCGAAGAGACCAACAGGAGGAGAGAGAAACAACTAGCCTACAACGTAGAGCACAATATAACTCCCCAACAGATTGTCAAAACGACTAAATCCATCATGGGCCGGCCAGTGGCTGAGATCACCGGTGAACAATATTATGTTGAACCACAGGGGACTGATTTGGCAGCCGATCCCCTGATCCAATATATGGATAAAGGGGCCCTTCAGAAAACCATTGACAAAACCAAGCGAACCATGGAAAAAGCAGCTCGCGAATTGGATTTCATAGAGGCTGCCAGGTTGCGTGATGAAATGTTCAAGCTACAGCTGATCCTGGATAAAAAAGAAGAATAATGCTATTTTGATACTGGATCAAGCAAATATTCAACTGAATTGCTTATGATATGCTGAAAATTTTCATTTTCCCAATCTTCCACATGCCCCAGTGAAGTATAAATGACATTTCCATACCTGTTCCTATTTATCCACAATACAGGTTCCGGCGGTTTCTCCGGTATGGTTCCAAGCAGGAGTACCTGTGCATTATCAGATTTCATCGGACGGACCTCGTAAAGGGTGCCTGGACTGGTAAAGCCTTCCGGACTGACTCCTTTTAACAAGGAATGGTTTTCCATGCCCGGAACAATCGATACTTCTGTCCCTTCCTGTATACGGCCATAATGCCCATGGTAATTTCCCCCCAGGATTTCATTATCAAATTCAGGCCAGTCCACCAGAAACGATGAATCATTATCCCCTACATCAAAGGCATGGCTGGCAGTACGAATGCCCAGTACAGGTTTTCCGCCGGTAACATAATCCTTGATCAATGCCATTTTCTGGGGCTCCATAGCCCTTCTGCGGACAAAGAAAATCGCCAGATCAGCATCATTTAAGATTTGAAGATTCTCAATGTTATGACGGCCTTCTCCCCTCATGATCGGTTTACCCAGGGCGAATTCACAGTTTACATTTTTCGTAAGCAGGAGTTCATGGGCAAATTCGGGGAGTCTCTGATTGGCTCCATATTCGCCTTCCGCAGTGATGAAAGCAATTACCTGTCGAGTATCATTATTAAACCTGAATTGTTTCTTACCAGTAAAATCACTTGATACCATGGTCGGACATACATATTTTTCAATGTATTCGTGCATAAGGCTGTTTCCTGTAAAATGAGAAACACCTGGCCAGGAATCACCATCATACATGGTATCTGTCATATCGCGCATCAGTACGACATTCATCCCAAGCCGTCTCATATTACGCAGTCCAAAAGAACGTCCTATGACGCACATATTGGTATGAACACCGACAAGGATTACATTCCTGATACCTTTTTTAAGGAACAGACTACCTGCTTCTATGCCGGAATCCGTGATAGCATCTCCTTCTAGAATTTCAATGGATTCAATTTGCTTTGTCCATGCCGTTCGGATTTCACATTGTGGATGATCATCGCATCCACCACCAGCAATCTCAAATGGCCATGCTGCTCCAGCTTCGCTTTCGAGTGTACCTTCACCAAGCTTATTTCTTACGCTCTTAAAATTGTACTTCTTCCCTAATTTTCTTTCCGGGTAGTTTTGGTAATATTCCATGCAATCGCTTGGAGCATGCACAATCTGTACCCCTTTTTCCCTGGCAATTGCAAAAACTTCATTCATAAAGGGAGCCATTTCTGCCACCCTTCCTGTAGCCCCTGTGCACCAATGTTTGTCCCACATATCACATACGATAATGGCTGTTTCATTGCCCTTCCATTCCTGGACCTCGTTTACCATAATGAAAGCACCTTCATCCAATTCAGACGGGATCCTTTTCTGCAGAGATACTTTTATTATTTGATCTGTATCATCTGATCCAGCTTTTAGGACAGGTAAAACCAGCACCATGCACAATACGAGTAGTGAATATTTCATAATCGATTTTTTACTCATCATCTTGATATTGTGGCATCCCTGTTCCATATAAAAGAATTATCCAACAGTTCTCCATACTGGTTCTGGAGGAGTTCTTTCATCCTTATGAACTCACCAGGATGGTCTGCCGATACATCCTTAATTTCGGAGGGATCAGCAGACAGCATGAACAACATGTGATCCTCCAGGACAGCCCCTTTTACGAGGTCTTCATTTCCTTTGTGTACATTATGGAGCCGGGGCAGGGTATTACCTTCTGTATTCAATTTCGCCATGATTTTCCAGTCCCCGTCTCTCATCGCCACATAATGGTCATTCAATGCATTATAATGGCACCAGAGCAATGGTTTTGTCCTGTTTACTTCTCCCCTGTTAAAAATGGCTGAAATATCCACGCCATCCAGACGGTCCGGATCTGCCACATCCACCCCGGCCAGAGAACAAAAGGTAGGTAGAAAATCCAATGAAGAAACCGGGGTATCCAAAACAATACCTCCGTGTAAGCTCCCCGGCCAGGACATAATTCCCGGAACCCTGAAGCCAGCCTCATGGGTCCATAACTTCATCCCTTTCAGCTTC
>CAZXOJ010000185.1:0-8550 GCA_964642325.1 uncultured Bacteroides sp. | reverse complement strand
AAGTCCTTCAGGCCCCCTATGGCGCTGATGCGGATACCATCATTTACCTTGATGTAGAGACCCGTGAACGCCCTGCCAGGGGTACGGATTGGAATGAGTACTGGGATAGGTAAGCCGGAAATATAATAAGCTGGTATCTGTCATTTGAATTAACCCCCATGTTTTTTATCTTGTAAATCATATCACCTCTAAGCAAACTAACCTGTTTCAATAAAACACTTTACCAAAATTCAAAAAATGAAAAATCTCATCACACTTTTCTTGGGCATCATACTTGCCGCTGCAGGAGTATGCCAGAACAATCCGCTGTGGATTCGTTACCCGGCCATATCACCGGATGGTCAGACAATCCTTTTTACTTATAAAGGAGATATATACACAGTTTCTTCTGCCGGCGGAGATGCAAGGCCACTGACGATCAGCGAGACCTATGAATATGAACCTGTCTGGAGCCACGATGGTCAGCAGATCGCTTTTGCCTCGGACCGGTATGGTAATTTTGATGTATTCGTGATGCCAGCCTCCGGAGGCGAGGCGAAACGGCTTACGTATCATTCTACCGGGGAGATACCCAGTTCCTTTGCTGTTGATAATCAGTCAGTGATATTTTCAGCAGTAAGGCAGGATGTAGTTACAAATATCCAGTATCCAACAGGCCTTATGAGCGAATTGTACAGTGTTCCGGTCGGTGGTGGAAAAGTGAGCCAGGTTCTTTCCGTACCGGCCATTGATGCCACTCTGAATTCAACAGGGGACAAACTCATATATAATGACGTCAAGGGATATGAAAGCATATGGAGGAAACACCATGTTTCAGCTGTTACCCGTGATATCTGGGTGTATGATATTAATGAGAAGACATACAAGCAACTTTCCCAATTTGTTGGAGAGGACCTCAACCCTGTTTTTGATTCCAATGATGATGACTTCTATTTCCTCAGCGAAGAAAAAGGATCTTTCAACGTATTCAAGAGCTCCTTGTCAAATCCTTCTCAGACCTCTGCCATCACCCAGTTCGAAAACCATCCTGTCCGTTTTCTCTCCCTGGCGGATGACAACACTCTTTGTTTCAGTTTTCACGGTGAAATATATACCATGAAACCCGGGGGATCACCCGGGAAACTGTCTGTGAACATAGCTGCAGATGGACGAAGCAACCTGGATAAGATCGTCTCGGTAAACAGTGGATTCACTGAAATGAGGCTTTCTCCCAATGACAAGGAATTTGCATATATCTTCAGGGGAGAGATTTTTGTAAGCAGCGTGGAGGGTGGTATTACCAGGAGAATTACCAATACCCCCTGGCAGGAAAGAAGTGTAAGTTTCAGTCCCGATGGCCGGTCCCTGGTCTATGCCGCAGAGAAAGATACCAGCTGGGATGTCTATACAATATCCCTTACCCGTGAGGAGGAACCCTATTTTTACGTTTCCACGGTCTTGAAACAGGAAACCCTGGTAGCCACAGGAGCTGAAGAATTCCAACCAGAATACTCTCCAGATGGGAAAGAAGTGGCATACCTGGAGGACCGTGTAAAACTAAAGGTGATCAACCTGGAAAGCAAGCAGACACGCCTGATCCTGCCTGCGCATCTGAACTATTCCTATGCAGACGGGGACCAGTACTATCAGTGGTCACCGGACGGTAAATGGTTCCTGGTGGCCTATATACCCTCTAATCGGATGTTTGTTGATGAGGTTGGACTCGTTTCTTCAGACGGAAAAGGAAAAGTTCATAACCTGACCCTGAGCGGATACGGTGATTTCGGTCCCAAGTGGACCATGGACGGCAAGATGATGATATGGGGCTCTGACCGCCTGGGTGACCGTGCCCAGGGTGGTTACAGCGTGAACCATGATGTTTATGGGATGTTCTTTTCCAAGGAAGCCTTCGATCGTTTTAACCTTACCAAGGAAGAATTCGCCCTGCTGAAGGAACAGGAAGAAGAGAAGGAGAAAGAAGAAAAGAAATCCAAAGACGAAAACAAGGCCGGAAAAAAAGAAAAAAAGGATAAAGATGGGGATGAGGAGGAAGATGAAAAAGACAAGGTAGAGGAAATTAAAATAGATTGGAACAACCTGACTGAGCGCAAGCGTAAACTTACCATTCACACTTCATGGGCAGCTGACTGGATCCTTTCAGAGGACGGGGAGAAGCTATATTACCTGACCCGATTCGAGCAAAAAATGGATATATGGGAGACAAATTTGCGTACAAAGGAAACAAAGCTGTTTGCCAAAATTGGCGCGAACAGGGCCGGAATGGAGCTTTCCTCCGATGGTAAATTCATCTTCCTGCTGGCGGATGGAAAAGCCAGAAAAGTCGATCTCAAGGACGGCAAGGCAAAGCCAATTGCTGTTAAAGGTGAGATGATCCTGAAAACGGCCGATGAGCGAAGCTATATATTTGACCACAGCTGGCGGCAGGTAAGAGAGAAATTTTATGTAGTGGACCTTCATGGCGTGGATTGGGAATTCTACTACAAGGAGTACAAGAAATTCCTCCCCTATATCAATAATAATTATGACTTTGCGGAAATGCTAAGTGAGATGCTGGGTGAGCTGAATGCATCCCATACCGGTTGCCGGTACCGGGCCAGTTCTCCTAATTCTGATCAGACGGCTGCACTGGGACTCTTCTATGATTATGATTATGCCGGGAAGGGTTTGAAGGTGGCAGAGGTGATTGTCGGGGGACCTGCAGACAAGGCTGCTTCCAAGATCAGGGCAGGACATGTGATTGAGAAGATAGATGGGCTTACACTTACAGAATCCATGGATTTCTACCAGTTACTGAACAGGAAAACAGGCAAACTGACCCTCCTCTCAATGTATGCCCCGGATTCTAATAAGCGCTGGGAAGAAATTATCAAGCCAATATCCCTGGGTGCAGAGAGCCAGTTATTATACAAGCGCTGGGTAAGGAACCGCAGAGCAGAGACAGAGAAACTCTCCGGAGGCAAGTTAGGATACGTGCATGTCAGGTCCATGAATGACGCAAGCATGCGGGTCATGGTAGAGGAGGCACTTGGCAGGAATATCAACAGGGATGCCCTCGTTGTTGATACCCGCTTCAATGGAGGGGGGAATATCCATGAGGAACTTTCCGATTTTCTTACCGGGGAAAGGTATGTTGATGTGATACCCCATGGCCAGTATATTGGTTATGAACCCCGCAACAAATGGATCAAACCCTCTATTGTCATCATGAGTGAGAGCAATTATTCTGATGCACATTTGTTCCCTCTCGCCTACAGAATCAAAGGCGGTGGAAAAACACTGGGTATGCCCGTTCCCGGTACAGGAACTTTTGTATGGTGGGAGGGGCAGATCGACCGATCACTGGTATTCGGCATTCCCATGGGAGGATGGCGGACCATGGACGGGAAATTCGCCGAGAATAACCAGATGGAGCCGGATATCCGGGTACCCCTGGAACCAGCTATAATGACCGGAGGTCGTGACCAGCAAATCGAAGCAGCGGTGAAGGAACTGATGAAATAATAAGAAAATATTATGAAGAACTTTATGCTATCCATCCTGTCTCTGTTTGCCCTGCTAATGAGCAGTTGTTCAAGTGAGACACTTACCATAAATTCGCCCCATGGTGAAATCATTGTAAGCATCACCACAAGCACCGGGGAGGAAACCGGTATCGCGGCCGGGACCCTGGGATACACTGTGGTATACAAGGGCCATGAGATCATTGGTAACAGTGAATTGGGACTTGAATTCCGAGACCTTCCTGCCATGGGACCGGGGATGGAGGTTCTTGGGACTGAAACCAGGCAGGTGAATGAAAGCTGGGAGAGGGTCTGGGGCAAGAATAAAAAGGTCCTTGACAGTTACAATGAGCTGATCGTTCGGCTGGCCAATGAGACAGATAATATTAGGCTGGACCTGGTGCTACGTGTTTATGATGACGGGGTAGCCATTCGTTATCATATACCCGAACAGGAAAACATAAGCGGGTTTGAGCTGACAGCGGACAAGACCACCTTCAGCTTTAATGAAAATCACAGGATATGGGCGGCACATTACGGTCCCTTCCGGTCTCACCAGGAATCCGATTTCAAAGAAATGATGCTGGATGATCCTTTATTGAAGGAAAGGATCGGACTGCCTCTCCTGATGGAGATAGGAGAAAAAGCCTGGGTAGCAATTACAGAGGCAAATTTAACAGATTGGGCTGGGATGTATTTACGTGGGACCGGCAATTATACGTTTGAAACTGTGTTGTCTCCCTGGCCAGGTGACCAGGCAATGCTGGTAAAGAGCCAGGCGCCACGCAACAGTCCCTGGCGCCTGATCATGATAGGGGATTCCCCGGGGGATTTTATTGAATCAGATATCCTGGCCAACCTGAATGAGCCAAATGCCCTGGAGGATGTGGACTGGATCAGGCCGGGTAAGTCATCGTGGGACTGGTGGTGGTGTAACCGGTATGGTCCGGATGTGGATTTTCAACTGGGATCCAATACCGAAACAATGAAGCATTTCATTGATCTCTCGGCAGAAATGGGGTGGGAGTATCAGCTGGTGGACTGGACCTGGTACGGACCGGCTTTTCTTCCTACCGAAGAAGACGGGAACAATCCCCATCCCACCAGTGATATTACTACAATGGAGCCCGAAATTGATATTCCTGAACTGGTAATGTATGGTGATGAGAGAGATGTGAAGATCCTCTTATGGTTGGAGTGGAACCATGCAGACAAGCAAATGGAGGAAGCCTTTCCCCTTTACGAGAAATGGGGAATTGCCGGAGTCAAGGTAGATTTTATGGCAAGGGATGACCAGTATGTTGTGAATTTTTACCACAGACTGGTGAAACTGGCGGCAAAACATCACCTGGTGGTTGATTTTCATGGTGCTTACAAACCCACAGGAGTCAGCCGCACTTATCCTAACCTGATGACCAGGGAAGGGGTTATGGGGAATGAATATGTTAAATGGAGCAACAATATCACACCGGAGCATAAGGTTACCATCCCTTTTACCCGCGGGATGCTGGGGGAGATGGATTTCACTCCCGGAGCCTTTATGAATGTCATGCCTGACAAATTCAAGGTCGAGGCCGAAGCCCCCTCACCCATGACCATGGGTACCAGGTGTAATGAGCTGGCCATGATGGTGGTATATGAGAGTCCCCTGCAGGTCATGTGCGATGCTCCCTACAATTACCGAAGCAGTCCAGCAGGCACTGACTTCCTGAAAATCGTTCCGACAACATGGGATGATACCAGGGTGTTAAATGCCAGTGTTGGTGATTATATTACCACTGCCAGAAGATCCGGTGATGAATGGTATATTGGGACCATGACAGATGAGGAAGGAAGGACCCTGTCCATACCGCTGGATTTCCTTGGTGAGGGTTCCTTTGAGGCTACAATCTGGAAAGATGCGGCAGATGCAGAGGTGGATCCCACCAGACTGGAAAAAGAAGTTATACCTGTTGACCAGGATACTGTTCTCGAGGCACTTATGTCTTCCTGTGGTGGGCATGTAGTGCATATTAAGAAAATATAGGACGGATTATGGATTGCCGCCGGTGATCTCTTTTACCAGCTTGAAGAATCCTGTTTTCCTGGCGGAATTAACCCGCCAGTCCACCGGCACACTCTGGTACCCTTCATTGAACTCCTCTCCATCCCTGCGGAAATCAAAGAAGCCCCAGGAAGCATAAGCCTGCACCGCTGCCACCATATTGTTCATGTCCTGGTCAAAATCATAATGGTCATCTTCATTGAACAGGATGGGCTTGGTAGTATAGGTAGGCAGGGCCTTGACCTGCTGGACCATTTCTCTTATCCTTTCAGGCTCAGTCACACCATTTCCATGGATCAAAACAAAATCAGAAGCTTCCACCACTTCCGGTGAAGGTATGGCACCACCTCCGTAACTGGTTCCGGCCAGGAAGCTGTAGCCGTCCTTTTCTCTTGACCTGACATAAGATATCAGTGCATGTACATGTGGATCCTTCAGTATTTCATGATCCCAGCGCTTGACATTGCATTCGTTGTTGACTTCTATCAGGACATTCCTGTAACCGCTTTCGAAGAGCCAGTCCAGCGTATAATCAATGGCTGCATAGATGGCATCATCCCCTTCCAGGTACTGGTCCTGCCCGAAATAGAAGATCCCAAGGATGGGGACCATGCCCAGATCATCTGCCTTTTTCAGTATCCGTGAAAGTCTTTCAAAATATGCCGCCCTCGGTGCTCCATGTAAATCAAAGGCGGAATTTTGCCAGCCTTCGTTGCCATATCCCATGGGACTTCCCCCCTGCAGGTTAATAGTGAAGGAGAGCAATCCGTAGGCATACCATTCATCCATAGCCGCAACAAATTCATCGGTGTTACGGTCAGGGTCCCATTCCCCGGTATCCGGATATTTCCATTTTTCAGCCGTTTCCGGATTCTGGTCATCGAAGAGTCCCTGGACCATTCGTGAATTCATAAGGAGGCCTTCCACAGGATAACCCTTCCAGGACCTGCCTTCATAGGTTGGTTTATGATTGATCAGGAATTTATCTCCCTGGATCTCAACAATTGTTTTCTTTTCATCGCTGGTCCCTTCCTTGCAGGAAATGGCGGCCAGTAAGATCATGAGGGGTAATAAAGCTTTTTTCAACATTTGCCAGGTTTAATATGATATTTAAAGATTTAACTCAATTTCAGGTTCTTTGGACATCTTACTGATAAAATCTTCTTGAATTTCGTCTACAAAAAGGTTGATATTTCCTGATATATGCGGTGTCAGGATCACATTATCCAGCTTATACAATGGACTGGAACCTGGTAGTGGTTCCCTGGAGAAAACATCAATTACAGCCCCTCTGATGATTTTTGATTTAAGTGCATGGATAAGATCCTTCTCAACAATGATATTTCCACGGCTGATATTTATCAGGCAGGAATCTGAACCAAGCATTTTTAATTCCTGGAGGCCTATCATTTGTTCTGTTTCTGCATTTGATGATAGGGCAATAATCAAAACATCGGCTGCATCTAAAAAGTTTGCAAGATTTTTCGGTAAAAACCATTTATCAACTTCTGTCAGGTCCTCATTTATTTTTTTATCGCATCCTACCACATTACATCCCACCTTTTTAAATTGCTGAGCTATGGACTTGCCTACTTTCCCAACCCCCAGGATGCCAATATTCATGTCAGAAACTGAAACAAATTGACTTCCCAGCAATCTCTGTTGATCCCACTTCCTGTTGAGTTGTTTTAAGAAGACTGATTGTAAATTTCTGGTTAATACAATGGCCATACCAAGACAGTATTCGGAAATGGCTGTTATGGATGCGGTCGGAGGCTGTTCGATTTTGTAAGAAGGAGGCAGCTTTCTTTGATCCAGGAACTCCAATCCCAGAACAGGAAAATATAATTTCTTATTTGCAGTAAGTATTTTCGACAAGAAAGACCCATACCCGAACAAAAAACAAATATCTGCATCATAAAAATGCCTGTAAACTTCAAACCTGTTCTTACAATAGACGATATCCCAATGTTTAGATCTATCTGCGTATTTGGTGGAGGAAATTGTATTTATCCAGCTCTTTTTGTTAAAATATCGGTTAGTGGATATTAATACTTTTAAATCAGCGCTACTATTCCATTTATATTTAACTGCATGTAAGGCTGTTTTAATAATGAGGTCCTTTAGCATCTTGTACCTCTTATTTCCTTAATTTCTTTATGATATGTTTTGGTATTTTATGGAAGTTTGGACCAAAACCGAACTGATACAGTCTCGGTAGTGGATCATCCCATGAAAAATCTGAGTAAATCTTTTTCCCTTTCAATGATTTCCGCCAATCCTTATAAGATAAGCTACCTTCTTTCCTGTAAGTTAAAAATGAATCAAAATCCATTAGGATGTTTATCCATTTTATTCCAGGTTTAAAATCTTTTACCGGATCTTGATTCCTGTTTAGGAGGTCCAGATAATTTATGTAAGGAAAGTTAATTCCACATTCAGTAGCAAGTGAGTTTTGTTGCCAGTACCTGGGATTGATTTCAATCAATTTAATAATACCGTCACTTTGATCTTGCTTAAACTCTATAGAACCTATCCCAATGTATCCAATCTTTGAAAATAGTTTTCTTCCCAATTCTATTAACTCACTGTTATATACACTTTCAACAACAGAACCAACACCAAAACGAACTGGATTTTGGCGAATTTTACGTATGGTAAACTCGGCCAGAATTTTACCATCTTCAGAGGTATAGCTACAATATTTATAATGATTTGTATCTGGCCCTGGTATTACCTCCTGAACAATTACAGAAATACCCTTTTCCAGAATTAGTTGAAGAATGGATGTTAACTGGTTTAAATCATTTGCCAGGTAAACTTTGATGCTTCTGCTTATCTCATTTCTCCAGGAATTTACATCCCGGCCTTTAATGATTACAGGATAGCCAATATCATCCTGGATAAGCATCAGGTCTGAAGGTTCATTAATCAGCCAGGTATTAGGTGTCTCTATGCCTGCTTTAACTGCGAGTGTGTTTTGTTGATACTTGTCAGCAATTGATT
>CAZXOJ010000184.1:0-8553 GCA_964642325.1 uncultured Bacteroides sp. | reverse complement strand
AGGACACCAGGCGTTCCCTATTGTGATGATGAGCTGGCTGAAAAAGAAAACACAGCCCCAGTGACTGTCCTTGGAGTAACTACTGAGTGGCAATGTAATTAACCAGATCAGACACGCACACCGATCACGGTGACATCATCGATCTGCTCAACATCCGCTCTCCATTCTTCAAATATTCTGTCCAGTTCGGCTCCCTGCTCATACATGGGTTTTGCCTGTAATTCTCCAAGCGTAATTTTGAAATTCTTACTCAGGTATTTCTTCTGGTTTGGTCCGCCGAACTGATCTACAAACCCATCAGAGAAAATATAAAAGGTATCTCCCTTTTTTAGATCAATCCAATGATTGGTAAAGGGTTTCATGGTTTCATGGATGGACACAGGCATTTTATCCCCTTTAACCTCCGTTAACTCTCCTTTGCTCAGGATCCACAGGGGAGAAAGGGCACCGGCGAATTGCAGGGACCTTTTCTCCGGGTCCAACAGGCAAACACAGATATCCATACCATCCTTTATTTCACTCTCGGAATTGTTTTGCTTAAGGGCATGGATGACTTCTTCCCGCAAGGAATTTATCACCTGGTCTGGCTGGACGATACCCTTGTTCAGGATAATCTCATTCAGAAAACTCACTCCGAGCATACTCATAAAAGCACCAGGGACTCCATGGCCGGTGCAATCAGCCGAGATGATCATGATCCGGGGACCGATCTCCGCTACCCAGTAAAAATCACCACTGACAATATCCCTGGGCTTATAAAGTACAAAGTGGTCAATTTTTTCTGTAAAGAGCTCTAATGATGGCAGCAGTGCGGTCTGGATACGGAGGGCGTAATGAATACTGTCTGTGATATGCTGTTTCTGGTAGGCAATCTGGTCACGCTGTGATTCTGCGATTTCCATTTGTTGCTGGATCTCATCTTTCTGCTGCAGTATTAGACGGTTCTTTGATTCGAGCTGGATATTGGATTCCTTTTTAATCCGGTATCCCCTATAAATAAAATAGCCCAATCCTGATACAAGGATCAAAGCAATGACAAAGAACCAGATCAGCATCTTTTGTTTTTCAATGGCTTTAAGCCGTTCGATCAGGATGGTTTGCTGTTCAGATATTTGAATGGATTGCTCTTCGATCTGGCCCTCCTGTTGATCAATTTTGTCCTGTTGTGTGCCGAGGATGGACAACTGGGATTCAACTTCCTGCTTCTGTCTGAGGATCTCTTCATTTTGCTGTCCGATCTCCCGGACCTGCCGGTCCAGAACAAAGGTTTTTTGCTTTATGGTATTTTCCTTATCCAGGATCTCCCTGTTTAAACTATCCAGGCGTATCTCTTGTGCCCTGATCATTGCTGACTGCCTGGCAATTTCAATTGCTTGCGAATCAATCACGATCTTTTGTTCCTGAACAACTTCTTTTTCGAGGTCAAGGGCGATATCAGTCTCGATAAATAGTGCTTCCCAGTCCTCCCTGGTCTTTATAGCCTGCTCCCGGAACAATTCATTTACCTGCAGTCCCTCCATATTCAGCTTTTTCTCGTGGAGTTCGAACCGGGGTGTTCCTTCTGCCATTACAAAGTTGATCATGGATTCATTAAATGAATAACCCTCGCTGATTACCAGGGTATTATTTCCCCGGGTTCTCTCCAGCACTTCTTTCATTTTAAATCCTTGGCTGTTTTTAACATACAGGATATGGCATTTTTCGATGTTATCCAGTTCGGGGTACATGAGGACCTTAATAGGCTTATCCTGGATGAATTTGCGCGTTTTTGCCATCTCATAAAGCTCCCAGTAGAAGTCAGTATTCCTGCCCATTACCCCAATCTTGAAATCCGAGTGCAATTGGATCTCATCATCATATTCAATATATTTTGCGATGTCAAGGATAAACAATGAACGGGTGGCATTATCCATTTCTTCCTGAGCATTGACTACACTAAACTGGAATGCAAGGCTGGCAATAAGGATTAAAGAAGTTATTCTATTCATATATGGAAGATGAAATTGATTCCTATAGATCCCTGGCACAACGGAACCCTACGTTCATATCCACCCAATACGGCCTCAGGCTTTGCCGGAAGACAACCGTAGCACACATTTTTCCCGAACGCCAGCCTCCGCCTCGTATGACCCTGCGTTTGCCATACTTAGGGCCGGTGGGATTATCAACCGGAGCTTCGAGAAAATAATCCTTGGCATAGTAATCACTTACCCATTCAACCACATTACCCGCCATGTCATGGAGTCCATACCCGTTGGCCGGCAAGGTTCCGACCCGGATAGGATGTCCATGGGTCCCATTGTAATTGCAGGTTGTGGAATCTACATCATTCCCGGTTGGATATCTTTTTTTTGTAAGCCCTCCACGAGCAGCATATTCCCATTCGGCTTCCGTTGGAAGGCGCATCTTTTTCCATTCGGCATATTGCATAGCTGCAGCCCAGGTAACTCCTACCACAGGATGATCAGGGAAACCGGGACCGCTGCAAAATACATCCATGCCCCAGAATTCGGGTAAGGGGTGGCCGGTGGACTGGCAAAATTCAAGATACTGGGCATTGGTAACCTCATATTTATCAATATAAAAGGAATCGACCCGTACCAGGTGGTCGGCATTGTCAACGTAATTATTTCTTGGGCTTGGTTTGACTCCCATGGTATATTCTCCACCCGGTATCAGCACAAGTTCTGACCCAATATTACCGGCACAGACAATCAGGGAAAAGGCAGATATAATGGAGGATAAAAGAATGCTTTTCATACCTGTTAATTTAGGGGAAATTTAAGCATATATCAAAACAGGTTTTCAACCTTTAGTTTATATTAATTGGACCCGGCACAGTGAAATTGGACTATAAAGTACCGAACTTCACCTTGGCCCTGAATGCGGCATTTTCATCACTTGTCCTTATCCCTTCCAGGTATTCAAACGGATCCATTGGGGATGCATTTCTTATCCTGATCTGTACCTCTTCTCCATGTCTTGTCTCAGCCTGATAATTGATCTGGAACTCCTTTACATTTTTATTTTCATAGATTTCCTGAGGATAGCAGTCCTGGACCCATTCGATATACTTCACTGCATTTACATGTTTGTTAATATCCAGGTCGGAGTACCTGGCAAGTACTGGCCTCTGCCTATCAGGTTCCGTTATCCTCGGAAGCTTATCAGGTGCAGCTTCAATGGCATGAAAATCATCGATATGAAAACTATGAAGGCTGTTGTTTTCCTCCATCTTCTTAGGCCTGCCTGTATTTCCGTCCAGGATCAGCCAGGCAGTAGTGGCAGTCGTGAGTAACCTGTCATCTGCTGAAAGGATACGGTAATCGCGCATGAAAAAGAGTTTATTGACCCCTTTTGGCCAGGTCTCCACTTTAATATGGTCATCCATGCTGGGATACTCATGCATGATGATATGAAAACGGGATAAAACCCAATATACATTATCTTTTTGCATATCATGATAGCCGAACCGGAATTGATTTGCATGGACAGCAGCACTGTCGAGGAGGATATTGCAAAGGGTGTAAAACTTGGTTTGTCCGTTCAGGCTTACATCATAAGAGGGTATTTTGTTATCCAGTCTGAGGATAAGGTCTGAAGCCCGGTCATTCATGATGCTGGGTTTTGTTGATCGCGATTCACCATTTCTGGAGAAAAAGCTGGTAAACAAATGGCAATATACTCAGCACCATCTTCCACAGGGGAACTATACTTCACCCACTCTCCTTTGCTGACCATGATGGCCTGGTTCTGATGTACATAGAAATCATCATTTTTTGTTTCCACCCGCAGTGTGCCTTTGAGGACAACAGTGTATTCATCGAACTCCGGAGTTTGTCCAGGTTCTTCCCAACCTGTTGGACTCCTCATACGGGCAATACTGATCTCACTGGTCTGGCTATTCACCCTCCCGAAAAATTCATTGATTGCCTTGGGCATATTGCCAACAGCTTTTACCAGTTTTGGGGATTGAATCAGTTTTATCATTTCCGATGGATTTAGGTTTATAAAGATAAACAACTTGCTTATATTTAAGGAATCATGGACCTGTATTTCATTCTTGTAAAGCCTGCTGTACCTGGGAATATTGGTTCGGCGGCAAGGGCTATTAAAACCATGGGTTATACCCGGTTGAGGCTGGTGGCTCCGGGTGATTACCTGGGACAGGAAGCCAGGATGCTGGCGCATGCTTCGGAAGAGATCCTGGAAGGTGCAGAAGTGTTCGTGGGACTGAAGGAAGCTATTGTTGATCTGGATATGACTGTGGCAACCACGGCCAAAACCAGGGATGCCAGGGTGGAATATTTAAGCGCATCAGAAGTTCCAGGTATGATCCGCTCAAAAGGGGGAACCGTGAATAAAATCGGACTGGTATTCGGTCGGGAGGAATCCGGATTGACAAATGATGAGATCCGGATGTGTGACCTGGTTTCGACTATTCCAATGAAAGGATCCTACCCTTCTTTAAACCTTGGACAATCAGTAATGATCTATGCCTATCTCATGGCATCTTTCAAAAGGGCCAATTCTGAATCCACTTTCAACTCATTGGATCAGGAAGGATTTAGGGCAATGATGGATAAATCAAAGAAGGTATTAAAAGAGCTGGACATTGAAAGGAATCCTGCATTGTTTAACCGGATACTGGAGAGACTCGCCACGCTGGGAGAGGATGATATCCATCTGCTTCATTCTATATTGAACCGCTACCTGAAATAAGCCCGGCGGAACTTCTAAAAATATCCTTGAACAATCCATCCCTTGTTATCCTGAAATAGGATTCGGGATTGATCGTGCTGTGCAGGATCAATTCATCACCGGCCTGGGAATATACACGTATCAATAAGGGATCCATATTCATACCTTCGAAGGTAACCTGATAAACCGGATTGGATAAAGGAGAAAATCCATCAGCAAAGTCACCATGGCTTTTGCGGGACAAACCATCCAGGTATTGGGCCATGCTGGTTGAATCTGCCAGGATCCCGTTGATGGTCCAGTTCATATCCAGCTTCTGGGCAACAAAACCGCTGTCAGCAGGATAATCAAAAACCATCTTGGTGATCTGGTCCCTGGTCAGCCTGCAAATGTTCTGGTCTCTCCAATTATTAAACCCCTGGTTGATACTCATGGCCAGGAATCCTTCTACCGCATACACTTCATTTTCATTACTGTTCCTGACATAGGTAATCCCGGTTCCGTACTGCTGGCCGACTCCGGAATATCCACCTGGAGGAGGCTGGTAATTGAACCTTCCGATGACCATATCAAGGGTGGTCTTTTTCCCCTCTTTCACAAGCACTCTTGTCCCGAGCGAATCAGTTACTTGAAATTCATGCCATTTCTCTTCTGAGCGGGCAACCAGGCGGTCGGCTTTCAGGTTAAGTAATTCATCCATGGTATGGCCAACGCTGTATTTGTCAGCAGGAACTGATAGTTCATCTTTGGAAACAATCCAGGCAGTACCCTTCCTGCTGAAGATAAGTTCTGCTCCCTGCTCTGCCTGGGGGTAAATGTAAATGCTTGAAATCCTTCCTGTGTCAATTTCCACAAGGTCGGCATCCAATGTCCGTTCAGCCTTCTTGGCAGTAAAGACCCTTGACAGAACTAAAATTCCTGCAAGGCCAAGAAAAACAATCAATAAAGTCCGGTTATTGAATTTTCCACTCATTTTTTTATGCCATTAATGTTAAGAAAAATTAGCTTCCATACGTGCCACCCGCTGATTCCTGCGGAATTGGTATCGGATAAATCCATATATCAGTACCAGGATGATGGGTAGCAGAAAATTTAGCCATTTAAGCACTCCCCTGGTACTGTCTTCCATTTGTTTAATAGGTCTTGAGCTCACCCCTTTGGTACGGAGACTTATCAAACCTGTATCATCACTCAGCCAGTCAATACTGTTGACCATCAGGCTGATATTATCTGGTTGCACCTGCTGTTGTCCACCTGTATTTATCGGGAAATCACCATCAGCCACAACGATCATTTTACTGTAGGTATTTCCGCCCAGGGTTCCTTCCAGGGCAGCTCCAAGTACCTGGTTCTGCAGGGGGAAGTCCATTTGTGACCATTGCCGCTGGTAATTAAAATATTGGGGTGCCGGTTGTGTTCCGGATCTCTCTGAACTGAAAACCAGCGGCGTATAGGAGATGGATGAATCTCCGATGAAATCCATGGTACTGGCAAATTGCAGGACCACTGCCTCAAGTCCGGATGTAACCTCATGATCAGCAAACTTGTTGATAATGGGAATATATGGTATCGCAACGCTTGAGATCTGAATTGCATTTCCGACCTGTTGTTGCATGGTGGCACTGACACAATTTGCGTCCACCACAAAATTTTCATTGATGATCAGACCTTTCTGTCGCAACCAGGTTTCAAGCCCGGTATAAAGAGGGCTCCCGGAACCTCCCTGGAGATCACCACTTACCCTGTTCATGGCGATGAAAAGCCGTCCGCCCCGGGAGAGGAAATGATCAAGCTGTGCGAACACTATAGGGGAAATAGTGTCGGCAGGCCTGATGATGGCAAGTGTGTTAATATAAGCTGGAATGAATGTAGAATCTGTGATGTTTACATTCTCCATACGGTACAAAATGCTTAATTCCTGGTTTGCCTGGACCAGTTCATTCATGCCTGCCTCTCCATGGCCCTGAAGTAGTCCAACAACAGGCTTATCAACGATGGCCAGTTTTTTAATGGCTGTCGAAAGGGCATACTCCATGGCCAGTCCGGGTTCTACCACGGGGATGACTTCCTTTCTTTCCCCAAGATTCAAAACAGCACCCAGGTATGCCCGTTGTTGCTTCATCTGGTCCTTTTCCCTGACGTTAATCATTACAGGTTGGATACCGTTCTGCATAGCTTCCTGTTCGAGTTGCTCATCTTCATTGGGACTGGTAAACTCATAAACCAGCATCTGCCCGGAGAGTTTCCCGTATTCCACCAACATTTCCCTGAAATCATTTTTAGTCTTGATTAACTGGGCCGGAACATCCTTGCTGAAGTAGGCCTGCACTGTAATGGGTTCGGTAAGGTCCTGCAGGATGTCCTCGGTGGCCTTACTAAGTGTGTATTGTTTGTCTTCGGTAAGATCCAGCCGGAGATAGAATTGTTCCGAAAGGAGGTTGATTACCACCAGGATGGACACAAACAGAATAATGCTTATTGTAAATTTATCCACTTTCATCTTAATCCTGGTATTATTAATTTGACAAACCTCTTTTTGCAAGGGATACCTCGGAGAGGAAAATGCCCAGTACAATCAGCGAGAGAAAAAAGATCAGATCACCGGTGTCAAGCACGCCCCTTGAAATGCTGTCAAAATGGACCCGCATGCTCAACCCATTGAAAAGCTGTCCGAAGAACCCTGTAAAACTGGATGCAAGCATATCAAAAAGCAGGTGGAAGAAAATGCCGATAAACAGGGCAGTAAGGTATGCCACGATCTGATTGCGGGTAATACTGCTCGCCCATAATCCAATGCTGATATAGGCTGCTGACATAAGGGTTAGTCCCAGGTAACCACAAATAACTGCCCCCACATCAAGGTTGCCTATGCTACCGATGGTAATTACATAGGGAAGGGTAAAAACCAGGGCAACCAGTATCAATAGCAGGGTTGAAAGGAATTTCCCGATTACAACCTGCCTGTCGGTAATGGCCCTGGTCAGCAGCAATTCTATGGTCCCTGAACGGACCTCCTCCGCCAGCAGGCGCATGGTCAACGCAGGGATAAAGAAGAACAGCGTCCAGTAAGCAATCATAAAAAATGCCCTGAGGTTCGCCTGTCCAACGAAAAAAACATCAGAACCGAAAAGCCACGTAAAAAATCCGCTGATCCCCAGGAACAATATCAGCAGAATATAGGCGATCAGGGAATCGAAAAAAGACCGGAATTCCCTTTTGGTAAGTATCCAGATAGCGTTCATAAATATCCAGTGTTTATACGGTGATTAATTAGTGGTTAATTCCCTGAAAATATCTTCGAGCTTGGTTTCAGTAGGGATCAATTCTGTCAGGACCCATTTGTTCTTAACACATAGTTGAAAGACCTCCTTGGCTGGACGGCTTCCGGCATTGCTCTGAATATCAAACCTGTTTTGTTGCCTGTCAGTAAAATCTACCATGGAGACAGAAGGCAGACCCTGCAGGGCCTCAATAATGGCAGTGGGATCACCCTCTTCAATCCTGGCCTTCAGGATCTCCTGTCCACTGGCCTGTTTTCTGAGATTCTCGGCAGATCCGTCCGCCACGATCTTGCCCCTGTTGATGATCAGGATGCGGTCACAGGTGGCTTCCACTTCAGGGAGGATATGAGTGCTTAGGATAACAGTCTTCTCCTGTCCCAGTTCCCGAATCAATTTCCTGATCTCAACGATCTGGTTGGGATCAAGTCCGGAGGTCGGCTCATCGAGGATCAGGATTTGTGGATCATGGATGATAGCCTGTGCAAGTCCGACCCGTTGTCTAAATCCCTTGGAAAGCTCCCCGATCTTTTTGTGTTTCTCTGCATTAAGTCCTGTGACCCTGATCATTTCC
>CAZXOJ010000183.1:0-8610 GCA_964642325.1 uncultured Bacteroides sp. | reverse complement strand
AGGGCTATGGTTGGCATATAAAAGATCATATACAATAACAAGATCCAGAAAAAATAATCCGGATTAGTTATCCGGGATACCACAAACATGGTGCATCCGGCTAGAAGATGCAGGACCCCGGTTAATTTTTCTGCCGCAAAATACCTGTCTGCGATTATGCTCACAAAAAAAGATGATATGATGGCCCCTATGGCTAAAGTGCTGTAAGCAGCACCGATCTCTTTACCATGAAAACCAATTTTTGTCAAATAAATACCCATTGTGACATACCAGACACCCCAGATAAAATACTCCAGGAACATCATGGCGGAAAGTTGAACTCGAACTGCTGATTTCATTTTTATTTTTCAGTTATGATGATCGATACACTGTCCATCTAATTCTCCGATCTAAGCTCCAAATTAGTAAATAATAGTGATCGCCCGTGACCCCGAAAATAAAATTTTCCGTAAAATCATGTAAACAAGTAAGTTAAAGGGATGTTAAGCTAATAACATATACCTGAAGTTAGTTTATTACTGTGGAAATATTTCCTATATTCGTGGTAATTATTGAATTTAAAGATATTAGGATGCGTTTTTCTATTTTACTTCTAACCCTGGTGGCCTGTTGTCTTCAACTCACCAATGCCCAACTATTAAAACTGGATTCTACAGAACTGACAGTCCAGGTGATTACAGAAAACCTGGATACTCCCTGGGAAATCCTCTGGGGGCCAGATGATAATATTTGGATGACCGAAAGAAAAGGACTGGTAAGCAGGGTTGATCCAGTCTCTGGAAATGTAAAAATCCTGCTGGATATCATTGACGTCGTGGATGAGGGAAGTGAGAACGGACTGCTCGGAATGGTTTTGCACCCGAATTTCATGCATCCCGACTCTCAATTCGTTTACCTGGTTTATACATATTACGGAAATGCCCCTACAGAAAAACTTGTCAGGTATACTTACGAGACCGACACCCTGGTAGATGAGATGGTATTGCTCGATAATATCCCAGGCGGTTACTACCATATCGGGTCAAGGGTGATAATTTTGCCCGACAGGACCATTTTGATGTCTACAGGGGATGTGGGGTCTGCCAGCTATGCACTGGATACAGCCAAATTCCATGGCAAATTCCTGCGGATAAACCTGGATGGTTCAGTGCCAGGTGATAATCCGATACCTGGAAGTTATGTCTGGTCCCTCGGACACCGAAATCCCCAGGGATTAGTCAGGGCACCGAATGGTATTATTTATAGTTCGGAACACGGACCATCAAACGATGATGAAATCAATATCATCAAGAAGTTGGGAAATTATGGCTGGCCAGAGGTGCATGGATTTTGTGACCTGCCTGCTGAACAAGCATATTGCGCTGACAACAATGTAATAGAGCCCCTGATAGCATGGACTCCCACAATTGCCACATGTGGACTCGACTACTATGGTCATGATGCCATTCCCGAATGGAAGAATTCATTGTTACTGGCTTCTCTGAAAGCTGATGATTTAAGGGTTTTGGAACTGAATCAAACAGGTGATTCCATCACCTCAGAAGAAATATTCTTTGACAATGAATATGGACGATTGAGGGATGTTTGCGTTTCTCCCAATGGAGATATTTACTTTGCTACCTCCAACCAGGATGGCAGGGGTAATAATGGCTTCCCGGTTGGAACTGATGACAGGATCATCAAAGTCTCCAATGAGCAATATTCCGGGCCAACCGGCATAGATGAATATAAAGTGGAATCAAAACTGCGCTTCTATCCGAATCCGGTAGAAAATACAATTTACCTGGACCATGAATCCGTTCAAAGCTACAGGATTTATGACCTGTCTTCCAGGCTGGTCAGTCAGGGCCGATATGCACGCACAGTTGATGTATCGGAACTGCAAGAAGGCATTTACATTCTCGAAATTCAGGTTGAGAATGTAATTCTGAAAGGTAAATTCCTGAAAAAGTGATGCCAGGTTATTGACTACCAGAGATGACTTTATCCAGGTAAAACCAATAGCGTATTTCAAAAAAAGCTAATCAAGGACGGTTCAATATGCATTGACTTCCACTTAGATTATATATCTTTATTTCTATGAAACAGGAAAATGTCAGATTATTGGTTGCAGCAGCACTTGGTGCAACCAGTGGATTATTACTTGGCATGTATCTATTCAGTGAAGAAGAAAAGAAAGGAAAGCTTTCCAGTCACCTGGAAAGTTTAAGCGACCTGGCGAAAGAGCTGGAAGGTCTGAAGACAGATGAAGCCAAGGAATTGAAGGACAAGGTAAAGAACATACTGAACTCTGTTCAGGAACTATTGGATCAGAAGGATGGAAAGCCTGAATGACATCAAAGATAGCCTGAGATCCATCTTCAAAGATGAAGTACAGCTCTACACCCTTAAGGGAGTGGAGAAGATATCACTCTTTCTGGGGATCATAGCCACTTTTATTATTGTTACCATCGTCTTTCTGCTCGGTATCATATTCGGATCCCTCGCCCTGGCCAAATACCTTAACCTGAAGCTGGACCATGAGTTCATGGGTTACCTGATCGTAGCCGGAGCTGATGTTTTGCTGGCAGTACTCCTATTAATACTGGTGGCGAGAAGAAAGATCCCTCTACTAACCAACCTGTTTGTCAGAGCCATTGTTTCCATATTCAAAATCAATGAAGATGAAGATCAACAACCTGGCTAGCCTCAGGCGCGAAACTGAACGCCTTGAATACAAAGTAAAGGTTGATATAAGCAAGCTGAAGACAGATTTCCAGTTGCTAAGGTACCAATTGATCGAGTTCTCCATTAAGGAAGTCGTGGGCCTCTTCAAAAAGTCAGACAATAAAGAAGAGGAATAAACCTCTTTCCCTTATTATCAATCATTGCTTCGGGAGATAGCCTCGAGCACTCTCTCAGAGTTCATAGGGAGCTGGTATAGCCTTGCCCCTGTTGCATCAAAAATAGCATTGGCAATAAGTCCTCCCATACAGATAATGGCAGGTTCTCCCCCACCCTGTGGTGGATCATCTCGGGCATCGATCAACACCACATCAATTTCAGGTGCCCAGGAGAACCTGGTAAATTCATAGGTATCAAAATTCCTGTTCAGGATTTTGCCTCCTTCGAACTGAATATCTTCCGTCAGGGCATAACCAAGTCCCATGTTAACACAGCCCTCAGCCTGAATGGTTGCTCCCTGGGGATTTACAACCAGTCCCATATCCTGGGCACATACCACCCTTTTAACCTGCACATGCCCATTCTCTTTATTAACCTCAACTTCTGCAATCAGGGCTACCTTCGTGCCGGCATCCTGTCCGACTGCAATCCCGTATCCTCTTCCACTGGGACCCTTTGCAGGAGTCCACCCGAACCTGTCTGCAGCGGCTTTCAGGACACGTATAAATTTTTCATCCTTCAGGTTCTTCAGACGAAATTCCAAGGGATCAATACCTGCGGCGGCGGCCATGAGCTCAATCTGGGACTCCCGGGCAAATGTGTTCGTGTTGTTGGCTGGGGCTCGCCATGCACCGGTACCGAAAGGATGAACGCTTGGCTCCCCTCTCCCGGTACCCGAAGAAACCGTTTTATGATGCGGGATATCGTAGAACTGTTGTGATCCTCTTTGTCCCGCAAAAAATACTTCATAATCCCACATAGAGATCTGTCCGGTCCCATTAATGCCCGATTTGATCCTGACGACTGCAGCCGGACGGAATGTGTCATAGAAGAATTCCTCCCTGCGTGTCCAGACTACCTGTATAGGTTTGCCAGTTATCTTCGCCAGCCTGGCAGCCTCGAATGCCTGGCCACTGGGGGACTTGCCTCCAAATCCTCCCCCTACAAATACCTGCTGTACATGCACCAGGTCTTCCGGCATGCCGAGTATTTCAGCGGCATTCTCCTTTAGTCGGTAAGGACTCTGGGTGGATGCCCAGATCTTCATCCTTCCTTCTTCCATTACAGCTGTGGCTGTATGATTTTCTATCGGTGCATGTGCTTTGTACCCATCCAGGTACTCCAATTCAAATACCTGGGTGGAAAGTCCCAAACCAGCTTCCAGATCTCCTCTCTCATCTACCGTCCTCCTGCTGGTAACAGAATTGACAAGATATTCGAATATGTTATTGTCATTAAGGTCGGGATCATCTGTTTCATAGTCACCCTTAACTTTGGAAATTGCCAGGTCGGCCATGTCCGGTGATTCATGAAGAACCGCTATCAGGTCTCCGTCCCTGACAATCTCAACACCTTCTATGCCTTCAGCCCCATTGGTATCTACGCTTAACAATTTTGAGAAATGGGATGGGGGCCGCAGGATCCGTGCATACAGCATCCCTGGTAACTGGATATCTCCGGCATATTTTGCCTCTCCGGTGGCCTTTTCCCTGGCATCCACATGGAGCATGGACTGCCCCATGAACCTGAATTCGGAAGATGTTTTTAGTGTTGGTTTCTTTTCCAGTTTTTTAACAATCTGCTTTCCCCGGGTAAGGCTGCCGTATGTGACCTGTTTTTCCTGGTCTCCTTTCGCAGATACAAGGCCATCTTTAACCTCCAGCCCTTCTTTTGGAATGGAAAGATGTTCTGCAGCCATCTCCAGGAGGGTGGACCTGGCTTCTGCTCCTGCTGCCCTGAGCAGTGGGCCAAACCTGCGGGTGGTCAGTGAACCAAAAGTTCCTGCATCCCATGGGCAGATATCTGTATCACCCATATATATATCAATGCTGTCATAGTGGACATCCAGTTCATCTGCCAGCATCTGCGGCAGGGATGTGATTGGTCCCTGTCCCATTTCAATTTTACCGGTATACAGGCTCACCCTATCGTCTTCGGCTATCCTCAGGTAGGCATTCATATCCGGCTGCTCATCCTGCAAAAATTCAGACCCAAAAAGCATTGGATAATCCTTTAACGAAAAGGAGATGAGGAGCCCCCCTCCCATGCGCTTTAAAAAGTCCCTCCGGTCCAGTTCTATAGATGAAGGATTATCCTTGAAATCCTGTTCCAGGTATTTATCCTTCTTCATGATCTTTAAGTATTGGCCCTTGCAATGGCCTCAAGCACCCTTTCAGGAGTCATTGGCATCTGGTTCATCCTTGCCCCTGTTGCATCGAAGATGGCATTGGCTACAACGCCCCCCATGCAGATGATCGCAGGTTCTCCACCCCCATGAGGAGGTTCGTCCTGGGCATCGACCAGTAAAACCTCAAATTCTTCGGGAGTCCATGAAAACCTGCAGATATCATAGGTGTCGAAATTTCGTGTTAACATCTTTCCTCCTTCAAACCTGATATCTTCCCCCAGGGCATAACCAAGTCCCATATTAATACAACCCTCTGCCTGAATGATGGCTCCCTGTGGATTGACAACCAGTCCCATATCCATGGCAACAACCACCCTTTTAACCTGCACGTGTCCGGTGGTTTTATCGACCTCAACTTCTGCCATCATGCCGACAACAGTGCCGGTATCCATTCCACAGGCAATACCGTATCCCCTTCCACTGGGGCCCTTGGCCGGGGTCCATCCGAATTTCTCGGCGGCCATTTTCAGGACATTGATATACTTGGCATCCGTCAGCTGATTAAGCCGGAACTCCAGTGGATCAATACCAGCCGCTGCAGCCATTATCTCGATCTGAGATTCCCTGGCAAATGTATTTGTATTGTGGGCGGGAGCCCTCCAGGCACCTGTATAAAACATATGGGCATCAGGTTCTCCCCTTTCTGTACTGGATGTAACAGTCTTATGGTTGGGAACATTGTAATACTGTTTGGCTCCACGGCCACCGGCAAAGAAAACATCATAATCCCACAACATGATCTTCCCGGAGTCATCGATACCTGATTTGATTTTAACCACTGCGGCTGGTCTCATTCTGTCAAAGTGAAATTCCTCCCTACGGGTCCACGCCAACTGGATGGGGGTCCCTGTTAATTTCACCAGCATGGCTACTTCAAGTATCTGCTGGTTGTAAATTTTTCCACCAAAACCGCCTCCCACGAAGATCTGTTGAATATGGACTTTTTCTTCGGGTACATCCAGCATCTTGGCGACATCCGTCCTGGCAGGATAGGGGGTCTGTGTGGAGGCCCAGATCTTCATGACATCACCTTCCATCATAGCTGTGGCCGTATGGTTCTCAATAGGGGCATGGGCCACGTAGTTATCCAGATACTCCATGTCGAATACCTGGCTCGATTGTTTCAGTCCCAATTCAAGATCACCACCCTCATCCTGAACCCTTTTACTGGTACCGTGTTTTACCAGATGCTCAAATATGCTTTTATCATTGACATCAGGATCATTGGTTTCCCACTCTGCTTTTACTTCGGAGATGGCAATATCAGCCATATCCGGCAATGCATGAAGCACAGCTACCAGGTCCCCTTCCCTGACCACCTCAACACCTTCCATGCTTTCAGCAGCAGATGTGTCCACACTGATCAATTTTGAAAAGAGTGAAGGACCTCGTAGTATCCTCGCATACCGCATCCCCGGTAACTGGACATCTCCAGCGTACCTGGCCTTTCCGGTAACCTTTTCCTCCGAATCAACTCTGAGCTTGGATTGGCCCATAAACCTGAATTCTGAAGATTTTTTCAAAACAGGCTTTTTTTCCAGCTTCTTAATTATTTCCTTACCACTTGTAAGGGTACCATAACTCACCTTTTTGTTTTTGTCCGCTTTCACCGTGACCAACCCATCCCTGACTTCGAGTCCCCCGACAGGTACGGAAAGATGCTCCGCTGCCATCTCCAAAAGGGTGGCCCTTGCTTCTGCTCCTGCTGCCCTTAGCAGAGGACCGAAAACCCGGGTGGTCAGGGATCCGTATGTTCCTCCATCCCAGGGACAAAGATCTGTGTCCCCCATAAATATATCTATGCTGTCATAGTGAACATCCAGTTCATCTGCCAGCATCTGTCCAAGCGATGTGATCGGGCCCTGTCCCTGCTCAATTTTCCCAGTATACAGGCTGACCCGTTCATCATCCCCTATCCTCAGGTAGGCGTTCATGCCGGGTTTATCATCCTCCTGAAATTTCCCACCAAAAAGCAGTGGATAATCACTCATTGAGAAAGTGATGAGGAGTCCACCCCCCATCCGTTTCAGGAAGTCCCTTCGATCCAGGTCTCTTGTAATAGGATCTGCATTGATATTTTCCCCTATGTATTTATCCTTTTTCATGTGGCCACCTCTCCTTTCATTACTTTGGATGCAGATTGTATGGCCTCGATGATCCTGTTATAGGTGCCACAGCGGCAAAGGTTGTCTTCCATGGCATCGATAATTTCCTCTCTGGATGGTTCGGGGTTTTTAAACAATAATCCCAAGGCATTCATGATCATACCCGGAGTGCAGTAACCGCATTGCAGGGCATCATGCTTCATGAAAGCTTTCTGGATGGGATGGAGTTCGTCATTACTGGCCAAGCCTTCAATGGTAACTATTTTCATTCCACTGACATCCCCAATTGTTAGCATGCATGAACGTGTGGGTTCATTCTCCATGAGTACAGTGCATGAACCACAAAAGCCCAATCCGCAACCAAATTTTGTCCCGGTAAGTCCAAAATTGGTCCGGAGCACCCACATCAGCGTCAGGTCCGGATCCACGGTCAGATCAACCGCTTTTCCATTGAGATTAAATCCAATCTTTTTAGTCATGTTTATGATGGTGTTTGAGTTCGAACTGGTAATCGTTTTCAGTATCTATATCCCTTAGAATCCTGTCGCTGCCAGTTTTTATTTCCAGGATTTCTGAGGGGTGTTTTTGCAGGAGGTCCCTGAGGCTGGCTTCCACTGGGTATCCGGTAATTTCACTGATAAACTTTCGTCCAAATAAAATGGGATGTCCTCGCTTATTTCCATGGGTTGCTATGGCAATCTCTTTTTCTGTATCCCTGTAAGATTCAATTAATTGATCCATTTCTTCTGTCTGTATCATAGGCTGATCTCCAAGCAATACCATAACAGCATCGGCCCCATCGGGAACTGCCTCCAGTCCACATTTAACAGACGAGAACATCCCCTCCCTATACTGCTCATTATTGACTATTTCAACAGGGTAATTTTTGATTACCTCACGGTGAGATTCAATATTTGATCCGAGTACCACGATGGTTTTTTCAACAGAAGAAGCAAGCACCTGGCTTATTACTGTCCCTACCATTGTGCTGTCACCAAAAGGAAGCAGTAATTTGGGCCTGCCCATTCTGCTCGATTCACCAGCACCAAGTATGATGGCAGTGACTCGGGGCAGTTTTTTATACTGAAAAGTTTGATATCTCACCTGCACAAGCTGGGCAGAGATACTTACTGCAATTTCCTGGACCGTTTTAGATCCTATTTCCAGACCTATGGGAGCATGCACACTATCAAATTGTGATTCCGTTGCCCAGCCCTGTGTTATGAATTCATCCCGCATCAGGCTGATTTTCCTTTTGCTGCCTATCATGCCGATATAGGCCACATCAGCATCCAGGCATGCCCTCAGCGCCTCTCCATCATCCTTATGTCCACGGGTTACGATAACAATATATGTATCGGGGGATGTGGCTATACCGCTTAGCGCTTTTCCAATATTTTCTACGACCAGGTGATCAGCATCCGGAATATTATG
>CAZXOJ010000182.1:0-8668 GCA_964642325.1 uncultured Bacteroides sp. | reverse complement strand
CTTCTAAAATTACCATTTTATTTTTGGTCCGGGAATAAACATTATTTTTATATGCAGAAGACGGTATTTATCATGACCATGGACAAAGCAGCTGCAGATAATAGGATCAGGGAATTGCGCGAAGCCCTCAGGCATCACAATTACTGCTATTATATCTTATCCCAGCCCGAGATCACTGATTTCGAATATGATACCATGATGAATGAATTGCTCTTGCTGGAAAAGGAATTCCTGGCATTTGCTGATGATAACAGTCCGAGCCAGCGGGTAGGAAGTGACCTGAACCGGGAGTTCGTCCAGGTGGCCCATAAATATCCCATGCTCTCCCTATCAAACACCTACTCAGAGGAGGAGGTTATGGAATTTGATGCCAGGGTAAGGAAACTGATCGGGGATGATTTTGAATATGTGGCTGAATTGAAATACGATGGTGTGGCCATTGGTCTCAGTTATGAAAACGGCAGGCTCGTCAGGGCCGTAACACGGGGGGACGGGCTACGCGGGGATGTGGTCACTGACAATGTCAGGACAATCCGGAGCATTCCATTGCTGCTCAGGGGAAAGGATCACCCCCTCACTTTTGAAATCCGCGGTGAGATCTTCATGTCCCACGAAGGATTTCGCAGGCTTAATGAACAGCGGCAGCTGGCCGGAGAAGATGTATTCGCCAATCCCAGGAATGCCACTGCCGGTACACTCAAGCTGCAGAACTCATCGCTTGTTGCCAAAAGACCCCTCGATTGCTTCCTGTATCACCTGCTGGGAGAGAATCTTCCCTATTCTTCGCATTTTGAGAATCTTACAGCAGCCCGTGAATGGGGATTCAAGATCCCAGGGTACATCAGGAAGATTGAAGACATATCCGATTTGTTCACTTTTATCAGGGACTGGGACGAAAAGAGGAAAAGTCTGCCTTTTGATATCGATGGGATTGTAATCAAGGTCAACCATTATGACCAGCAGGAGGAGCTTGGCTTCACGGCCAAGTCCCCCAGGTGGGCTATCGCCTACAAATTCAAGGCGGAACAAGCAAAGAGCCGCTTGTTAAGTATTGATTTCCAGGTAGGGAGGACAGGAGCCGTTACGCCGGTGGCCAACCTTGAACCGGTGCTGCTGGCAGGGACCACTGTAAAACGGGCTTCCCTTCATAACGAGGACCATATTAAACTACTGGATATACGTCTTGGGGATGAGGTATATGTTGAGAAAGGTGGTGAGATCATTCCCAAGATCATAGGCATCAACCTGGCATCACGGAACGGGGACAGTGAAGCCTTTGTTTTCATTGACCATTGTCCGGAATGCAGTACCCAACTCATCCGAAAAGAAGGGGAAGCCGCCCATTATTGTCCCAATGAATATGGATGCCCGCCCCAGATCAGGGGAAGAATAGAACACTTTATCAGCCGCAGGGCAATGGATATTGGTGCGGCAGAAGCTACGATTGAGCAATTATTTAATGTGGGACTTTTACAGGATGCGGGAGATCTCTACAGCCTGAGGAAAGAGGATCTCCTGGCACTGGAACGCTTTGCAGAGAAATCGGCCTCCAACCTGATAAGCAGTATAGACCAGTCCAGGAATGTCCCCTTTGAAAGGGTATTATTTGCATTGGGTATCAGGTATGTAGGAGAAACAGTGGCCAAAAAACTAGCCAGGCATTTCACCTCCATGGATAAGCTTCGCAGTGCTGACTTTGAAGCATTAGTGGAGGCCGATGAAGTAGGTGAGCGGATTGCCGAAAGCATCTTACAATTTTTTAAAGATGTGAAAAGCCAGCTTTTGCTGGATAAACTGGTATCAGCAGGGCTCCAATTCAGCATGGACACCGAACAGGCCAGGACTGGCAGCAAACTCGAAGGGCTTACCTTTGTCATTTCTGGTTCCTTCGAAAAGCATTCGCGGGATGAATTGAAGCAACTTATCGAAGCGAACGGAGGGAAAAATGCAGGGTCCATATCCTCGCGTACAAATTACCTGCTCGGAGGTGAGGGGATAGGCCCAAGTAAACTTGAAAAAGTCAAAAACCTGGATATACCCATCCTCAGTGAAGATGAATTCCTTGCCATGCTAAGGCCATGAACCTCTCTGTGACACGCCCGGTAAGCGGCTTCTGTTGATAAATAGGAATAATCAGGTGCCCGGAGTGGACTTATTTTTTATATTATTGCACCGTGAAGTTGATCAACGATATTAAGAGGCTTACAGGGACTTTTGAACTGCGCAGAAAACTCAGGCATGTAAACCGGCATAAGCGCATTCAAAATTTTACTACGGCCAGATCTGCCGGGATACTGTTTTCATGCCAGAATGAAGAAGAATTCGAAGCGGTAAAAGAGTTCAAACTATTCCTTGAGAGCGAAGCTATTGACACATCGGTACTGGGTTTTGTAGATGACCAGGAAATCCCTGACCATTACCTGCTCAGGAAAGGTTTCCAGTTCTTCTGCCTGAAAGACCTTAAGTGGTCAAAGGTACCTGGAGCCCCCTTTGTACAGGATTTTTCCATAAAGCCATTTGACATCCTGTTTGACCTTAGCCTGGAGGATCATTTCTCTGTGAACTATATCCTGAAACTAAACCCCGCTTCCTATAAAGTCGGCAGGTTGGTGACGCATAAAGAATATGACCTGATGATCGATATTGAAAAAGAAATCAGCATCATGTACCTGATCGAGCAGATCAGGCATTACCTATCCATCATCCACACCAAAAAACCTTAGAAGCAATCCACCGAAAAACCCTATCTTTGTTTAGGAGGTGGATAATAATATGAAAAAATCAGCATTTTCCGGCACCGGCGTAGCCCTTATCACGCCTTTTAAAAAGGATGACAGCATTGATTTCAGAGCACTTACCAATGTTGTTGAACATGTCATTAACAATGGGGTTGAATACCTCGTAGCCCTTGGTACTACCGGTGAAACAGCGGTATTATCCCAGGTAGAACAAGGGGAGGTCATCCAGCATGTGATGAAGGTCAATAAAGGTAGATTACCGCTGGTAGTCGGCATGGGTGGTAACAATACCCTTCAACAGATAGAAAGGATTGAAAAAACGGATTTCGAGGGGATAGCTGCCATCCTGACGGCTTCTCCCTACTATAGCAAACCCAACCAGAGAGGGATATATAAACATTACATGTCCATTGCAGGAGCCAGTCCTGTCCCCGTGATAATATATAATGTGCCTTCCCGTACAGGTTCCAATATCAGTGCAGAAACGACCCTGAAACTAGCCGCAGAATGTGGAAATTTTGCTGGCATTAAAGAAGCTTCGGGCGATATGCAGCAGATTATGAAGATCGCCAAAGACAAGCCAGCAGGATTTGATCTTATATCAGGAGATGATGCGCTTGCTTTACCCATGATCAGTACTGGGGCAGCCGGTGTTATATCGGTCATTGGCAATGCATTCCCACGGCAGTTCACGGAAATGGTACGCCTGGCCCTGGACAACCACTGGGACGAGGCGAGATCTATTCATTACAGCCTGCTGGATATCATTGATCAATTATTTATTGATGGTAGTCCGGCCGGTGTGAAAGCCGCATTGAATATCCTAAATATATGTGAGAACCAGGTCCGCTTACCATTGACTACCGTTAGCCGGGCAACCTATGGAAGGCTTACAGAACTGATCAGGTCCATTCCTATCTATTAGCGATATACCGCCAGCCGATTCAGGTCCCGGAAGCTACGTAGTCAGAACACAGGCACCACTGTTTATATCAGGTTCGAGCTTTTTGTATTTTGCCTCAACGATCTTACCGTTCTGGTACCTCACCTTTACGACATCATTCCTCCCTATTTTCTTACCGGAACGAACGGGTTCGACCTTCCGTTGTTGCTGGGCTGGCTGGCCATCCCCGCCCCCACCCTCGTAGGCGGAACCGGCATCCCTTTTGGTCTGTTCGAATTCACTCATATCCAGGCGCCTGGGCCCCCTTGCCTGCTGGACCTGGCTGGAGTCTTGAATGGGTATGTTACCTTTCAAAAGGCTGGAACTGACATCTTTATTGATCCTGTCTATGGCAACCTTGAATAATTCGAATGATTCAAATTTGTAGATCAGCAGAGGATCTTTTTGTTCATAGGTCGCATTCTGTACAGATTGCTTCAGGTCATCCAGTTCCCTCAGGTGTTCTTTCCAGGTTTCATCTATGGTAGCAAGCATGGCAGTCTTTTCAAATGACTTGAGTACTTCATGTGCGTTACTCTCATAGGCCTTTTCGAGGTTGGTAAGGATCTGGAAGACTTTTGTACCGTCGGATATTGGAACCACTATATTCTCATAAACCTTTCCCTGTTTCTCAAAAACATCCTTGATCACGGGCCATGCCTGTTGAGCTATGGATTCCTGTTTCCTGTTGTATTTATCACGAACGCTTTCAAACATTTTTTCAGTGATCTCACTGGTATCAGCTTTCAGGTATTCAGTTTCATCCACAGGGGGTTCGGCAGATAAATTCCTAAGCACTTCCAGTGAGAATTCTGAATAATCCACAACGCCGTGGCAATCAAGGACCACGCTCTCACAGACATCATAGATCATATTGTTTATATCCACGCTGATCCTTTCACCAAGCAGGGCGTGTTTACGTTTTGTATAAATCACCTCACGCTGGGAATTCATCACATCATCATATTCAAGGAGCCGCTTTCTGATCCCAAAGTTATTTTCTTCCACCTTCCTCTGGGCGCGCTCTATGGATTTACTGATCATGGAATGCTGGATCACCTCCCCTTCCTTGAGTCCGAGCTTGTCCATGATCCCTGAGATCCTGTCCGATCCGAACAATCTCATCAGGTTGTCCTCCAAAGAAACGTAGAACTGTGATGATCCTGGATCACCCTGCCGGCCTGCACGGCCTCGCAACTGCCGGTCCACCCGTCTTGATTCATGCCTCTCTGTCCCAATGATGGCCAGTCCCCCAGCCCCCCTGGTATCCGGGGTCAATTTAATATCTGTCCCCCGGCCGGCCATGTTCGTCGCAATGGTTACCGACCCTGTTTTGCCTGCATGGGCTACAATATCGGCTTCCTTTGAGTGTAATTTTGCGTTGAGCACATTATGCTCAATTTTCCGGATCTTGAGCATGCGGCTCAGCAACTCCGAGATCTCAACTGAAGTTGTCCCCACCAGTATGGGTCGGCCAGCCCTGACGAGGTTAACAATCTCGTCTATCACGGCATTGTATTTTTCCCTCACCGTTTTATATACAAGGTCTTCCCTGTCATCCCTGACAATGTCTCTGTTGGTGGGGATAACCACCACATCAAGCTTGTAGATATCCCAAAGTTCACCTGCTTCTGTTTCAGCCGTACCCGTCATCCCTGACAGCTTCTTATACATCCTGAAGTAATTCTGGAGGGTAATGGTAGCAAAAGTCTGTGTGGCAGCCTCCACTTTAGCATTTTCCTTGGCTTCTATGGCCTGGTGCAATCCGTCGGAATATCGTCTTCCTTCCAGTATCCTTCCAGTTTGCTCGTCAACAATTTTAACCTTGTTGTCCATGACCACATACTCAACGTCTTTTTCAAAGAGTGAATATGCCTTCAACAACTGGTTGATTGTGTGAACCCGTTCAGATTTGATTGCATACTCCTGCAGCAACTGATCTTTCTTGACCAGTTTTTCCTCTTCTGAGAGGCCGGAACTATCAAGTTCGGCTACCTCGCTGCCAATATCGGGAAGTATAAAGAAATGAGCATCTTCGGACGAGGAAGTGATCAGATCCAGTCCCTTTTCAGTCATCTCAATGGAATTGTTCTTCTCATCAATGACAAAAAACAACTCATCGGTAACCTTAAACATGTTCTTGCTGTTCTCCTGCATGTAGAAATTTTCGGTTTTCCGCATGAGTGTCTTGTTCCCCTCCTCGCTGAGCATCTTAATGATGGCCTTGTTTCTTGGAAGTCCTTTGAATGCCCTGAGCAGCAGGAGTCCTCCCTTCTCTGATTCCCCATCAGTTAAATGCTTCCTGGCATCAGCTATGATGTTGTTCACCAGTTTCCGTTGTTCACCGATGATCTTCTCCACCTTGGGCTTCAACTCCATAAATTGCTGATTTTCCCCTCTTGGGATAGGTCCGGATATAATGAGCGGTGTACGCGCATCATCTACCAGCACAGAATCCACCTCATCAACGATGGAAAAGTTATGTGGTCGCTGCACAAGATCTGCGGCACTGATGGCCATATTATCTCTCAGGTAGTCAAATCCAAATTCATTGTTTGTCCCAAAGGTAACATCGGCCAAATAAGCTTTCCTGCGATCATCTGAATTGGGTTGGTGCTTATCAATGCAATCTACACGTAAACCATGAAACTCATAGAGAGGCCCCATCCACTCGGCGTCTCTCTTAGCCAGGTAATCATTCACAGTGACTATATGTACTCCCCTGCCTGTCAGTGCATTCAAATAAACCGGAAGAGTTGCTACCACCGTTTTTCCTTCCCCTGTAGCCATCTCCGCAATTCGTCCCTGGTGCAGTACTACACCTCCTATCAGCTGTACATCGTAATGGATCATGTCCCAGGTGATCATGTTGCCACCGGCCATCCATTCATTCTTCCAGTAGGCCTTGTCTCCCTTGATCTCAATGCTGTCACTGGCAGCTGCCAGGTCTCTGTCAAAATCATTTGCTGTAACTTCAAGGGATTCATTTTCCTTGAAGCGGCGGGCCGTCTCTTTGATAATGGCAAAAGCAAGGGGCAATTCTTCTTCGAGGGCCTTATCTATTGTCTCATCTGCCGTTTTTTCGATTTTTTCAACCTGCTGGTAAAGTCTTTCTTTCTCATCCACATCCATCTGGGGATCATCCAATCGGACTTTAAGATCAGCTATCTCCTCCTGTTCTGGGCTAATGCTATTCCTGATCCTGTTTTTCAATTCCACTGATTCAGCCCTCAACTGATCATTGCTCATTCCCGAAATCCGGTCCGTCTCTGCATTGATCTTGTCAACATAGGGGCTAATCTCCTTGAAGTCACGTTCTGACTTTGATCCGAACAGTCCGCCGACAACCTTATCTACAATACTCATTATAATGCTTATTTAACTTTTCGCTTAAACGCACGTAAAATTAGTTTATTTTACATAATTACGGTATGGGTAATGGCATATTGAAACAAATAGTCCCTTTAATGATCCTGCTTTTGCTGGGTTCTGCAAAGGCATTCGCACAAATTTCCACAGCCCATTCAAAACCTGAAAGACCGGTTCCTATGAGACAAAATCCGGATTTTCATCCATACCCCGTTAGAGGAGGGTTACAAACAACATACCAACATGCTCCCTTTCGGCTTGGAAATGACGTTCCAGGAATAAGATCTGCCCCTTATAAAAGTGATGCTGTATTTCCCTTAAAGTATGACCTGAGGGACGTGGGACTGGTGACAACAGCCAAATACCAGGGGAATGGAAGTGCAGGTGGCAACTGTGCCAGCTTTGCGGTCATCGGATCTCTTGAATCATCCTGGCTAAAAATGGCTTATTCAGAAATTGACCTTTCTGAACAGAACCTGTCAGGTTGTCATGGATATGAATGGGCTTATGGAACAGGTAGTAATCCATACCTTGCTACTGCCTACCTGAGCAGAATGTCCGGTCCGGTTCTGGAATCAGAAGACCCTTATAATACATCAGCCACGGAATTTTTCTGCGATCAGTACAAGCCTTCAGCATATGTTCCGGAAGCACGCTGGCTTTCTTCTGCGGATAAAGAAACGCTGAAAGGGCTGGTGATGGACTACGGAGCTATCTACACTACTATTTATATGGACCCGGCAATCCTGGATCCAGGCAATTATTCATATTATTATAATGGCAGTGCAATTACAAATCATTCAGTCCTGTTATGCGGATGGGATGATAATTATTTAACCGATGGGGGCACGGGTGCCTGGATTGTCAAAAACAGCTGGGACACAACCTGGGCTGATCAGGGTTTTTTCTATGTTTCATATGAAGACAGCAGGTTTGCAGAAGAATCGGCATATTTCCCCGTCAGATGGGACCTGGAAGAAACGGACACCATATTCATGTATGACCGGCTTTGTGTGACCAATATTATTGGCTATCCAAATGATGATGAAGCCTTTGGAATGGCCATGTTTAATGCTCAGGATGAAATGCTGATCACGCATATCGGAGTGGCCATAGCTGACCCGAATACGGTACTGGATATTGAAATCTATGAGGGCTTCAGCAACAATACGCTGAGTGGTTTGCTCGCAAGCAAGAAGGATATCCTTATACAGCAGATGGGCTATTATACACTTGAATTGCCGCTTACAGTAAATGGTGATTTTTTTGTAAAGACCAGGCGGAGGACCGAAAACACAGGCGTTGTTATCCCCATAGAGCAGTCCATAGATGGATATGCAGATCCCATTATAGAACCTGATGTCAACTGGGTCAGCAACAATGGATCAGATTGGTTGTCAACCAACCCGGCCGGAGAGGATAGTGGATACAACCTGTGCATCCGTGCCTATGCTAAGAAGCCAGCCGGACCGAGGGCCTTGTTCGAAGCAGATATACTGGAAGCCTGCCTGAATGCAGGCATCACTTATACATTCCTTCAAAACGGGGATGTTAGTTCCTGGACCTGGGACTTCGGTGAGGGTGCTACACCTGCCACGGCAAACAATGTAGGTCCGCA
>CAZXOJ010000181.1:0-8770 GCA_964642325.1 uncultured Bacteroides sp. | reverse complement strand
ACTAAAGAATATTAACATTTAGATTTATATGTCTTCGATCCGTTTTCAAGTATCAGCAATACTGGTCCTGTTAGCAGGTGTAATTATCCTTTTACCAGATGCCAGGCAATCATCTGGAGAACTTAATGTTCCAGGCATGCTGGAGGCCGTGAATGAATCAGGACAGTATCTGTCGGTGGACCAGGTGGCAAGGATGGTTGTGTATGAGGATTCGAGCATCCTACTGGTGGATGTCAGGGACCAGGATGCCTACCGTGCTGTCCACATACCAGGGGCCATCAATATACCGGTTTCTGACATTTTAAATCCTGATTGGTCAGGTTATCTTAATGATCCTGAGATACATACGGTGTTCTACTCAAATGGCAATACTTTTGCCGGTGAAGCCTGGATGCTTTGTACACAGAAGGGATATACTGGGTCCTTAATCATGACAGGTGGCATGAATGAATGGTACAGGGTGGTGATGGAATCAACATTCACAGGTGGAAGGATCAGTGCCGCCGATAATGCCACTTTCGAGGTCAGGTACAGGGCCAGGGACTTTTTCAACAGAATGAACAGCATGCCAGATAGTATGAAAACAGCTTTTCTTGAAGTAAAACGGAAAAAAGAAGAAGAACTGGTGGGAGGGTGTGAATAATGAAAAAGTATCTATTCCTGATCCTGACGGTTCCTTTAATAGCATTAATAATTTTGGCACTTCCGGGTAGTAAATCTTTCCGTTTATCGGGTGAAATGATCCTTGATCAAATCGGACAAAACACCCATATTATTTCAGTACAAAAATTCAAGGAATTGAGTACTAGTGTACAAGGTGTTCAGCTTGTAGATCTGCGTGGTGCTGATGAATTCAATACTGGTCACCTGCCTGCAGCCATCAACATGCCGGTCGAAAGTTTAAACACAGCTGATATCCACCGGTTTTTCGAAGGCATAGATTCTGATTGTGTGTTGTATTCAGGTGAGACCTACCAGGCCAATAAGCAATGGATCCTTTTTAGACAGATGGGAATCGAAAATATCTTTGTGCTGGAAACCGGGCCCACACTGGATTCTCTGATAATAAACTGGGATTCTGAGAATAGTAGGCGGATTATGGTAGATGAGGATCCCACGTTCACTTTCCAGCCGGATACAGCATTGACATTCTAACAAAAAAGTTCTGATGAGTTTTAATTTCCGCTTTCAAAGGGAAAATCCTGAGTGTCCTCAGCTGTGTAGGGATGCCAGGATAACGCTTCTTTTTCTTCCATCATCTTCTGGTGCATAAAACCATTGTTCCCGTAATTCATTGACTTTGCATCATAACCGAAAAGGCGAAGGTATGCCACGGCAAACTGGGAATTATGCCCCGTTCCACAGTAGACAACTACCGATTTATCTGTCGGAATAGTACTCATTTCGGCTGGGATACCAAGTGTACCCTGTGGTTTGTAGCGGATGGCTCCGGGAATATGTCCGGATTCATACTTGTCCTTCCGTTCAAAATTGATGATGAAATAATCTTCGGGGCTTTTAAAAACAGACTCCTGATCAATAAATATCGGCCCCCTGTCTTCTGATAGCAGTAGCTTTACTCGTTCATGAAGAATCTCTTCCCCTGTCGTCCCCGATGTTTGTAACAGGGGCTGGTAGGTAGAAGGAGGTTTTGGACTGTCATCAGAGATGAGTTGGTCCTGGTAATCACTTGAAATTCTGGTTGCCCAAAAATCTTTTGCAAAATCATTGTTCCATGAACTCATTCCGTACCGCATGGCATAAACATTACCATAACCTAATAATCTTAACAGATGGGTGGTATACGATGCTATATGTCCACCATAACAAATTAATATGATCTTATCATACTGGAAGGGGAGGATCTCATTTTCAAAATGGTCAAGGATATCAGGCATTCTGACATTAATCGCTCCCTTAATATGCCCCTTCTTATAAAAATCCTCCTTTCGAAGATCAATCAGATGGATATTTCCATCAAGTTCTTCATATACAGTTGGAGCTTTTATCATGCTTGGGAATTGCCTGCTGTTTACATAATCACCTTGCTCACGAAGCTGATCGATCAGCATCCCGGCTGCACCATCGAAGGAGGTTATGACAGGACTGGCCGAAGTTTCGGATACTGATTGCGGTGTACCTGAATGCTTACATGAATCAAGAGCAATTGCAGCAAGGAGCAACAATCCCCAAATGGCTGAGGAATTGATGGGTTTTCCCATTAGATTGCCGTCATGTCACTGTTAAACCTGAGTGTATCGGATGGATGTCCTGATTCGTCATAAGCATACTTGAGAACTGAAACTCCGGACCGGGGATGATTGATCAGGTTCCTGTTAATATCCATATTCTTACTTTCTATCAATAAGCCACGCTCATCATATACCATTTGGGTAACGGGGACTGACATGCCGGCGAGTGGTTCATCATCCTGGTCATAATAGACTAGCTCAATGTTATTGCCATTTTCATCATATTTGTTTTCAAACTTTGCCCAACCCCAGTAAAGATTAGATAATTGCCCGGTCAGGCTGCTTACTTTAAAAGTAGTAAGATCGCCTGCATCATTGTAGTTGAAAGAAAAATATGAAACGCCAATATCACCGCAATTCTCAACTGTACAGTTGTACATGGTATCTCCCTGGAAATTAGCCATATTTGTGACCCATCCCTCATCATCATATGTGAATCTTAACTCATAAAAGGGGCAGAACTCGTTCAGTACAGTCTCTTCTCCATTCAGGTTGTAACGGTTCTCCCTGACCTGTTCGGTTGGTAACATACTCCATTCAAACCAGGCAATCCCATTGCGGTTCTCAGTCAGGTTGCCTTCATTGTCAAAAAACTGCAGACCTTTTCTTTTACCACTTTCATCGAGTTCGTAAACAGCTGTGTATACTCCGCCCCACTTGCTTGGTTCTCCATTTTGGTCAAAGAAATGATGAGTCTCTTTATTTCCCTCATAACTGATTTTTATTCTGGATGCACCTGTGGAAGACCCCCTGAGCAATTTATCCCCCCGCATGTATTCAACTGATATCAGTCTTGATTCATCATCACGGGTGAACTTGTAATGATTAACCTTTTTTGCCTCATCGGCGTTTAGATCATGATTACCTGCGAATATATCAAAAGGTGTTTCCGAAAATTTGAGTTGGCGGTAATAAGAGATTCCAGATTCTGTAGATTTTTCTCCCGACTGGCAGGAGAACATACCAAAAACCAGTGCTATTGCGGAAAGTAGAGTGATTGTTCTCATGATTGAATTGAATTATGTTTCCGCAAAAATGCTCACTATTTTTATCAAATCCAAATAAAAAATCCCGGATGTCCTGATGCAGGATATCCGGGATAGCAAAATTTTCTGGAAATATACGTATAATCCTTATTATCAGACTTTACCCAGGAGCTTGCCGTCCAGTTCGAACACAAAATACACGGTAACATATGATACACCCAGGGTGGGTACGTTCAGTGTTATCCATCCACCAGCATTAAAAGAATCCGTGAGAAGCATACCCTTTAAATCAGTACTGTTGTAATCCAGGTTAACAACCGTTGAGCCCGCTGGTGTTGAGGTGGGCCACCACGCGGCCTTAAAGGGATCTCCAGAGCCATACTGTAGATGAATTTCGCCATCGATAACCTTGTCAAAATTCTTTTCTTCGGAGCCTGATTCAAGTTCAGCTCTGACTTCGATAAGTGTGGCTGATCTCAGTTTATCAGTACTGAGACCCTCATCCTCCAGTAATTGTTGAATATTAGTCGTAACGTTTTGTTCAATAAACCATTGTGTCAGGTCTTCACCCGATGGATTAATGGTGAAGGTGACTGAGTAATCTTCATTGAATTTAACAGAGTTCTTGAGTAGTTCACACCCTCCTGACAAGACGCCAATAAGGGTAAATAAGAATAAAAGTTTCGTAAATCTTTTCATGGCAGCAGAATTTAAGATGTTAAAGTATTTTAATGCAAATTATGTTAATTACAACTAAGAAGCAAGGGTTTGGGTCTAACCTTCCATAAGGTACGAAAAACGCATCTAAATTCCAGCCTTTACTTCAAATTTAAACCTGGCAATCATTTCTACATTCTCATAGATCCTATCTTCAAGATATCCCTGCGCAGTCATGATAAACTTCCCTTCTTCGAAATATGGAAGGATATTCATATTTGCAGGATCAAGTGAGACCCTGGATTGTTCTGCCGGAACAGGATTCAGCTTAGCGACCTTTTTCTCGCCAAGGGCATCTGTGTAAATAGTCAACTCAAGGAATCGCATAATACTGAGATCCTCGTACCTGCCATTGCTTTCCATGCCAAACTCAGCCTCTTTAAGGTAAATTGCATTCAGGCGCTTTTCGCTGATACCGGTTTCTTGCAGTATTTTATCAAGTCCGCCTGTGAAGGCTTCCTCGTTGAAAATCTGGAATCCATCAAGATCAGTAACCTGAACAGTAAACTCCATTTCGTAATATTTCGTTTCTGCTGAAGCAAGCTCAGACAAAAATCCTTCTTCATTCTGACATGAGAATGCTGCGAGGGCCAGAAAAATGACCAGAATATTAAGTTTTGTTAAGGTTTTCATAGTCTTACAAAGTTTCATTGTGACACTTCTAAAAGCTAATATATAGTATACAAGTGAGTTGTGTGGATTAATTTTGATAAACACCCTAAAACTGAAGATGAAAAATGCATAACTTTAGATTTCCAGTTTTGTTAGATAAATGAATATTCTCGGAAATATAATATGGATCGTTTTTGGTGGATTGATCATCTTTATCATGTATGTCATCTCAAGTGTTCTCCTATGTATTACCATTATAGGGATCCCATTTGGGATTCAAACGCTGAAACTTTCCATGCTGGCTCTCGTACCTTTCGGTAAAGATGTGGTAAACAAACCAAATGAACCCGGGTGCCTGAGTACTGTTATGAATATCATATGGATCTTGATAGGCGGTCTATGGATAAGTATTACTCATTTTGTATTTGGATTAGTACTGGCCATTACCATAATAGGGATCCCTTTCGCTTTACAACATTTCAAACTAGGAATGCTTGCTCTAACTCCCTTTGGAAAGGAAATCCGCTAGGTTTGCCATCCTGGTTACACGTAGATGGCACGGAATTTGAATTTAACTAAGCATAACAAACCGTTTTTCATAAAAGCAATAGCCATGAAAACAATAAAAGCATATTTCATTTTTGTCTGTTTCCTTATATCGGGTACTGCATTTGGAACAGAACCCGATAAGCAGGAAGCGGAATGGCCCAAACAGGTAAGCACTGAAGCGGCCGAGATAAAGATATACCAGCCTCAGATCAATGCATTAGATGGAGACATGCTGGATGCCAGGGCTGCCATATCTATTAAGAATAAAGGAGAAAGTATGGTATTCGGTGCCATGTGGTTCAAGAGCCGTCTGGTGACGGATTTTGATACCCGCCTGGTAGACCTTGAAGAGGTTGATATTCAATCAGTGAAGTTTCCCGATGCTGATGAGGAAGAAGAACAAAGGATCATTGACCTGCTGGAAAGTGAAATTCCAGCCATGGACCTTACCTACTCTCTTGACAGGCTTTTAACAAGTCTTGAAATGGTTGAAAAGAACCAGGCGTTTTCCGAACAGTTGAACAATGCAGCTCCAAAAGTCTATTTTGAAGATGAGGCAGCAGTTTTGGTACTGGTAGATGGAGAACCAATCCTGGAGGATATTGAAAAAACAAAACTCCGGTATGTGATCAATACTCCCTATTTTATCATTTACAATACTGCAGACCTGTATTATTATCTAAAAGGAGGTGACTGGTGGTACAGGGCCGGCAGGTTGGAAGATACCTGGCGCGAGATTGCAAGTCCCCCAGTATCTGTACTGGAGATTGCCAAACAAGCTGCAGGAGCACCTGAGTCAGATATTGATTCCATCGCCAGGACGCTGGACTATCCTCCTAAGATTGTACTCAGTAAAGAGCCCGCAGAATTGATCATTACTGATGGTGAACCGGATTTTGCTGCCCTGGAGGGAACCAACTTATTATATGTAAGGAATACAGAGAATGAGATCCTGATGGATATAAACACCCAGGATTATTTTGTCCTTATTGCCGGGCGCTGGTATAAATCCAAGTCCCTGGACCAGAATGATTGGACTTTTGTCAACCCGGATGATGTACCCGAAGATTTTGCACAAATTGAAACTGAATCCGAAATGGGTAGTATAAGGTCGAGTGTACCAGGTACACGGGAATCAAACGAAGCTTTGCTGGAGAATGAAATCCCACAAACAGCAGAAATCGACCGGAGTACAGCTAGTGTCGATGTGTCCTACGATGGCAATCCGGAGTTTGGACAAATTAAGGGAACCAAAATGGCCTATGCCACGAATACAGACAAATCTGTTTTATTGATTGATAACAGATATTATTGTGTCGATAATGCAGTTTGGTTTGAATCAGGTTCTCCGACCGGACCATGGCAAGTATGTGTTGTTGTGCCTGACCAGGTTCAGGAAATTCCTCCGGAATATCCTGTCTATAATGTTAAGTATGTCCATGTATATGATTATACACCATCTGTTGCGTATGTTGGTTATACGCCCGGTTATGTTTATTCATACCCATATCATGGCACAATTGTATATGGTACAGGATATTATTACAGGCCATGGTATCGCAGGAATTATTACCCAAGACCAGTTACTTACGGATATGGAGTTCATTATAACCCTTACACTGGTTGGGGGTTTGCCACCGGCGTCAGTTATGGCTGGGTAGGCTACAATTATTACAGAAGCCCGTATTATTATACTTCATGGTGGGGACCTGCCGGATATTGCCGCGGATACAGGCATGGTTACTACACTGGGTATAACCGCGGATATTACGGGGGTTATTATTACGGGTACAATTATGGAGCTTATACCTACAGCCGATCCGGGTACCGCACAGGATTTAATGATGGATACCGTAGTACTACCAGCCAGAATATTTATAAGAGCCGGCCAACCGGGGTAGTTCATACAGGAACCAGGGCCACAACGTATAAATCACGCACATCTGCTAGCGGTACAAGATCCTCATATAGTAAGCCAAGCAATGCAGACCGGAAAAACAATGTTTATACAGACAAGCAAGGTACTGTCTATCGCCAAAAGGGAGATACCTGGAAAACACGGGAAAGTGGCTCCTGGAAGAAAAGCGATGTACCGGCAACAAGATCTGCAGATACTGACAGGCGTGCTCAAAGTACAACTGGTACAGCAGCACGAACCTCTAAGACAACAACAACTGCGACTACTCGAAGCACAACCACGCGCAGCAGTTCAGCCAGCCGCTCATCTCAAGGAAGTAGCTACAAAAAGAGTGGAACAGGTAGCCGAAGCCATCAGAGCGGACGTGAGTTGGGGCGTGAATCACAGGCTCGCAGTAAGGGAAGTCAGCGAACATATACATACCAGAAGAGTCAGCAACAGCCGAAAAAAAGTACGACAAATAGTTCAAGGAGCTCAAGCTCAAAAAGCGCGGCTCGTAAAACTACCTCGGGAAGTAGCAGCCGATCAAAAAGCAGTACCGGAGGCCAGCAAAGGCGTTAATTTACCAAACCGTATATCTTAAGAGAACAGACTCAGTTGTTTATCACTGGGTTCTGTTCTCTTTTTTGTTTTTCGACCATTTGGTTTTCCCATGGCAGTTTTACCACCATGATTTGGTGATTCCTTGATCTCCTTATCAATAAACTTCGTGAAGTGTTCCATATTTGGTATAAAGTTTTGTTCCAGTCTGTCAACCAATGGCATAAGCCCTTTTATTGCCCTCTTCCTGTCATATATGCCAAGTTTTGCTTTATCGATTGCCTTCCTGAGATACTGAAAGGTTTCGTCGTAAACGCTGGTTTGCACTGGAAATGGTTTGCCATCCTTGCCTCCGTTGGCAAATGAAAACCTTGCAGGATCATTGAAACTGGATGGAGTACCATGGATTACTTCGCTCACCAGTGTTAATGATCTGAGAGTTTTGGGACCCAGACCTTCCAATAGGAGGAGTTCTTCAAAATCTTTGAATTTCCTATCATAGGCAATAGCCAGTACGGCCCCCAGCCTTTTAAGATCAACATCCCTGTAACTGACATCATGATGGGAGGGAAGGACCATCAGGCGGATCTCATCGATCATCTTAACTGGACTTTCCCTCGTAATATTTAGTATGCCCTGCCTTGTTGCATCAGCTTTTGTATCAGTCAGGTTCAGGATCTTTCCCATATTTTCTCCAACAATGGAAGCATGTGGATTTTCAACAAATGACTTCACTCCTGGCGAATGCCAGTGATACCTGCGAGCCATCCCGATAGGGCCATTCATGCCCTGCTGCACGACTGACCACTCTCCGGTATCAGATATGATAAAGGAATGAAGATATATCTGAAAACCATCCTGAATGGCCGTGTTGTCAATTTTGGCAGTGAGTCTGCTTGACCTGACCAGGGCTTTACCATCCAGTCCGGTTCTGTCTGAATAGCTAATTAATTCATCGGGTGTACGTCGGGAATAACCTCCCCTTCCTCCGCAGACATATAGTCCCAGTTCTTTGGATATAGGATTAACAGCCTGTTTGAGAGCTCCCATTACAGACGTAGTGATCCCTGATGAATGCCAGTCCATGCCCAGCACTGATCCCAGTGCCTGGAACCAGTAAGGATCACTGATCTTACTCAGGAATGAAGATTTGCCATAGTCAGCAACTACGGCTTCGACTATAGCTCTGGCCATCC
>CAZXOJ010000180.1:0-8841 GCA_964642325.1 uncultured Bacteroides sp. | reverse complement strand
AACCAAAGTAACAATAACCAGTATTTTGTGTTTAACACCTATGCTGATTACACCATTGATCAGGGCTCCCATTATTTCAAGGCCATGGTCGGATTCAACCAGGAATGGGGTAATAATCAGATGACGCGTTCAAGGGCATTCAGCTTGATTACACCGCAGGTCACTGACCTGAATGCCACAGTTGGTGCCCAGGAAACCTATGGAAGTAAGTCACACGTCGCCCTGAGGGGTGTGTTTTATCGTGTGAACTACATCTTTAAGGACAGGTACCTTGTGGAAGCCAATGGTCGGTATGACGGGACCTCCAGGTTCCCAAAAGACGATAGGTTTGGATTTTTCCCTTCCTTTTCTGTTGGATGGAGGCTGTCCGAAGAAGCATTTATGAGTGGAGCATCCGGCTGGATGGATAACCTCAAAATACGCGCTTCTTACGGAACCCTTGGAAACCAGTTGCTGGGAAACAATTTCTATCCATATATTCCGACAATGGGAATCGGCACTTCACCGATCATGTTATCTTCAGGCACCAGATCGCCTTACGTTAGTGCAGCGGGACTGGTAAGTCCAACATTAACATGGGAGACCGTTGTCAACAAGAATCTTGGATTGGACTTCACAATGTTTGGCAACAGGCTGGACTTTTCTTTCGATATTTATCAGAGGGATACCAAGGACATGTTAACGAACGTAACCTTTCCTGAAATCCTGGGTACTTCTGCACCCGACGCCAATGCAGCCGATTTAAAGACCACTGGTTGGGAAGTTGCGGCCACATGGAGGAACAGGATCAATACGAACTGGAATTATGGTGTAACGCTGGCCTTATCAGATAATAGAAGTGAAATTACCAAGTATGATAATCCGACAAACTCAATCAATGAATATTATGTCGGACAGGTCATTGGTGAGAGATGGGGTTATGAGACCGAGGGTATCTTCCAGACAGAGGCAGAAGTTAGCGAACACGCTGACCAGGCCCAACTGGGTGCCAACTGGAGACCTGGAGACATGAAGTATGCAGACCTGAACGGTGATAATGAAATAACCGCCGGTAGCAATACACTGGATGATCCCGGTGACCGGAAGATCATTGCCTATGAATCTCCAAGATACAGTTATGGGATCAATGGTAACCTGGGATGGAAGAACTTCAGCCTGAATCTCTTTTTCCAGGGTGTTATGAAGTATGATTACTGGCCACCTAACGGTAACTGGGTAGCTTTCTATCCCTTCAATGCTGGTCATGTTGAGAATTACTACCTGACAGATACATGGAGCCCAACGAACCCGAATGCATATTTTGCTGCTCCACATTTCTCAACAAGTACCAAGCAGAATATCGTAGCTCAAAGCCGTTATGTACAGAACGCCGCCTATATCCGCCTGAAAACGCTGACATTGACCTATAACCTGCCCTCCGAATGGGCCGGTAAGGTAGGAATGCAGGCTATGCGTGTCTATTTCTCCGGATTGAACATGTGGGAATATACATCAATGCGTAAGCCACTTGATCCTGAGGTACGGCCAACTCTGACCCAGGAATACTACAAGCAGCGTATCTATTCTATAGGTCTGAATGTTACATTCTAATAACCAAAAAAGCGAAAGAAAATGAAAAAGCATATTATAAAAATAGGTTTGGTTGTTTTTGCAACATTTTTGACTTTAAGTTGCAACGATGATTTTCTCGATAGACAACCGCTGGATGAGATCAGCAATGAATCTTTCTGGAATACGGAAAATGACCTGAAAGTGTACAATAATGGTTTGTACCATATTGCCAGAAGTGATAATAACGTACCGATTTTAATGGCATTCGACGCTGGTTTTAGCAGCCACAGGTATACCAGCTGGAACCTCGACAACTTTTCTGATAACATAGCTCCACGGCATTCCAGGATGAATGAGTTTCAGCGGAAACGTGCAGGTAAACATGCTGTCACACCTGGTCAGGCCTGGTTTGGCTGGCGTGGATGGAACTTCCTCAGGGCCGTCAATGTCGGTATGGATAATTATTCCAAGGCGGATGTTACTGATGAAGTCAGGAATAAATATATTGGTGAAGCGCGCCTGCTCAGGGCATGGTGGTATCACGATAAAGTACGTAAGTTTGGCGATATGCAGTGGGTAGAAACAGAGTTAAATGTCGATGATGATGATATCCTCAACGGTAGTCGGGATGACCGTGAATTAGTCATGGGCAAGGTCCTGGAAGACCTGAATTTTGCTGTTGCAAATATCCCGGATGACTGGGGTGACGGCAATGCACCAGGTAGGCTTGACCGATGGTGTGCACTGCTGGTAAAAGCAAGGGTTTGCCTCTGGGAAGGTACCTTCCGCAAATACCATGGCGGAACCGATCCCACCATGTGGTTGAATGAAGCCGCTAGCGCTGCCCAGGAGATTATGGACGGTAGTCCGTATGCTCTCGTTATAGACGATCCTGATGGCCACAATTACAATGGCATACACCGCCTGCCCGATCTCTCAGGTGTTCCGGAAGTTATGTACTGGAGGAGATACCAACTGGGTATCAACACCAACCACGTGCAAAGTTATCACAGGGGATACAATGGCGGGGCTACAAAGAGCATGGTCGAAGACTATCTCTGTACAGATGGACTGCCCATTACACTTTCACCATTGTACCAGGGTGATGAGGTTTATGAAAATATATTCGAAGACCGTGATGGCAGGCTGAGGCAGACCGTACTTCATCCTGCGGACCAGGCGTTTTACAGGTATGGGAATCATGATTTTGATGTAAACCCCTATCCACGTATACAGGGTATGTCCGGTGGTGTGAAAACCTATACGGGTTATCATATCATAAAAGTGTATGACGTAAATACCGCTCATGCAACCTATAATACTTCGGGAACACCTGCCATTATATTAAGGTATGCCGAAGTACTGTTATCCTTAGCAGAGGCAAAGGCAGAACTGGGGACCATTACCCAGGCTGATCTTGACGCAACCGTCAACGCACTGCGTGCAAGGGTGGGTACAGCACCTCTACTATTATCTGCAGTTCCTGTTGATCCACGGTATACCTCCTGGCATAGCGATCCCCTCATCATCGAGATCCGTCGTGAAAGAAGGATGGAATTATTCATGGAAGGTTTCCGCTACTTCGATTTATTACGCTGGAAGTGGGGCAAATTGCTCGAAATCAAGGACTACGGCATGCGCTGGGATGCTGCTAACATAGCAAGGGTTGACCCGGACGGTTTAGTAACAGTTGGGTTTTCCGATGTAGATGGCATACCATACCTCGAAGTTTATCAGGGTACTGATTATGAAACCCCGGTATTTGACGAATCCAAGCATTATTTATGGCCAATTCCAATTAATTCGATTTCACAAAATCCAAATATCGGACAAAATCCAGGTTGGTAATAATTCAAGTTAGAATCGATCCATAAAAAAACGATAGAAAATACATATCGTTGTTGAATAGACAAAGCCGTAGTTACCCAGGTAATTACGGCTTTGTTACTTATTTGTATTTATAACCTAATACACCACATACCTATGAGAATTGTCGGTTTGATCCTGCTTTTATTCTGCCTTTTCCCAGAATGCGGGTTTTCAACTCAAAGCTCCCAGCCTCTAAACCACCAGGGGGAAAATATTACAGAGATTGAATTGCTCCTCTCCAGGTTGGACCTGGAAGGGGAAAAACTGGCCCAGGTTAAAAATTCCTTGACTAATCCGGAGAATGCCGCAGCCGCATTATTGAAATACTACCGTAACCGGAGTACGGTTAAACACCAAATAGACCGCGCATCGAAAGATAAATTTTTTGGCCATTGCGCCACTGACAAAGACATTGAATATGCCGACGATGCCCTGCGCCATATATTTATCGGTCAGCGGGCCTACCAGGCTCATTTTTGCGGTGATGACATAGACTGGAACTCTCGGCCTGTTCCTGATATGGAATGGGTCTGGCAATTGAACCGTATGTATTTCTGGAATGCCATGGGAAAGGTTTACTGGCATACCGCTGATGAAAAGTATGCGGAGGCATGGTGTGAACAGGTGCTGGACTGGATACAAAAAAATCCGAATGACAGCGAGCACAAATATGCCTGGCGCTCTATAGAAGCAGGTATCCGCGGTTACAACTGGACTGGCTTGTATCAGCGTTTCCTGGATTCACCCAGTTTCACCCCGGAAGTTCTGGTGGCTTTTCTGAATAGTTGCTATGATCACGCTGAGTATCTCATGACCGTATACCGGACCCGCAGCAACTGGGGATTGATGGAAGCTGAGGGGATGGCATTTATTGCCATGACATTTCCGGAATTCAAAGAGTCTGAAAAGTGGAGAAACGAAGCCTTTCGCCGCCTGAACAATGAGATCGATATACAGGTGTACCCTGACGGACACCAGAGGGAACTGGCCATAGGCTATCACCTGGGCTGTATAGGGAAGTTTTTACGGACCTATGAACTGGCAAAACTCAATCATCTCGATGATGCCTTTCCCGGCACATACCTTGAGAGGATTGAAAAAATGTGTGAAGTCCCCATGAAAATTTGTTTGCCCGACGGAACCAACGTACCGTTCGGAGATGCATGGACAGGTACCCCCGGACAGCATGCAGAACGATTCATGGAATGGTCAGAACTATTTGACCGGGATGATTTTCTGTTTATGGCAACGGAGGGCGAGGAAGGTAATATGCCAGAGTCTACAGCTTTTGCTTTGAAAGAAAGTGGTTTGTACTCCATGCGCAGTAGTTGGGACAAGCAGGCCATTTGTCTTGTGTTAAAATGCGGTCAGGATGGAGGTGGACACTGTCAGCCAGACAATGGGACTTTTGATCTTTACGCAGGCGGCAGAAACCTGATGCCGGATGCAGGTAGCTATATCTACTCCGGTGACCGGGAAGGCCGAGCCTGGTTCAGGCAAACCAAAATTCATCAGACGCTTTCACTGAATGGCGGAAATTCTAAATACTCCCCCAAATTATTGCTCTGGGAACCCGGGGAGAGGCTGGATAAGCTGGTCGTTGAGAATGCCAGTTACGATGAATTAACCCACCGGCGCGCTGTTTTCTTTGTAGATAAAAGATATTTTGTCATCGTAGATGAAGCCATTGGAAATGCGGCAGGTGATATAGGCCTTCATTTTCAACTCGCTCCCACCGGGGCAGATTTTGACTATGATAATCTTGCCGTTAATACTACATATCAGGATGGCTGGAATGTCCTTGTCCGGACAGAAAAACAGGACGGTTTGAATCTCATTGAAGAAGAAGGACAGGTCTCTTTCGAATATACTAAAAAGGAACCACGTCCTGCTTTTGGGTACCATATTGAGAAAGAAGCCGGGCTTTTTGGTTTGCGTTTTGTGACCATGGTTGTCCCATATGAGAATGAAATCCCAAAAGTAAAGATTAAGGTTGTCGGCGATCCCGAGCCCGGTTCATCAGCTCTCCAGCTTGAAATAACAGAAAATAAGAAAACAAGAACAATAGGATATACCCTACAATAACTCCCTTGAAAAAATTACACAAAACACCCTAAATAATGAAAAGTAAAAAAGCTCAGTTAAATTATCTGATCAGTTTCCTTGTTGTGATGATGATAATATCCGGCGTTGCTTACGCTGCAGACGATATCCCAATGCTGGAGAACCCGATGACGGTGCAATACCTGAAAAAAAACCTCCGGAAATCTCAGCCCAGGCTGGTATTGAATTCCAAGATTGAAAAAAACCTAAAGAAAAAGCTAAAAACAGATCCGGTCATTCAAAATATGTACAAGGCGATCCAGCTGAATGCAGCTGAAGTGCAGCAAAAACCCCTGCTTGAGCGCAGGAAGGTAGGGCGGCGTTTGCTTGGTGTTTCCAGGGAAATGCTCTGGCGCGTGAATATGCTGGGGATGGTTTACCGGATAGAAAAAGACCCAAAGGTTTTAGACCGGATCAATGAGGAAGTCATCGCCGTATGCAATTTTTCTGACTGGAACCCATCACATTTCCTGGATGTAGCCGAGATGTCCATGGCTGTCGCTTTTGCGCTGGATTGGACAGCAGGTGATCTGCCCCAATCAACGATAGATATGGCCAAATCTGCACTGATTGAGAAAGGGATCAAACCGAGCTGGCCGGCCAGCGGAAAAAATCCGGGATGGTCATATGGCACCAATAACTGGAACCAGGTATGCAATGGAGGTATGATTGCTGCATCTGTAGCGATCGCTGAAATAGAGCCCGAGCTGGCAGCTAAAACCATACACCGGGCGCTTGATGGAATTCCGCATGCACTGGTGGAATACGGACCGGATGGTGTCTATCCTGAAGGATCCACTTACTGGGGTTACGGAACCGGATTTTCTATAGTCACAGCCGCCATGCTGGAGAGTGCTTTCGGCCACGATTTCGGACATTTTGAATACCCTGCCTTTAAAGAAAGTGCCATTTTCAGGTCTCTTTCCAATGCACCCTCAGGCTGGTACTATAATTATGCTGATTGCGGTGATAAACGCTCTGAAAACGGGGACATCCTCCTGGCCTGGTTTGCATCCAAAACGGGAAATAAAACTTACTTTGAGAAGGATCGCTTCCTGCGTCCAGCCGAGGAAATGGGCATGCTATCACGGGTGGCAGGAGCCAGTCTGGTCTGGCTGTCACAATACGAAGAAAAAGAAGAAGTGAAGGTCCCTACAGAATGGAAAGGTGAAGGAGCCAATCCTGTTGTGTTCTTCACCGGTGGAGAAAATGATCCCCATAATTATTATTTCGGGGGAAAAGGTGGTCGTGGAATGGTGAACCATGGGAACATGGACGGCGGTTCCTTTATTTTTGAATTAAACGGTGTGCGATGGGTGATCGACCCGGGTAACCAGTCCTACCATTCCCTGGAAAAGACAGGATTTGACCTGTGGGCACGGTGTCAGGAATGCGAGCGATGGACCTTATTGACAAAAAATAATTTTGGCCACAGTACCATCTCAATCAATGATGAACTTCATAAGGTAGAAGGTCTGGTCACCTTAAGTGATTTTAAATCCGGGGATCAGCCGGAAGCCACCTTTGATATGTCCCCTACATTAGCTGGACAGGTAGCCAGTGCATCAAGAAGGTTTGTCAGGGACAGTCCGACTTCACTGGTTATAGAGGATAACATAGAGCTATCTGAGGAAACAAAGCTGATCACCTGGCAATTGATGACCACAGCTGATGTGAAACTTGTCGATGGAGGTGCCATTCTAATACAGGATGGAAAGGAACTCAAACTGGAAAACCTTTCACATTCCGACCTGGATATATCCGTAGTTTCACTATATCCTGCACCCCTGGAACTGGACCGACAGATAGAAGGATTAAAACGGCTTGAGATCCGTATTCCAGCCTGGACCATTGAAGGAAAGAACTGCCAGATCAAAGTAAGGCTTTCAGGAGAATAATATCTACAGAGATGAAACCGGCTAAATTTAAATCAGCCTTATTATTGACCCTGTTTTTCATAGCAGCCATTACCCTGCAGGGCTATTCAATTCAACAGGAAAAATATGAGCTAGAAAATCCTGTTACGGTAGCATATTTGAAAAAACATCTGAAAAAACAGTCACCACGACTTGTTTTAAACTCCGGGATCGATCGCAACCTCAAAAAAAAGCTAAAAACTGATCCGGTCGTACAAGCATTTTACCAGGTACTCAAGGCAGATGCTGAAGTAATTATGGAATTGCCGCTGCTGGAGAGAGTGATGAGAGGGCGGCGCATGAGCACAGGGGAAACAAGAACAAGGCTCAGTACCCTTGGGATGGTTTACCATATAAGCAAGAATCCCGAAATACTGGACCGTCTTAACCGGGAGGTGATGGCTGTTTGCGCTTTCCCGGACTGGAATCCCTCGCATTACCTGGATGTTGCAGGAACAGCACTGGCAGTGGCACTGGCCATAGACTGGGCAGGAAAAGACCTTCCCCGGACAACTGTTGAATTGGCAAAGGAAGCATTGATTGAGAAGGGCATTCTTCCTAGTTTTAATGAAGACTACAACTGGTGGGTGGATTGCCATCATAACTGGAACCAGGTATGCCATGCCGGCATGGTCGGGGCAGCCATTGTGGTTGCTGAAAAAGATCCGGAACTGGCAGCGAAAACAATAAGCAGGGCCCTGGATAACATGGGCCTTGCAATGGCGGAATACGGTCCCGATGGAGTTTATCCTGAAGGAGCCACCTACTGGGGCTTCGGTACATTACATACCATCATGACCGCTGATATGCTTAACAGTGCTTTCGGTACGGATTTCGGGCTCAGCAAATTCCCCGGATTTATGGAAAGTGCTGATTTTGTACCGCTCCTTACAGCTCCCTCTGGAGAGTTTTATAATTTTTATGATTGTGGAAGCAATGTGCTGGAAAACAAGCGTGGCTCCGGCAATGCGGCTGTAGCCATGTTCAACCGCAGCAATATAGCAGTTAATCTAGTATGGTTTGGAGTACAGACTGGCAACTCCTCATATTTTGATGAGTCATACTTTACCGATACAAGTGAAGAAAGGAGAAGGCAGTATTTTGATGCCGCTGCCCTTGTCTGGCTGTCCCAGTTTGAGAAAGACAATACCACAGAGCCCCCATCAGCCTGGAAAGGGGAAGGGCTTAATCCGCTGGTGATTTTCCAGGGAGAGAAAGACAACCCTGAAATGTATTACCTGGGAGCAAAAGGAGGGAAAGCCTCCAATAACCACGGCAATATGGATGCTGGCAGTTTTATTTTTGAACTGTATGGTGTGCGCTGGAGCATAGACCTCGGGAACCAGAATTATAATGAGCTGGAGCAGGCCGGTTTCGATCTTTGGAACAACGACCAGGATTC
>CAZXOJ010000179.1:0-8873 GCA_964642325.1 uncultured Bacteroides sp. | reverse complement strand
AACGTTTATAAGATCGATACTCAGAAAGAACAGGAACTGGCCCAGATTTTCGGCATACAGAGTATTCCGGCCTTCCTTTACTGTCCCATGGAAGGAAAACCCACGATGGCTGCAGGCATAGCAAGTACAGCAGAAGAGACCAAGCAGATGTTTCGCGACCAGATAGATAATCTGCTGCTCCAGTAAACATGGGGTACTTTTTATTGAACGGAGACCGCCTCGTGAAATCGCATGGGCCGGTTTTTTTTTTCTCCACAAATAAACATCTTGCTAACGGGAATCTTTAATGAATGATCTGAAAACCCTCCAGAACAAGCTTGGGAAACCCTATATGGACCTTGAGTACCTGCTTTATTGCCTACGTGAAATCCTGGAAGAGAACGGGGAAACTGGTCTGGTCTCATGTATCCCATGGATCAGCGAGGAAAAACCTGAGATTGAGGATCAGGATCCGGATAAATTGTTCCATCTGTATTCCGTCTGCTTCCAGTTGCTGAACATAGTAGAGGTCAACGGAGCTATGCAAACCAGGCGCAAGAAAGAAACTGAGTCCACCGCCAGCAGTATAAATGGCCTCTGGGCGAATTGTTTTAAGGTACTCAGGGAGCAGGGAGCGGGGGAAGATCAAATCATTGACAGGATCAGGGATGTTCACGTCGAACCTGTCCTTACTGCGCATCCAACGGAAGCCAAGCGGCCTGTGGTCCTGGATCAATACAGGGAGCTGTATGTGCTGTTTGTGAAGACCGAGAATTCCATGTATACCGATGCTGAGAAGGAAGTGATCAGGGACAATATTAAGATTGTGCTGAACAGGCTGTGGCATATTGACGATATTCACGTTACCAAACCAGATGTTTTTTCTGAACTAACCAATGTGCTCCATTATTTCAAGAATGTTTTCCCGGAGCTGCTTGGTATCCACGATGAAAGGTTTGTACAGGCCTGGAAAGGTGCCGGACTCAATGAAGCGTTGCTGCAGGATCCTGATCACTGGCCCCGGATTTCATTTGGGAACTGGGTTGGGGGAGACCGGGATGGACATCCCCTGGTGACCTCGAAAGTGACAAGGGATACATTGCAGGTCCTGAGAATGAATGCGATAGCAGGCTTGCGCGATCAACTGTCCAGTCTGTCCAGGAACCTGAGTATATTCTGCTCCATCCCTGATGCAGGAAAAGAGCTAAAAGGCAGGATAGATAAGCTTCAGCGGGCCAAAGGTGCAACAAAGCTGCGGAGTCAATATGAAGCCGAGGCATTTCGTTATTACGTACAGCTCCTTATGCTCAAATTGCCGGATAAATCAGCATCAAAACAATTTTATACCGGGACGGACCAACTGATTGGTGACCTGTATATACTGCGGGATGCATTACAGGAATTCGGTGCGGAGACCCTTGCCAGGAAGGAAGTAATGCGGATGATCAGGTATGTAAGGACTTTTGGATTTCACCTGGCCAGGCTGGATATTCGACAGAACAGCCAATACTACCTCAAGTCTCTGTCTCAGCTGCTGGACGATTCCATGAAGTATGGCGGAGATTTTGCCACTTGGCCCGAAAAGAAAAAACTCGAATTGTTAAACCGTGAATTACTTACCAACAGGCCTTTCGTGAGGAGTACTGAGGGACTGGGCGGACAGGCACAGGAATCCCTGGCCACTTTAAAGGTGCTGAGCGATCATATCCGGAAGTATTCCAATGATGGTTTAGGTCCCCTGATCATAAGTATGACCAGGGATGTGTCTGATCTTCTGACAGTTTACCTGCTAGCACGTGAAGCTGGACTGACAGCTTGGACTTCCGGGGGACTAGCTTGTGCAATGCCGCTTGTTCCCCTGTTTGAGACCATTGAGGACCTCCGTAATAGTCCCCAAATACTCGATGACTTCCTGTCGCATCCCGTCACCAGGAACAGCCTTGAGCATCAGCGTGCAAAAACTGGCTCAGCGGATCTGGTCCAGGAGGTCATGATTGGTTACAGTGACAGTAACAAAGATGGTGGCATTATGGCCAGTGCATGGAATCTCTACCAGGCCCAATCCAGGTTGGCAGAGACAGGAAGGAAACACCAGGTAAGGATAAGGTTTTTTCATGGCAAGGGAGGATCGATCAGCAGGGGGGCCGGACCGACCCACTGGTTTATTCGCTCATTGCCTCCGGGTACCGTTAACGGGGATATCAGGGTGACCGAACAAGGAGAGACCATAGAACGGAAATATGCAAACAAGGGAAATGCTGCCTACAACCTGGAACTATTGATTGCCAGCGCAGCCTGCTCTTCAATTCTCAATGAACAATCAGCCATTACTTCCCATCCGGGTGAAAAGATCATGGATTACCTGGTAGAGAAAAGCCTGGCATTCTACAAAAAGCTAACCGGAGATCCTGAGTTCCTGGTGTTTTTCAGCCAGGCCACTCCCATAGATGCGATAGAGGAAAGTAAAATTGGTTCAAGACCCGCCAGGCGTTCAGGTAAGAAAAGCCTCTCGGACCTCAGGGCCATCCCCTGGGTATTCAGTTGGAGCCAGACACGCTTCAATCTTACCGGCTGGTACGGGGTAGGTTTTGCATTGGAGAACCTGAAAAATAATGAACCAGGTATGTACAGGAAGTTTGTCGAACTGGTTCAGAACGACACCTTTATCAGGTATTTACTAACCAATGTAGATACCAGCCTGAATGCCACAGATGAGGGAATTATGGAGATGTATTCCTCCCTGGTGGAAGATTCCGGGATCAGGGAAAGAATGATGAATAAGATCACAACAGAGCTGGAAAGGACCCGGAGGCTGCTGAACCTGATCCTTGAAAAACCGATCAGCCAGCGAAGAACAAGCCATTACTATTCTACTATGCTCAGGGCCAATGCGCTAGATTATCTTCATCGAAACCAGGTCAAATTGCTTTCCCACTGGCGTAAGCATAAAAAGGAAGAAACCCTGTATAGCCTGCTGAGGTCCATCAATGCCATTGCCAATGCGATGGGAAATACTGGCTAAATTGAAACAAGTGACAAAATGTCTGTAAATTGTGCTTTAGGATATTGGGTCAGTTTTTGAAGGTGTTTCTCCCGGAAGTGCAATAATTTTAGAAAAATGACATTTGCTGAACTAACAGATAAATACCAGCAGGTTATACAGTTCGTTGAGGACCAGCGGATTAATGAGGCCATGGATGCCATGGGCAGCATGGCCGTATTGTGTACAAAAAGGGACCTGGGCATACAGCTGGAAAAACACAGGGATACGTATAGGAACATGCTTACCTATTCCTTTGAGCTGGGTGATGATCCCGAGAAGGAGAAGGTATTTAACAGGTTGATGAAGTCCGTGCTGGAGCTTAATGATGACATTCGTGAAGACATCCTGATGAAAGAAAGGCTGATCTCATATTATCAACTTAAGCAGGAAGTAGAACAGAATCGCTTGTCAAGAGCATCCTCGGACCTGGCAGAAAATCTTGCCTTCAGGAAAGAAATTGAATATATCCTCTCTGAAGAAGAGCAAAGCAAGGAAGATAAGAGCGAAGATGACCAACTGGTTGATTATCAGAAAAGCCTGCTAAGCATCTTCAGGATGATATGGCTGACTGATAAGTTCAGGGAAGCAGAGATCAGTATGGCTGGAAAGATCTGTAAGTCTAAACTCATACCCTGGTATGACAAATCTGTCCTGGTCAGTTCACTGACTCTTTCCCTGGTACGCCATTTCGATATTCAAAAGGTCAATCTTTTATTTGATTTTTTTGAGGAAGGGGAGAACCAGGTTTGGCAACGTGCCCTCATTGGGTTGTTCGTGGGACTCTATTTCCATGATTACCGGTTGAATTATTATCCGGAGATCACGAACCGGCTGGAAGCAGCAAGGGATAACCATAAACTTGAGAAAAACATTGAGGCGATCGTTATCCAGTTTCTGAAAGCTTTGGAGACTGAGAAAATTACGAAAAAGATCAGGGAAGAGATACTACCGGAAATGATGAAAATGAAATCCACCCTCGAAGAGAAGCTCGACCTGGAAGATATCCTTTCATCAAAGAACATAGATGATGAGAACCCGGAATGGGAAACGGTTTTTAAGGATACACCTGACCTGTACCACAAGATCGAAGAATTCTCTGCGCTACAGATGGAAGGATCAGATGTATTTCTGAGTGCATTTGCCATGTTGAAGAGGTTTTCCTTTTTTGAGGAAATGAGTAATTGGTTCCTTCCTTTCCACAATGAAAACAAGGATGTAAGGGAGGGATTATCCGACCAGGAGAGTGATTTTGATGTGGAGATGTTTACTGAGGGACTTGAACGTTCTTCCTTTTTATGCAATTCTGATAAGTACTCTTTTTGCCTGAATGTAAGGCATATGCCTGCCATGCAGAAATCCATGATGATGGAATTATTCAATATGGAGCTGAAGGCCATGAACGAAATGGCTGACAGTGATGAGCTGATCGATGACTCCATTAAGGATAAGGCTGTTTATACCCAGTACCTGCAGGACCTGTATAGATTCTTTAAACTGCATCCCCAGAAAAATGAATTTGATGATGTTTTTGAAATCGAATTTGATTTTGAAAATTCCAACCTGTTCAATGCATTGATACGGGACAGTAAAATCCTGAGGAATATCGGGGAATTCTATTTTGAGAAGAACCAATTCGAACATGCCATCAGGATCTTTGAACAATTATGTTGCACCGAAGAGAATGCAGAACTGTATGAAAAGACCGCCTTCGCTTATCAGAAGATCGGTGATTTTAATAAAGCACTGGATTTTTATCATAAAGCAGAATTATTTGACCACAGCAAGTCCTGGGTGGTAAAGAAAATTGCCTATTGTTCCAGGAAGACAGGTGACTATGATACCGCCCTGGAATATTACCTTTCTGCGGAAAAACTTGAACCTGACAACCTGTTCATCCAGACCTTCCTGGGACATACGATGATGGACAGGGAGGAATTTGAAGAAGCCCTGAAATACTATTTCGAGGTTGAATACAAGGCCCCTGAGAATCACAAGATCCACCGTCCCATAGCATGGTGTTCATTTGTACTGGGAAAGTTTGACCAGGCTGAAAAATATTTCCAAAAAGTGATAGAAAAGGAAGGGAACAAGAATGATTATATGAACCTGGGACATGTTTTGTGGTGTCAGGGGAACCGGAAAGGGGCGATTGAGAATTATCGGAAAAGCCTGGAGAAAGGCTCCAGGGATATTGAATGGTTCAGTAGTGTGATGGAAGAGGATGGTATCCACCTGGGCAGGCATGGTATCAAGGCACTGGATATTCCCCTGATGGTCGATTATATACGGATGGGTTTCTGAAAAATGCGGTAGCGCTTGTAAACTTTACCACCCATGCGTTCCATTTCGGACCGGACCTTCTTGTTGGTCTCCAGTTCCACGTGGCTGTCAACGTATTCGAGTCCTGCTTTCCGCGCCGACTTGATCATCCGCGTTCCCATCACAGCATCCAATCCATGGTTCCGGTGATCTTCCCTGATCCCGCCCAGCAAGAGGTTCAATTGTTTTGTCTTTTTTCCGGCACGCAGGATATGAAATATCCCTATGGGTAATATGTAGCCTTTGGATTTGCGTATGCCGTCGCTGAGATCAGGCATCCCTATAAGGAAAGCCACCGGCTCCTGGAGGTCATTTTCCACCACCTTAATAAAGGCCGGATCCAGTAGTGGAATATACCTTGCGGCAAACTCATCCATTTCCTTTCCTGTCATTTTATCATATCCGTATATGTCCTGGAAGGTGTCATTCATGAGTCCAAGGACGGGGCGTATGTCCGCTTTTAATTCTTTTTTGTTCTTAAATTCTTTTATCACCAGGTTATTCCTGCTGAGAACCCGGTCGTGGATGCGTTGGTATATATCAGGTACCCGCTCAGGGATATCTACTTTATAGACCACCAGGTCAACCTCCTTCCCGAACCCGTTTTTCTCGAGGAATGCAGGGAGGTAGGGATAATTGCAATTGGTAGCGATGACTATGGGCTCATTAAAACCTTCGATAAGGAGTCCCTGGGGATCCTTATCAGAAAATCCCAGGGGACCGACAAGTTTTACCATACCCTTTTTTCCTGCCCATTCTTCGACTGCCTGGAGCAAGGCATCGGCCACCTCCGGATCATCCCAGCATTCCAGGAAACTGAACCTGGCAAAAGATTCTCCATGAGATTCATTGTAGCGTTTATTGATGATACCCATGATCCTGCCTACCGGGTGTGCATCCTTATAGGCCAGGAGCAGGATGGTATCAGCATAAGTGAAGGATTTGTTTTTCCTGGGATTAAAATAGGTCCTTTCGTCCATGTAAATGGGAGGGACCCAGTTGGAATGACCCTTATGTATCCTGGCTGGAAGGTGAATAAACAGCCTCTTTTGTTTCCGGCTTTGGACTTCTTGAATTTTGAATGACATAAAAAAGCCTGACCATTGCTGGTTGGGCTTGCGTTGGTAACAGGCTGAAAAATAGTAATTTTTTCCATATCCGCAAGCATCGAGGAGGTATGGGGGCTCACTGGCCGGACTCTCTCAGAAATTTCTTAATTTTTGTTACATTTGTTGACTTTGAAAATCTCCAAATCTCCTCTTTCATGGAAAAAATTCATGGTTTTCTTGTCAACCTTGACCGATTCATCGGAGGTCATCCCTGGTTTATTGTACTGCTGCTTGGAACCGGGATCTTTTTCACCATTTATCTGAAATTTCCTCAATTCCGGTACTTCCGTCATGCCATAAGGGTAGTCCGGGGAAAATTTGATAAAAAGGATGATGTTGGGGATGCTACTCATTTTCAGGCATTAGCCACAGCCCTTTCCGGAACGGTGGGTACCGGGAATATCGCCGGGGTGGCCCTGGCTATTCATCTTGGGGGACCGGCAGCTTTGTTCTGGATGCTGATTACGGCCATGTTTGGTATGACTACCAAATTTGTGGAGGTGACCATCTCGCATAAATACAGGGATATCCTTCCCGATGGCAGCATATCAGGTGGACCCATGTACTATATGAAAAAACGCCTGAACATCAAGACCAAGAAGGGGAAGATCATCAAGATCGGAGCCTGGCTGGGTGCTTTCTTTGCTGTTGCTACTATACTTTCCTCATTTGGTACAGGCAGCCTTCCCCAGATCAACAGTATCTCCACTTCCATGTTCCGGACATTCGGCATCAATGAAATGCTCACAGGGGCAGTTCTGGCGGTTCTCCTGGGACTGGTAATCATAGGCGGGATCAAGCGGATTGCCAAGGTAACCTCCAGGCTGGTGCCTGCGATGGCCATCATTTACTTAATTGGTGCCCTGCTTGTGATTGGAACAAACTATGAGAATATCATTCCATCCCTGATTTCCATATTCAGTGATGCATTTACAGGAACGGCTGCCGTGGGCGGATTCCTGGGGGCAAGTTTTGCTTTTGCCGTTAACCGGGGGGTGAACAGGGGATTGTTTTCCAATGAAGCGGGACAGGGTTCTGCACCTATCGCGCACTCGGCGGCGAAGGCCCATGAGCCAGTGAGCGAGGGAATGGTGGCCATCCTGGAACCTTTCATCGATACCATCATTATCTGTTCCCTAACGGGACTTGTTTTGTTGTCTACAGGTGTCTGGAATGAGAAAATTGAAAACCAGTTCCAGAAAACGGACATGGTATTCCTGGAAGGCTCATTTGATGATTCCAATCCTGAACATAAATTACAACTGGTTGAATATTTACAGAATGGGGATGCGGGGATACTGCACAGTGGTTCGGTCATTGTGGAAAACGGTGCTATTGTTTCGGAGGTGACCCTTATGAGTGCACGATCCGTTGCCGAAGATGTCAGGATATATAAGAATGGAGAATTATATTCCGGGAATGTACTGATCAAAGCAGGAAGATTGCAGGACGAGCTAGGTGAATACACAGTGCGTGGGAAATCGCTCATGCACAGCGCTCCGCTGACCACAGAAGCATTTACCCGCAGTGTCATGGGTGGAGGAGGAAAATACATCGTATCCATAGGGCTATTGCTCTTCGCCTTCTCTACGGCCATATCATGGTCCTATTATGGCGGGCGGGCAGTTACCTATCTATTTGGATCCAAGTACGTGATCTTCTACCGCCTGATCTATGTGGTGGGATTCTTTTTTGCTGCCTTTACGGACACTACTATCGTCTGGGCGGTATCCTATATCACCATAGCCATCATGACCATTCCGAACCTGATCGGGATCCTGATTTTGAGTCCCGAGATAAAAAGGACCATCAAAAAATACTGGGTGGACTTTGGCAAGGAATGGCCTGGTGTCAAATTGCCGAAATAACTTTACATTTTCTCAAGCAGTACAATGTTCTCAACATGGTAGGTTTGTGGGAACATGTCGAATGGCTGTATCTCCAGCACTTTGTATTGTTCGGATAGCAATTGCAGGTCACGGGCCTGGGTAGAGGGATTACAGCTGACGTAAACGATCCTGGCAGGTGATACCGCGAGCATAACGTCCACCACATTCTTATGCATTCCGGCCCTTGGGGGATCGGTAACCAGCACATCCGGTTTGCCCTGCTTCTGTACAAATTCTTCTGTAAGCAGATCTTTGATATCCCCACTGAAAAACTCTGCATTACCTATGTTGTTCAGTCCCGCATTTACCCTGGCATCCTGGATGGCTTCATCAATGAATTCGATTCCAATCACCTTCCCCGCCTGCCTGGCTAGAAACAAACCAATGGTGCCGGTCCCCGAATAAAGATCATAAACCACTTCCCCACCGGTTAGTCCCGCGAGCTCCCTGACCTTCCTGTAAAGTTCAAGTGCCTGGACAGAATTAGTCTGGAAAAATGATTTGGGACCGATCTTGAATTGAAGGTCTTCCATC
>CAZXOJ010000178.1:3900-8928 GCA_964642325.1 uncultured Bacteroides sp. | reverse complement strand
AGATATGGTCTCGAAGAGCGAACGGATATTTGAAAACATGTCGGGGAGGGAAAAAACGGGTGCTGAATGGGGAGAGTGTGTTGCATTTACGTATCTCCTTCCCCATACAGGTAAGACGGCAATGATCAGGTTTCTTTTAGCAGCAGCCTGGACAATATAATCAACATGATCCCAGTAATCATTGGGGTTTTGAGGTGTTCCCCCCTTTATTACCCATGGCTGTCCCTCGTCGGGTTTCCCGTTTACTTCCACAAAAGCTTTGTGACCATAGCCGTTCTTCGGATTTACAGTAAACCTGATGGGGTCCTCTTCTCTTTTCCCCCAAAAAAGGCAAACCTGTACTAGGGTAAAGCCTTTCTCAGCACGATTATTAAGGTAAATGTCAATATCCTCCCGGGTCAGCCATTCCGACATTCCCCAGGTTGTCCCGCCCATCCAGAAAAATGGCTCACCGGCCGCATTCACAAGATACCTGTTGTTTCCAGATACGCTCAATTCAGGTTTCACTGCCTGGTCAGAAGGATCTCCAATGCATCCACTGGTTATGATAGCCATCAGAACTACCACAAATAAACCTGCAGCTCTATCAATTGAAATTTTCCAATTCATCCTTTAATATTCAAAATTTTATTATCCAAATTTTCTAAATAGCATAATGGTAACAATCAAAATCAGCAAGGCCAGGGTCCAGACGATAAAAGCAGACCGGGTCTTTTTATTAGCAATTTCTTTTTCCCACCAGCGCCGGGGTCTGATTCCTGCCAGGTAAAAAGTGATGATGCCGGCTATGTTCAGGCAAACAATATTGGTACAGAAGATCAGGAAGGAATTCAAAGCATTTTTATAATCAGCTCCACCCAATAAAAGGCCACTCCTGATAAGGGGTGGAAGTAGAGCAGCAGCTACCATAACTCCCACAAGTGTTGAACCCTGTCCGCTTAGGATGGAAATTACACCAGCAAAACCACATACCAGAGCTAAGAGAACATCCTGATATTCTATATTTGGATCCCTGAGGATACCATCCACATTACCTGCAAACAATCCCCATAAAACTGAAATGACCAGGGCGATGAGTGTACCGACAGAGGCGGTGACAATCGATTTTTTTATGATGGGTATGTCACCCAGGGTAGTCCCGAAGGCCATGGACATGTTTGGTGCCAGGAAAGGGGCGATGACCATGGCTCCAATAATGATTGCCATATTGTTTTTAAGAATCCCTATCCCAGCGACAAATGAGGATAGGATCACCATGAGAATATAATTCACGGAAAGGCTAACAGGCTTATCAATGTCATGATACAGTTCCTCCTTGCTAAGGGTAATAAATTTCCCAATCTTTATTTTCTTTCCCGGCTGGTCAGCTGGGCCTTCTACTTTCGGCAGGGTTCCCTCAACCGGGTAAATGACTATACGGCGGATGGATCTTTTCTCCAATATTTGTAATAACTCCTTAGCATTATCATCCAGGACCAATACTTTGTAGGTAATCTGGTCATTATCAGAATGATATTTCCACTTTTCGATGATATTATCGCCACTGAGAATTTTGTCAAATTCTTCCTCTGAATGCTTTGATATGATGACTTCTAATATCCTCAATGCTTGATGATCCTCACTGCCATATATGGTTTATCAGGTAATTCAATGACACATTCTCCAGCATATTTCTTTTCAGAAGGAGTAATCTTCATATTCCAGGTATCAATTATATCCACACGATAATCTGCATTCCCAGGTAGGTCTATTTCTATCGTTTGACCTTTTTCAGCTACATATGCCAGATAATATTCTCCCTTTTTGGAAAAAACATGAATATTGGTATTCAGGTTGCCTGGTTCACCCATACTTGTCAATTCAGGGACCATCTCATGGACAGGAGCTTCTTCCATTATGGATCTGAAAAAGGCAATCCTTTTAGGGCTATCTCCAACCAGGACTCCCCCCTTGGCCCACCATCGGACTTCAGTTGAATCATCTGCGCTATTCTGATAAGTGTCACCGTGAGTCGGATAACCGCCACTCAATCCGGCCATCCAGAAGTAGCTGCTCATCTCCTCAGCACTCAGGTTACCCCATCCACTTGGAACATCGCCCTCATATCTCATCTCATCGAAGAGCAGGGGCTTTTTATACTGGTCTCGCCATTTAATTCCATTATAGAATTGTGATGTCTGAGCACTAACATGGGTGATCCATGGCCTTGAATGATCGTAAAAATGATCTTCAGAACCATACCAATTGTGAATCCCCCTTAAACGTTGATGAGGATCCTCATCCTGAAGCATTGTTCCTATTCCTTCCCAATCTATGGTCTCTTTGATCTTTGGAACATCCCATTCGTTGGCCAGCGACCACCAAACATTCCGGTAGGCAGATATACGGGCAATCATGTAGCGGACATATCTTTCATTCATCTCCTTTCCCATTTCACAAAAACCCCAGCTATCATAAGGATGAAATAAAATCACATCAGCCTGGATTCCCATCTCTGATAATTGGCTAACTCTTTGATCAAAGTTTTGAAAGAATTCGAAGTTTGGTCGTGAGAAATCATTCTTCTCACCTTCCCTCTTGAATGGAAAAATCCAGGGTTCCGTATCATTTCCGTATCTATAGGTTTTGGGGAAGACACACATCCTTATTTTATTGAAGGGCGCTCCCGCAAGCGTTTCCAGAGTTTTAGCCTGGATTTTCTGCTTCACACTGGTCCACTGATATGCAGTTGTCCCGACAGCATAATAAGGTGTCCCATCAGCATATTGCAGATAGAAGGTATTTATGATTTTCAGGGGACCGTGATTCTGGCCACTGGGAGGTGCACAATGAAACTTTCCCTTTTTATTCGAAAGTTCTGTTGTATTGCTTTTCGTCTGGTAGGTCCAATCGCCCTGGCTATTGGGTGAAAAACGAATACGGTAAACCCCCATGCCATCATAAAAGCCAGGAACCCGGATACTTTCTTCCCCGTTTTTGAATTCAGCATTTAACTCAACATCCATGAAAGGAGTTCCGGAAGACGGACCATTTAATACAAGTTCGAAAACATCCCATTGTTCTACTTGTTCAATTTGCTGATTACATCCTGCACAACAAGATGTAATAACTAATAGTGCAATTACTAATCTGTTCATTTTAACAATTTTACTGTAGACTCTATTACCATTAAAACCGGCAGGTGGTCAGAAATATGAAGATTACTATCACGTCGGTCATCAATATGAGAATAGGACAATACCTTCACATTCCTGATAAATAAATAATCAATTCTTCTTACAATCTCGTCTTGCCTGAATCCATTTGAAGTACCAGGTGGTCCATAAAATGGTTTTTCTGATATTTCCAGGGCATCTGATAAATTGGCTCTTAAAATCTGTATGGGCTTTTGTTCTACGGTAGCATTAAAATCTCCCATTAAAACAAGAGGTAAGTTGTCTTCATTAATGAGTTCTACACGTTTTGAAATTAGCCTGGCCGAATTTTCACGGGCCATTACACCACGATGGTCAAAATGAGTATTCATAACCCAAATTTTCTCTTTTGTATGGAGGTTTTCAAAAAGGCCATATGTGCAAATCCTGTTTAAATTGGCATCCCATCCGTTTGATGGGGTATCCGGTGTTTCTGAGAGCCAGAAAGTGGAATCTATGATTACTTTATAGGTTCTTGTATCATAAAAAATGGCACAGAATTCTCCCTTTTGCTTCCCATCATCTCTACCAACCCCAATATATTTATACGCTGGAAGGGAACTATCCAAAAATTCAACCTGGTGTAATAGTCCCTCTTGTATCCCTAAAAATGAGGGCTCATAATAATTGATAAGACCAGCCAATTTATTCTTGCGATTTCCCCAAATGTTTTCACCATCATTTGGGTTATCATAGCGAATATTATAGGTGATCAGCTTTGTTGGTTGACCCAGAGCTGTACTGAATAATGAGATCAATAGTACAAATTGAAACAGAAATATTTTAAGGCAGCGCATAGTTTACTTTTTAATTATTGTCAACGACATTGTATGTGTAACTCTCTATTCAATCTCAAAGTTAACCAATTGCCTGTATGATTCATATACTATGGGAATATAGTATACGGGGATGGAATTTTTCTGAAAAGAAGATGGTATATTAGAAGAATCAAAGCACAACATTGTCATGTTTTTGAACTAAATTTTAGAGAATGTCTAGACGTCTGATTATAACACTATTTTTTTCATCCTTTTTCATAACACAGGCATTTCCCCTTGAAAAGGAAAGTTCACAAATTACTGAATTGGAGTGGCTGGTTGGCCATCATAGTAAAAAGGAAACAAAACCAACGGATTGGTATCCTGCGAAGGTTCCGGGAGCAGTACAATTAGATTATGCAAGGTCAAAAGGATGGGAAGACCACAATTTTGCGGAGAACTGGAAAGATTACAGGTGGATGGAGGATGTTTACTGGACCTATAAAACCAATTTCTCATCGTCAGATCTTGAGGCAAATAAATGTCTATATTTTGTTTCAAAAGGAATTGATTATGAATTTGAAATCATATTTAATAACAAGCAGGTATTTGCGCAGGAAGGGATGTTCAAAGCAGTTAATCTAGATTTAACTGATCTGTTAGCCAAACAGAATTTACTTGAGATCCGGATCTTCCCGGTTCCAAAAGTCCCAGGCAGAAACGATGACAGAAACCAGGCCGCACAATCTGTCAAGCCTGCCGTCAGTTATGGCTGGGACTGGCACCCACGGCTTATCCCCAGTGGCATCTGGGATGATACATACCTGGAGCTACGAAACGCATCTCATTTTCGGGATGTTTTTATTGATTATCAGTTATCTGATGATTTTCAGGAAGCTGCCATTAATCTGAAGGTTGAAGGAATAAACATTGATGATAAATTCTACGAGTGGACCTTAAGGGATGCTGACGGAAATACTGTTCTTGAGGAAAAGGGGCAAGTAAACAACCTGGACTCCCGGAGTTTTTTAATTGAAAAACCTAATCTTTGGTGGACACATGATCATGGGCAGCCA
>CAZXOJ010000178.1:0-3800 GCA_964642325.1 uncultured Bacteroides sp. | reverse complement strand
CATGGGCATTATGTTTTTAAAGATCAGTCGATTGGTGAAGAAGTTTTCCAATGGATGACAAGAGCCAGTGCTACTGCATATACAGAATATGGAATGCCTGGTTTATCCCCGGTAGAATTATTAAGGAAAATTATTCCCGAGAATGAACTTTTCCCACCAAAGCCGGGCACAAGCTGGGAAAGCCATCATGCATTTAATGCCTGGGGACCTGACAGATGGCTAATGCCAGGCATACTGGAAGGGTACTTTGGCAAAGCTGATGATCTCGAAGAACTGGTTGAAAACAGCCAGTTACTTCAAGGCGAAGGTTATAAATGCATTTTTGAAGAAGCCCGACGGCAAAAGCCGGTTTGTGCCATGGCCGTGAACTGGTGTTACAATGAACCCTGGATTACTGCGGTGAATAACAGTCTGATCAATTATCCCAATCATCCCAAACCGGCTTTCTATGAGGTATCGAACTCGTGCAGACCCTTCCTGGCAAGTGCGAGGATCCCAAAATTCACCTGGAAGGAAGGTGAAACTTTTTCATGCGACCTGTTTATTTTAAATGATATGTATTCAGACATTCCCAAAGGAAGAGTAACTGTTACTTTGGTTGCGGACGAGGAGGAGTTGGAATTATTAACCTGGGAGTTTGATGAGGCAATGCCAAATCAAAATATTACCGGCCCAACCGTAAGGGGTGTATTACCAGATTGGGATGCAGACCGGTTTGTTGTTGTACTGGAAGTAGATAACCACCCGGAATACTCTTCGAGTTATACATTGCTGTATCAACCATCTCCATTCAGAGTGAGAACAGGTGGGGCTCGGCGATTAAATCAGTAAAATTCAATTGACTCAAATAATCGTATTCAATAAATAAAAACTTAAAACATGATTAAAAAAGAATCCAGAAGGAGTTTTATTACTAAAACCACTGTAGCTGCTGCCGGAGTCTCAATGGGCATTCCAGCCATAAGTTCTGCAAGTGCATCGAGAATAATCGGGGCAAACGATAAAATAAGAATGGGTTTTATTGGGATAGGTAACCGCGGATCCCAATTACTCAAGATGTTCATGCAATATGATGATGTTGAAATTACAGCCTTTTGTGATGTATACGAACCCTATGTCACTCGTGATAGGGCTCAGGTTAGCTCCCGCTACCTTGAAGAGCTTAATGGCAGAATACCCAAATTGCAAGAAAAATTCCCTAAGCAGCCTAAAGCTTATAGTGATTACCGAAAGCTACTGGAGGACAAAGATGTTGACGCTGTATGTATTGCAACACCTGACCACTGGCATGCACTGCAAACCATTCAGGCCATTCAGGCAGGGAAAGATGTATATGTGGAAAAACCTTTGACGATTACCCTTTACGAAGGCCGCAAAATGGTTGAAGTCCAGGCCGCCAGCAAACAGGTTGTGGCTGTGGGACTCAATCGCAGGGGGAATATGGTTTATCAAAAACTGGCGAAGGATATCCAGGCAGGGAAAATTGGGAAAGTATCCATGGCAAGGGCTGCCCGGATAAGCAATATGTTTCCTGATGGCATTGGGAAACAAAAACCAGCAGAACCACCCAGCGATTTTAACTGGGATAAGTGGTTGGGCCCCCGTGCTTTCAGACCCTACCAGTATAACATTGCACCTTATAAATTCCGATGGTGGAGCGATTTTTCTTCTCAAATGGGTAATTGGGGCGTGCACTATATGGATGCTATCCGGTGGATGATGGGAGAAATTGCACCATCAGCCATTACCGCTCATGGAGGCAAATATGTATTAGACCACGACGCTGACATCCCTGATACCATGCAGGTGACTTTTGAATTTGCATCAGGATCAATCATTTCATTTGGCATTTATGAGGGCAGCAGCGGAAGGTTATTCCCATATGGAGAACTAGAACTTAGAGGAAGCAAGGGAAACCTTTATGCTCATGAAGGTGGATACCAGATCCATCCAGCCAGCAGTGGTCAATTTCAGAAATGGGATGCATTGATCGAAAAAGAGGAGTTTGCAAATCCAAACAAAAATCTGGATGATGGCAGCTCTTCCGACAGTACCTCGGGATTGATACGAGATTTCCTTGATTGTATAAAATCACGTAATAATCCGCTTTGTACACTAGAGGATGGACATCGATCAACTTCTTTTGCACACCTGGCAAATATTGCCCTTGCGACGAAAGAAAGATTGATCTGGGATGCCGACAAAGAAAAATTCACGAATAGTGATAAGGCCAATGAGATGTTGCATTACGAATACCGCAAACCTTATAAACTTTAAATTAATCCTGTCCATCAAAGGGATAAAGTTCGGAAATAGGACCATACTTATAGTCCAGGGCATCTAAGCGAACCGTTCCAAACCATGGTCCGGGTGCATCTACTACTAAAATTGTTTTAGCATAGCCGGTTTCATCAAATCCACCCCGAAAGTGGACACGTGATTTTACGACAAAAACCTGGTAATTATCCGGGTTAACCGGACCGAATCGTAGTCTCTCCGGTGAGGTTACCTGAAAATAGGTGGGTGTTATAATTAACAGGTTGCTTTCCCCGAATTCAATAGCTGCGATATTTTCGTAAGACCATAGGGATCCGAAAAAAGCTATTTTACCTTTTACGCGGACCGGACTGCCAGCTTGGTCACCTGTAAATCCACCAACCTTCATATCAAAAGGATCACCAGCTTTGGCATTTTCCTGTTTCAATTTTTCAAGTACACCTTCGTCCCGCAAGGTGGCATAGAGTATGCCGCCAACCTGATTATCGATGAGTTGCTTCAATATCCAGGTAGCATCTCCCGGGCGGTCGGAGTAATCAGCCAGTACAACTGGAACCTGTTCATTGGCAATAGCCAGCTTAGCTTCATTTACAGCTTCATCTGGCATTGGGAATGTACCAATGGCTAGATCCTGGCGAACCCGCCAGATATAGTCAGCCATATCATCGGCAATGGAATCAGCCATTCGCTGATTATTATTTGTAATTACCTCTACAGTTGTACCTATATCCGGAACATCTGTCCAGGGAAAACCATAAAAAACATTGACATAGGTGTCCTGCTGACGTGCCTCCCACCTTCTGGCTCTTTCCATAATATTCATTGAGGGTGACTGGCCAGTCCATTGTAACACCGAAGCTGTAAGTATGGGAGGTTTTCTTGTTGCCGTTGTAGACACATAATGTCCTTTCATCATCCTATACAGTAAACTGGCCGATCTGCTTCCTTGGAGGAATGAATCGAAATGAGGATATCGCTTGGTCACGAGAGCTGCATTGGCCCACTTTAGAAATTCCTCATCTTCATTGCCATGCAGATCGAATGAGGCCACAATGGGCACCTGATCTCCCACTATTTTCCTGATCCTTTTGGCAATTTCTGCTTCAGGTCTTGGAATATCTCGTACGCCCATTGCTCCGTGCAGGGCCAGAAAAACACCATCTACAGGCATCTTGCTCTCAAGGTCCTCAATTATAATCTTCATGAAATGTTCGAAACTCTCCTTACTGTTCCAGCTGCGTGAAGATCCTCCATATACGCGGTCTGGAGAATTTATACCCACCAATTCCATATCATCAAATTGCTCTGCTGAATGGACAAAGCCTTTGATATAACCCCAGGAGTCAAGAACCTCCTCACCTGTTAAATAAGGCGTATTCCTCGTCCAGTCTTCTATCTCAGTGTCTCCTCCCGGGCAAAATGTACATGTCTCGTGTTGATATTGAATCACAGCAACCAGAAGCTTAGATGATGAAGATCCAGGTTTGGAAGTGCAGCTTTGAATAAATAGTAAGCTTGAAGTG
>CAZXOJ010000177.1:0-8956 GCA_964642325.1 uncultured Bacteroides sp. | reverse complement strand
ATGGTTTGAGGGCATGCCCAGCCACACCACAATCTTCCGAAAGTCACGGTGAACAGGACAATGAACATAACAAATGAAAGCATTAATAGGGAAAGGATCAGGGTGTCCTGGGCCCAGAAAATGGCACCGAACAGAATAAATTTCCGGCTGCTTATATCGAGCAGGATGAAAGGATTTCCATTTATCCTGATAAAGGGTACTGCTATAAAGAACAATAATACAAACCAGCTAAAAATGGTACGGCGCTTGTACCATTTGCCCCTGGGCTTCTTCGCATAGACCCACTTTCTGCTCCCCTTTTCATCAAGGTTTATAGGCCTGTCCCTGAATGAAATATCAGTCTTATTCACATGGCTCCCCTTGTGGTTCTTTGGCATTTTCTGGCTCAGATCCTATCAGACTTATAATGTAGCTGGTTACTTTCTGTATCCTGCTGTCACTGAGCTGCGCCTTAAAAGGAGTCATACCTTTTGCCGGGACCCCGTTCTTAATTACGTTGAAAATACCCTGGAAATCGCAACCATTTATCGCGGCATTATCCGTTAAATTCGGACCAATGGCATTTCCTTCCAGGTTGGCCCCATGACAGGTCCAACAATTCATTTCCTTATAAATTGTTTTTCCTTCGGCAATGTCAGCTTCACCAGAAAGCAGTACTATTTCTTCAGGAGATTCACTTTGCAATTGATATTTGGCATCATGCAGCTCAGATTTTTTTGCATATTCCGCATCCTGATGATCTCCGACATCGAGCCAGAAGTAATAGGCACCATAAATGATGGAGAAGGCAATCGTAATATAAAAGATTGCCATAATCCATGCAGGAGGAGGATTGTCCAGTTCCTGTATCCCATCGTAGTTATGGTCCGAGAATTTTTCGTCTGCATCATTCATACCTGGCTGATGTCCGTTGTTTTGAGTATTTTCTTCCATACCCCGATTTTTTAAGATATAATTATTTCTTCTGAGTCATTATCATTTAAAATCGATTCTTTGATCTCCTTCATCTCGCTGGCCGGTCTTCGCATTGTCCGGACCAGGATCACGACGAAACAGATAAAAAATATCAACAGGCCCAGAATATAATAGACCTGTATACCCTCAATATTTTCAAGTAGATCACTTATCATTTTCATTCAGTTTCTGAAGAAGAATTTACCACTTCCACGGGAGGCGGAGCAATATCCCTTCCCAATTTATGCATGTACGCGATCATGGCAACCATCTGTTTGGTTGGTTCTATGTCAATATTAGAATTCTTCAGATCGTTCACAATCTGCTCTGCCTGTAACATCAGGTCCTCGATGGCCTTTTCATCAAAACCCTCAGGATAGGGTACGCCCAGCGTCTGCATGGCCCTGATCTTTGCCGGGATCATATCGAGGTTAATGTCTTTCCTGGCAAACCAGGCGTAATTGGGCATGATTGACTGTTCATTCATTTTCTGGGGATCCATAAAATGGTTGTAATGCCATGCTGCATTTTTATACATGGGGCCAGTGACAAAACCAGCCCTGGCCAGGTCCGGACCCGTACGCCGCGATCCCCACTGGAAGGGATGATCGTAGACAAATTCACCAATTTTGGAATATTCTCCATAGCGGTCAGTTTCCCAGCGGAAAGGACGTATCATCTGTGAATGGCATGTGTAGCATCCTTCTGATACATAGATGTCGCGCCCCTCCAGTTCAAGCGGGGTATAGGGTGTTACGGCTTCAATGGTCGGAACATTGGATTTGATAAATATCATGGGTATGATCTCCACTGCACCACCTATGGCCAGGGCAATAAATGTTAAAATGGAAAACCGCACTGCCCGTCTTTCCATCCAGCGGTGGACGGTTTCCTTCAAAGGATTTCTGGATCCCTGCAAAACCAGCGCAGGAGCTTCAGAAAGTTCATTATTCTCAATCTTTCCGTGCGCCATGGTTTTAAACAGATTATAAACCATCAAAAGGAAGCCAGTCAGGAACATGACCCCGCTGATGATACGGATGGTATACATGGGCAGTATCTGGGTGAGTGTTTCCAGAAAATTCGGATATGCAAGGTATCCTTCGGGCGTATATTCCCTCAGCATTAACCACTGGGTAACGGCCGACCAGTATAATGGTATAGCGTATATGAGAATAGATAATGTGGCTATCCAGAAATGCGTGTTGGCCAATTTCTTGGAAAACAGGTTCGTTCTGAAGATTTTTGGTACAAGCCAGTAAAGTATCCCAAATACAATGCCTCCGTTCCAGGCCATACCTGCAATATGGGTATGAGCGATTGTCCAATCCGTGAAATGTGTGATCTGGTTCACACTTTTCAGCGACATCATCGGTCCCTCGAAAGTAGACATACCATAGGCTGTAACCGCTACGACCAAAAACTTCAGTTCAGCACTGTCACGTACCTTATCCCAGGCACCCCTGAGAGTCAATAAACCGTTTATCATCCCGCCCCATGAAGGAGCGATGAGCATGATGGAAAAAGTCACGCCCAGCGCCTGGGCCCAATCAGGCAATGCCTGGTATAACAAATGGTGTGGCCCTGCCCACATATACAGGAAGATCAGGGACCAGAAATGAATGATGGATAAGCGGTAGGAATATATGGGGCGGTTTGCGGCTTTTGGAAGGTAATAGTACATTAATCCGAGAAATGGGGTTGTGAGGAAGAATGCCACGGCGTTATGTCCGTACCACCATTGAACAACCGCATCCTGGGCCCCTGCATAAATGGGATAGCTTTTTATCAAACTGATGGGCAGTTCAAAAGAATTCACCACATGCAATATGGCCACACCAATAAATGTAGCCAGGTACCACCATATGGCGGCATAGATATGCTGCACCCTTCTTTTGATAATGGTCCCTATCATATTCCAGCCAAAAATCATCCAGACGACTGCCACCAAAATATCTATCGGCCATTCCAGTTCAGCATATTCCTTTGAGGTAGTGATACCCAGGGCAAAAGTTAATGCTGCAAGCACAATGATAAGCTGCCATCCCCAGAAATGAATTTTGCTGAGCAGGTCACTAAAAAGTCGTGCTTTCAGTAGTTTTTGAAGGGAGTAGTAGATACCAGCAAATATGGCATTTCCCACAAATGCAAAAATCACGGCATTGGTATGAATTGGCCGCGTCCTTCCAAATGTAGTAAATTCAAGTCCGAAGTTAAAAACCGGGTATGCAATTTGAAGCGCAACCAATAATCCCACCAATACGGCAACAACTCCCCAGACGATGGTTGCAATAATAAATAGCTTTACAATCTTATTATCGTAATAGAATTTCTGATTTTCCATATGTTTTGGCATTAAATCATTTGTTCTTATTTTTTGTCTATCTCCTCATTTTCAATAGGTTCATCTTCAAATAAAATACGTCTTGATGGAGTTTCATTATCATCGAACTGACCATTTCGGACAGCCCAGATAAAAGCAGCAAGAAAAATCAACGCTGCAAACAAACTAACTCCTATCAAGAGGTAAAAAATATTCATCTGATTTGGATTATGAAATCTTGCTGTACCTTTTGATTTTAATGATTTGAAATATGATATACCCGATAACCAGCCAGGCACCTCCGGCTGCAACGATATAGGAAAAGAGTAGCCACAACTGAATGTTATCGTTGGTTGACCAGAGAACTTCGCCCCTGATGAGCCTGGGCACAACCTTGTTTTTGCCTACCCTGGCTTTTTCCATGGCTACTTCATTTGCTTCATAACCATCGCCAAGAGAGACGACAATGCTCACATAACCTTCTTCATCACCAATGACATTTTCAGGAATAAGGAACTCAGTCCTCCCGTTCTCGTTGGTAAGGGTTCGTCCCAGTTCAATATTTCCAAAAGTTTTCTTCGCACTGACAATGACCGGTGCATTAGCCAGGCCAACCCTGCCTGGACCATCAAGCTCAGCGAGGATTTCAACGGTAGACTTGTCTTCGTTTACCGAAGCCAGCAATTTTGCTTTTACCGGGGGAGCATCCACAAGCAGTTGTGTGCCACCGGGTTTGAAATTCATAATAAAACTAACCAGTTTCCACCTGTCATCTTCCGGGATGGAAGCTTCAAAAGGAGGCATAATTCCCCTGCCAGTAGTTATTTTATAGAACATGTCTCCTTCGGAATTTGCATGCATACGTTCCGATGCAATATCAACCGGAAGGGGGACCAGTGCAAGCGGATTGTTTTTCCCGGGGTCACCATGGCAGGATTGGCAATTTCGGGTATATATCTCCTTTCCTCTTTTTACATTTTCAAGATTATATTCAGAGGGATTGCTTATGGCAGACTGATCAGGAGGGACCAACCATTCCTGGCTTAAAACCTGCTGTGCCGGAAGTACCAGTATTGCTAAAAGTAAAATATTCCATTTCATCTTCATGGCAGATAAGTTTTAAGGTTTTTCTGTAAAATATTTCCGGTCTATCCCCTTTTCTTCGGCATATTCCCAGATGGTGATCACAGGAAAAAGTTTAGCCAGAATCGAGATAATCAGTATGGAAGTGAAAAATGAGAACAGCATGATCATTATTTCCGTACTCGTTGGTGAATAATGATGGAAGTGTTCAGGTACATTCTGGACCGGGAGGAAGGGATGTTCCATGGTGGGGATAACAATCAAATATCTTTTAAACCAGGAAGAAAATAAAACGAAAACCGAAATGATGGTCAGGGGACCAGGTTTTCGGAAATATTTCAGCTGTATCAACAGGATGGGCAAAGCAATGCCGGCAATTTGTACAAACCAGAAAAGGAAAGCATATCCTCCTGAGAACAATTCTTTCAGGTGGACCCCTTCCGCTGATTTCATCTTATATGCCGGAACCAGGAATTCATTGATGTTGAAGTAAAGATATACCAGGCAAACGAGTACCAGGAGTTTCCCCATCCTGTCGAAGTGTAAGTCTTCAAAATAATCTTTCAAGCCATATCTCATGCGGTATACGTACATGAGTATGATCAAAGATGCAGATCCGGCTACGAAGGCCCCGACAACGAAGTAGGGACCAAATATGGTGCTGTCCCAGCCCGGACGCAGGGTTGCCGCAAACAGCCAGGAAGTTACCGTATGAATGGACAAACCTACCGGGATGATCAGGATCATCAGCACACGCACAGCATGGTATACGGTTGCATATTGTTGTGCATTCCCCTTCCATCCCAGGGCGAGGAATTTATATAAACTCAGTTTCCATTTTGGAACTTTTGATCCCATACGATCACGCATGAGGGCCAGGTCGGGAATAAGGGGGAGGTAAAAAAGCAATACCGAGATAGCAAGGTAGGTCGATACGACCGTTAAATCCCAAACAATTGGTGAGGCAAACCTTCCGTGAAAAAATACATTAAGCAATCTATCGGGGCGGCCCATGTCCATAACGATGATGATTCCTGCAAGGGCAACAGTGGCAACAGAAATTTGCTCGGCAGCCCGGGATATCGTTTTTCCCCAGCTAAACTTCAGCAATTGCAGGACAGAACTAATCAATAAACCCACCAGGCTTACTGCCACAAAAAATACAAAGTTGGCTACATACAAACCCCAGGAAATATAGTCCCGCATCCCTGTAACACCGAGGCCTTTATCTATTTGTATGAACCAACCCCAGAGTCCGACGCCAACGAACATAAGCAGAATGAAGAACCAGAACCGGGTTAGTTCATCCTTTTTAACGATGGATCGTGTTAAGTCCACAACAATCCTGTCTAACAATTTTCTTGATTCTTCAGGAGACTCAATTTTATTCATGTGTGTAAGTTTAATTTTCTGCTACGAATGGGTAGGCCCTGTCTTTTGGTGGAAGATAAAAAACACGGGGTTCTGTTCCAAGTTCTTTCATTAGCGTATAGGCAGCTCCCTCACTTAACAGTTTACTCAAGCTAACCGTCTCTTTCGTTGTGCCATTGGTTACTGCATCTTCATTCCGGTCGCCAAACCAGTAGACTCCATTGGGACAGGCAGATACGCAGGAAGGAAGCTTACCATCACGCAGGCGGTCAGCACTGAAAAGACATTTGGATATGGTGCCTTTCTTCTGTGGTACATTGGCTTCAATATTATAGGTAACCCCTTCGTATTTTTCTGCATCCCTGGGTTCAAACCAATTAAATACCCTGGCTGAATAGGGACAGGCAGCCACGCAGAACCTGCATCCGATACATCGTTCATTGTCAATCAGCACGATTCCATCCTCACGTTTAAATGTCGCATTCACAGGGCAAACCTTGGTACAGGGGGGATTGTCGCAATGCTGGCAGGGCTTTGGCATATAATACGGCGCAGTATGTTCGGTGTCCTGCATCTGCAATACATTTATATGATGTTGTTCAGGACGGAGCTGATGATGGTTTTGGCAGGCTTTCATACACTCTCTTGCATTCCTGCATTTGGAAAGGTCTATCACCATTACCCAGCTTTTCCCTGGCAATCCCTTCCTCCCTCGTTTTTGATTCTCAGAAAGAGATGGCATTTCAGCTGGTTTTAACTGTGATTTGTCAACCTCAACCAACTCTCCGCTCGATGTTAGCAGGGTAATTTTATCCCCATCAACCGACTCAACGCTGCTGCATGAGCTTAAAATACTACTGCTTCCTGCCACCCCGGCAGCACCAATTGATGCTACCAGTGTTTTCATGAATTTTCGACGGGTATTGTTCTCCATAAAAATTTATTTTAGGACTGTTATCTCAATTCAAATGCGAATTAATCTTAGTGTTCTGCGGAATTTAAATATAGTATATACTGATAAGAGTCAACCTATTCGCATAGTTTGTTTTAATATGTTTGTTATTATTTAATTCTATTCTAAATTAGGATCTATGGCAGACATGTACTCAGTGCTTTTAATCTTAAATGATAATATTTCATATCATTATTGGGGTACCTTTATACTTAGATTACACGCATAGTAATCTGAGGATAAAGAGCCAGAATAAAATAGTCCTTACAAATTTCGATTTATAGCCATTAATTAATCAAAAATGAATAGAGGATTTGCTCCCATTATCATGTCAATTTTATTCATTCATTTATCATGTGGCACCAATACACAAAATTCCAGTATTGAAAACAAAACTCCACAAACGGTACTGATTTTAGCTCCGTCAGATCTTAATCCCAGAAACAGTGAAGGAGATTTCATTACATTGAAGGATGGGAGGATCCTGTTTATCTACTCTCACTTTACAGGTGGGGATTCAGATCACGCTTCAGCTGTTCTTGCAAGCCGTTATTCAAATGATGAAGGAAAAACCTGGAGTGATAAGGATATCATACTTTTCTCGAATGAGTCAGGTTTAAACTTAATGAGTGTTAGTCTTTTGAGATTAATAAATGGGGATATTGCATTGTTCTATCTCCGAAAAAATTCACTTACAGACTGCATACCAATACTCCGGATTTCTAAAGATGAAGGCAATACCTGGGGCGAAAAGATCGAATGTATTGATGATCGAATTGGATATTATGTTTTGAATAATGATCGTGTTATCCAGTTGAAAAATGGCAGAATAATAGTACCCCTTTCTCAACATGCTTCCCCGGATATGGAATGGTCAGGCACAGGGAGGATTCAAACCTATTATTCAGATGACAATGGGGGATCATGGAAGGTAGGAAAAGAAGTTACAAATTCTGATGGTGCGATGCTTCAGGAACCCGGTGTTGTTGATCTTAAAGATGGAAGAATTTTGATGTTTATGCGCAATAATTCAGGATTTCAATATATTTCTTATTCTTCTGACCGGGGAGAGACATGGTCTCCTGCTCAGCCAAGCACTATTAAGTCACCTCGCTCCCCGGCTTCTATCGAACGCATACCCACAACGGGTGATCTATTAATGGTATGGAACAATAATGGTGGGGAAGATGAAGCCATTGCGGGGAAAAGAACGCCCTTTAATATAGGCATTAGTAAAGATGAAGGTAAAACCTGGCAAGGAGTTAGAACACTGGCAGATGATCCCGAGGGATGGTACTGTTACACTGCCATCGATTTCACTGGAGAGCATGTATTGCTAGGCCATTGTGCAGGAAACAGTGAAGTAAAGAGTGGCCTTGCCATAACGCATATCAGCAGGATAAACCTTGAATGGATTTATGGAAAATAAATACACATAATTATGAAAATGAGACCAAGCAAAGTTCTAAAGAAACTGAGAGACGGAGAAGTTGTAAGCTGTTTCAATATCCATTTGGATCCCCAGGTAACAGACATAGCCGGGATGGTCGGATTCGATTGCGTGTGGATTGACAGAGAACACCTGGCTGGAGATTGGTCATCACTTCAAATGCATATCTGGGCTGCTAAAAGCAACGATATGGATGTAATGGTTAGGGTTTCACGAGGTGGTTACAGTGACTATATCAAACCCCTTGAGCTGGATGCAACAGGCATTATGGTACCTCATATTATGGGGGTCGATGATGCGCGAAAAGTAGTGCAGATGACCCGTTTCCATCCCATTGGCCGACGTCCTCTCGATGGAGGAAATGCAGATGGGGGATATGCAACCATAGATTATAAAGATTATCTTCCACAGGCAAATAAGGAGCGGTTTGTCATCGTACAAATTGAAGATCCGGAACCTCTTGATGATCTTGATGCCATTGCCGCACTTAATGGTATTGATATGCTTTTCTTTGGCCCGGCAGATTTCAGTCAGGGCATTGGTTCACCCGGGAATTGGGATCATCCGGCACTGCTTGATGCACGAAGACAGGTAGCTGAAGTGGCTATAAAACATGGCAAATTTGCAGGAACTACAGGTAGTATCAATAACATGAACGATCTGATAGAATTAGGATATAAATTCATTAATGTTGGTGCAGATGTGATTGGGGTAGGTGCATATTGCAAGCAGTTGATCGCAGGTTTTTCAAAGAATATTGAGAAATGACCAAACAAACCATAACTCAAAAATCTTCTGACAGCACATATTATCATCCTGACTT
>CAZXOJ010000176.1:0-8977 GCA_964642325.1 uncultured Bacteroides sp. | reverse complement strand
TTACCGGAATATTTCTATGAACTGGTGCCATCTGTAAAATATACTTTTACCAGAGGCCAATATGATATAAAAGTTTCGGATAAAGTGACTAAATCTTATTTTGAAGAAAGTCCCGGGGTATTCATTGACGGGGTCCTGTATTCAGATTATGGTCAAATTGCACGAATACCGGTATACAAAATAAACACAATCAGCATACTGACTGAACTATATTATTATCAAGATTTTATTTTTGGCGGTATCATTGATCTGCATACTAAAAAATCAGATTTTAGTGCTGTTCAACTGCTCCCCAACATGATCAGGCTGGTGTTTCCATTGGCTGCACGATCAGAAATGGAGTATAATGCCGTGGATCATTCTCTCCAGGATACACCAAACAGGCTACCTGATTTCAGGTACCTTATCTGCTGGGAGCCGGATATTACAATTGGACCTTCAGGAGAAAGTGTAATCCAATTCTACACAGGCGATATTACCGGAGAATATACAGTTAAGGTCAGTGGGATATCTTCTCAAGGTATCATAATACAGGCCGAAACTAAGATTTTGGTTGGACAGGATGACGCAACAGACTAATAAGGAAATTTTGGGATTCAATTATGCTTGATATTCTGGAAGGTAGTTTCCTGAGTTAGCAGACAATTTGGATTTTGAGTGGAATTATATTTAATAGCTATTTCAGACCGATTGCCATTAGCAGCTTGTTCGTGCTGTTAATGACTTGTGTGGAACCATTCAGACCATCTCTGGATATGAAAAATGCTGGGAGCCTGCTGGTTGTTGAAGGATTGCTTACTGATGACCCCGGACCTTTTAGTGTCAGCCTCACCTCCACCATTCCCGTATATGATCATATAAATACTGTGGTCAGTTCCTATCCGCCGGTTTCTGGGGCTGAGGTGCAAATTGTAGATGATAAGGGGAATGTTTACCGGCTTTTTGAAAACATGGCCGGGTATTATGAAACCGAAGAACAGAATTTGCATGGCATTCCGGGTAATACCTATACCCTGATGATTACCACCCCTGACGGATGGCAGTACGAATCCTCACCCGTTTTGATGCAGGAAGTACCTGAGATTGACAGTGTGTATCATAAGGAAATCAAACGTACTAACTTTGATCTTGAGACTCCCTATGAGGAAAACTGGCTAAATATTCTGTTAGATACCCGGGCTATTGCAGATAGTACTACCTATTTCAAATGGGATTTTGAGGAGACATGGGAGTTTGAAATGCCGACTTACGTAGAGGTTAGCCATGGTCCCGAGGGTCCCCCTCCCTCCATTGAGAACATAGATATCGAATGGGAACGGAAGCATTGCTGGGTTTCCGAATCCTCCAGATCAATCCTGATCACATCAACGGTAAATGTGCTCGACAATGAAATCAAAGGGTTTGTCCTTCAGTCAATAGGTCCACCGGATGACAGGCTGAATATTAAATACAGCATACTGGTTAAACAGTATATGATAGACAGGAATTTGTATAATTTCTTCAAAAGAATCCGTGAATCCAACGAGGAGACCGGCGGCATCTACGAAAAGACTCCGGATAAAATAATCGGAAACATTCAATGCTGTAACGGGGAAAAGGAAGCACTGGGGTATTTTATGGCATCGTCAGAAAAAACAAAAAGAATCTTTATCGATCCTAATGAACATAACATTGCCAAAGGCACGGCTTATGGAAATTGTGGATGGACCGACTCACCACCCAGGTATCATTCCTGGCCCGCATACGGAACCTATAACAGCGGAACATCCACTGTCTGGAGTGATAATGGGTACTGCACTGACTGCAGGCTCAGAGGAAGCAATGCAAAGCCTGGTTTCTGGGAATAATGACTAACAGAAAGTTGAAAGAAGTAGGATTCTTATTATAATAAAACAAATCATTCCGAAACTTGAATTTCGTTGTGCAGAAACCTGAAAAAGGAACCCTTTGAAAGGAATATTTTCAAAAATCGGATGACAGGTGATTAATTTGTTGTTGTTATGCTATTTTTAGTGACGAATAACATAAATAACCTTATGAAATATAATATATTTATATAGAAAGAAAGTGAAAATTATATATATTTGTATTGAAATAACCCTTACACTGGATGAAATACCTCAATATTGATACAAAGGACCTTGAAGCAAATGGAGGCTATTATACTGCAAAAGAGATATCCAGTCAGCCGGAGATGTGGTTGAAAACATATGAGAGGGTAAATGAGGAAAAGGAACAAATCAAGGAATTTATCGGGAATATAATCGATAAAAAAAATCCTTCTATAATATTAACTGGAGCCGGGACATCGGCTTTTATCGGTGAGGTGCTTGCCGGTACAGTTCAGAAACAATTGAAGGTAAGTACTAAAAGTATTGCTACGACGGATATAATAACCCATCCCCAGGATTATTTTATCCGCTCTAAACCCACACTGCTCGTCTCATTTGCCAGGTCAGGAGACAGTCCTGAAAGCCTGGCCACGGTAAATCTGGCTGAAGCCAATTGTGATGATCTCTACCAGTTGATCATTACCTGTAATAAAAATGGGGAACTGGCGCTTAAATCTCGCAATGATCATACTTACGTTTTTATCCTTCCTGAAGAAACGAACGACCGGTCCCTTGCCATGACTAGTTCATTTTCATCCATGCTGCTTACCGGATTGTTGATCCTGGGTCTTGATGATATTGAGACTATGCGGCCAGTGATTGAGAGGTTATGTGAGTATGGCAGGTTCATTTTAAGGGAAAACCTTTCAAAACTAAGATCAATTGCATCAATTGATTTCAAAAGGGCTGTCTTCCTGGGTTCCGGACCTCTCTTAGGAGTGGCACATGAATCTCACCTGAAAGTACAGGAACTGTCAGATGGTAAAGTTATATGTAAATATGATTCCTTTCTGGGATTCCGCCATGGTCCAAGGGCTGTTGTAGATGGATCAACCCTCATTACATATTTGCTGTCAAATAATGGGCATGCGCGGCAGTATGAACTGGATCTGATTAAAGCTATTGATGAATCTCCCACGGGAGCAAAAAGCATCGGGGTTGGACATGATCTTGATAAACTGGGAATAAATTTTGATTATTCGATTAAATTTCCTGAGTGCGCAGCAAATGTCCCGGAGCAATACTATAGTGTAATTTTTATACTTCCGGCTCAGATTATCGGTTTCTATAAGTCATTGGACCTGGGCCTGGAGCCGGACTCACCATCAAAGGGAGGTTCAATATCACGGGTCGTTCAGGGTGTTACAATCTATTAGCATTGTTGCACAGGCCACCATCAGTATCCAAGAAGCAAATCCCAATACCAGGATCAACCCGTATCAATAGGGAAGCATAGTGAAAAATGCAAGAGATATATTCCTTGAGATTATCGCTGACAATAGAAAGGTTGGTGCAAAAGGGATTTATTCGGTTTGTTCAGCGAATGCTGCCGTGCTGGAAGCCTGTTTCATGCAGGCCAGGGAGGATGGATCCATCTGCTTGATTGAATCCACTTCCAACCAGGTGGATCAGGAAGGTGGCTATACAGGTAAAAAACCTGTTGATTTTGTCGGGTATGTAAATTTCATTGCCTCCAGGGTTGGTTTTCCTGAAGAGCTGATCCTGCTGGGAGGTGATCATCTTGGTCCGAATAAGTGGCAGGATCTACCCGCCGGGGATGCCATGAATCATGCAAAAGTGTTGGTTGAGGAATATGTGAAAGCTGGTTTTCAGAAAATTCACCTTGATACAAGCATGTTCTGTGCGGATGATCCCGGGGACAGGAAAAAACCATTAAGCGATGAAATCGTTGCCTCCAGGGCTGCCATGCTATGCCGGGTAGCTGAAGATGTCTGGAAAGATTTTTGTCCAGATGATCCGCAGCCAGTTTATGTAATTGGAACCGAAGTTCCTCCTCCAGGGGGAGCACAGGAAGAAGAAGACATCATTATCCCGACAAAACCGGAAGATGCTGCCAGGACCATTGAGATAACCAGGCAATCCTTTGCTGATGTGGGACTGGCAGATGCGTGGGAGCGGGTTGTGGCGGTGGTTGTTCAACCAGGCGTGGAATACGGAGATGACAGGGTATTTAAATACAACAGGGAATTGGCCGGGGAATTAAGCAGTAAAATTTCAGCGTATAACAAGCTTGTCTACGAAGCCCATTCAACAGATTACCAGACAGAAACCGGTTTAAAGTCCCTCGTCGAAGACCACTTCTGCATCCTGAAGGTGGGGCCATGGTTGACATTCGCCTACCGGGAGGCCTTGTTTGCCCTGGAATCAATGGAAATTGAAATAATGGGTGCAGATAATGATGGCCTTTCCCGTTTAAGGGATACTATGGATATGGTGATGCTGCAGGATCCAAAGCATTGGAAGAAGTATTATCCTGGGACAGAAAATCAACAATTGTTTAAACGTAAATACAGTTTTTCTGACAGATCAAGGTATTACTGGCCTGATGAATCAATTAACGCAGCAAAAGACAGGTTGATTGATAATCTCAGAAAAAACAAAATGCCCTTGTCACTTTTAAGCCAGTTCATGCCTTACCAGTTTTATGAAATATTGGAGGGAAGACTGGTCAATGAACCAATGGAACTGGTGTTGAATTACATTCAGATCGTCACCGGGATTTATTCCAGGGCCTGTGGTTTGTCAGATAGGTAAAAATTAAAAAATGAGATTACAGGATAAGTATAAAGAACTCCAGGGAACTCCTATTGCGTTGCTTGCCACTAATTTTTACAATTTCGAGACCCTTGAAGGAGTATTGCAGGCTGCTGTCCGTTGTAAGAGCCCCATAATACTACAACTGACCCGGAGCTCTATTGAATATATGGGATTGCCACTGGCTTTTCAGATGGCCCGGACTGCCAGAGATTATCATGGGGTAAAGGCATGGATTCACCTGGACCATGGAGATTCTTATGAATTGGCGGCACAATGCCTCGATGCAGGATTTGATTCGGTCATGATCGATGCCAGTGAAAAACCATTTCGAGAAAACATAAAAATCACAAAAAAAGTAGTTGCCCTGGCAAGTAAATATGATGCCTGTGTTGAGGCTGAGTTAGGTTATGTGGCAAAACTCGGACAATCAACGGAAAAAGAAGGTTTTACTGGGCCGGAAGAAGCCAGTAGTTTCGTGGATGAGACGGGCACAGATGCCCTGGCTGTTGCCATCGGAACTTCACATGGCTTTTACAAAAAGGAGCCCAAGCTGGATCTTGAAAGACTATCCCGGATCCGGGAGGTTACCAATGCAGCACTAGTATTACATGGTGGGAGCGGAGTGCCTCATAAGACTCTCCAGGATGCTATATCAAGGGGGGTCAAAAAAGTCAACCTGGCTACGGAGATCAAAAACATTTTCATGAAAACGCTGAAAGGCAAACTGGAAAATGAAAGCGAGATTGATTTAAGGAAAGTCTTCCCCGATGCCATCGATGCCGTAACCAGCCTGGTTGCAGAAAAACTTAATGTCGTTAACAACAAATAATACATAATCATGAATTCATTCTTCCAAAGAAAAAACCATATACTTTTTTTTTCTTCATTGTTTTTATGGCTGTCAGCGGCTTCTCCTGCAGCAGCCCTTACTACTGCTCTTATTAATGAAGGGATTTACCTCATCCCCCACCCACAGGAAGTTAGCCTTGGTGGAGGGGATTTTGTGCTTGGAGAGGAGCTGTCCATTGTACTGGACAGGAATGCATCGGATGAAGACAGGTTCGCTGCAACAGAACTGGCAGCCCAGCTTAAAAATGAATGGGGAATAAATGCTGTTCTCACCGGTTCTGCTTCCGGGAAATCAATTATCCTGACACATAAAAAGGTTTCTAAGACTATCGTGGGTCTGCCAAAAAAGAAAGCCCTGCAGGCTTACCAGTTGAAAGCGGAAGCTGATCAGCTGGTCATCAGGGCAAAGGGTGAAGCAGGATTGTTTTACGGTACGCAGACATTGCTGCAGGTCATTATAAGGGGGACAGCCGGTGCCTATATTCCCGGGATGGAGATCACAGACTGGCCGGATATTCCAGAAAGGGCCTGGCATTATGATACCAAGCATCACCAGGATAAACGCTCATATGTTGAAAGTTTCATACGCGATATGTCCAGGTACAAAGTCAATATGCTGCTCTGGGAATGGGAGGATAAGTTCGAGTACCCCAGCCATCCCGAGATAGGGGCTCCGGGAGCATTCACCATGGAGGAGATGCAGGAGATCACCAGGTATGCAAAAAAATACCATGTGCAGCTGGTGCCGCTTATACAGGGACTGGGACATGTGAGTTATATCTTAAAATGGCCCCAGCACAGCCACCTCAGGGAAATAGCTGCATCCAACTGGGAATTTTGCCCACATAAGGATGGCAGTTATGAACTGCTGGGTGATCTTTGGCAGGATGCCATTAAGGCTACTCCCGGCTCTGAGTACATTCATATTGGGACGGATGAGTCTTATGAACTGGGGAAGGGAGTTGAATGTGGTTGCCAGGCCGAGTTGGAAGAATCGAGTAAACATGCCATGATGACAAAATTCATCACCCGCTGTGTTAAGCCCCTGATGAAGGAGGGCCGGACAGCCATGGCCTGGAGTGCACAATACTTCCCAGATGCGGACCTAAATCCGCCAAAAGGCATGGTCGTTGATTTACGGGGAACTGAAGGAACAGACCGTTTCGAAGAAATCAAAAAAGAGGGCTATGAAATTTTTGTTTATGATCCCAATCCAGGTATTGAACCCCTCTTTTTACCATATTTTTACAGGCTAAGAGGTGAAGGAGATAAAGAAAGGGAGGTCGAAAACTGCCTGGAAAGATCTTATAATCCGGTTCACCAGGCATCAAGTACAGGTTTATTCGATGGGATGATCAACACTTCATGGGATGATTCCGGACTTCATAACCAGATGTGGATGATGAGTTTTATCAATTCTGCAGAATGGTCCTGGAGCGGAAACAATCCTTCCCTGGACGAATTCATTCATAAATTTTTCTTGAACTATTATGGGGAGGAATCCAGTGATATGAAAGAGTTATACCTGCTGCTGAACAAGGCCGGTTATTATTATTACAAATCATTGGAGCGCAGGGTGTGGCATTATGGTGATATAGGCAAGACCCATCTGCCTGATCTGCCCCGGGGCGATAACCTTGAATATGATGAATTCTGGAACCGGGAGTATGCAGCTAAAATCGATGAATCCATCGAGCAGCTGAATCAAATGGAAAGGGCCAGGGAGATCATCCAGTCCAACCAGACGGCTGGTATTAAGAACAGCTATGACCTGGAACTGTTTACTACCATAGTAGACCTTGTTAGCCATACATGTAATACCTACCTTTCGTTGTCTGCCCTGGAAAAAGCTGTAAAAGAAGCCCATAACCAGCGTTTTGCAAGCCACGAGGCAGCCTATGAGTCCATGGCAAATGCAGTTGATATTATTGAGAAAAACCTGTCGGAGAGGCAGGAAGTGTACCAGGAGCTGGTGGATGTGTGGGAGAAAACCAGACTACCCAAAGGGCTGTCCACAGAAGAAAAAGAATTTTTTCATCGTCAGGACCGCGCCCGGCATTTTGCCTTCCGCCGGACGGATATGTCTTACCTGATCTGTGATGAAGAACTATTGGGACTGGAAGACTATAAAGAAAAGCTGCTGGAATACATGGATTGGTATAAGAAAACCTATTTAGTGACCACCTTGCCTTCCGGGTGACCACTCATCTTATTGCCCTCTATCGTGACCTTCGGAACCTTTTCCAGCAGGAAGACCCCTGCTTTTTGGGTTCCTTTACCTGTATCCCGAATGATGTTGTCTTTTATGACCAGGTCTTGAGGTTCGCTATAAACCGCAAATCCATAACCTTCCCCGTTCTGGCCATTGTTTTCGACCAGGTTGTTTATAAAAGTATTACGATGAGGTGAATTTCGGGTATTTTCCTGCCGGAGATTTATCCCATCACTGCCATTTTCAAAAACATGATTATCCTCAAAAACCACATCTGAATCCTTGTGGCCGGTACATATCCCATGCCTCCCATTGTGGTGAAATTGATTATTTTTTACCACACTGTGATGAACACGCCAGCAGATAAACATGCCATCCACAGTATTGTGGTGAACATTATTGTTCAGGATCTTTGACTTGGGAGAGCCGGTCCCCGGATGCAAACCAATATTGCCAGAACCTTCTATCTCACAATTCTGTACTGTAACATTTTCAGTGATCTGCCAGGTGATTCCCTCGCCATTAAAATCCTTAACATGAACGTTCTCAATTGTTACGTATCTTGATTTTAAGATCGCAACTCCACCTCCATTGCATCCGTCCATTTTTTCATTATGTGCTTTATCTCCGTCTATGACAAGATTTGATACCAGCACATTTTCTGCTTCATATACCAGGACCCCTGATCCGGCATTGGAAACCCAGCCATCATTGTCTGCACTGTAGTCCCTGATCAGGTATTTGTCAATATAAAGTACATTATCCTGGATGTCCGTAATCGTAGCGGCGGAAACATTCCAGCAACCCGATTGCGGCCCATCCAATATCTGCACACTCATCCCGGGTTCAAATCCGGAGGCATCCTCCACCATCAATTTCAGTTCAGCATAATCGGCATCATCAATCAGCCTTGATTTATATCCCCTGCCTCGTTTTAAAATGGTCTCCTTACCCGATCCGGTTAAATGTACATTAGACCTCAAGCGTACCCCATCCTTCAGCTCGAAAGTGCCAGGATCAAGTTTTACTGTTCCACCTTGGATTGGTAAAGCATCCACGGCCAGCTGAATGGACCTGTTGGAGAATCCCTGGACATCAGCCTGCTCTCCACCTACTGTCAGGATAATCCCATCCTGCTTGGGGCTTACGAGTGCATCAATTTCGAAGTCTTCATATTGTGCATATACAGCATTTGATATAAGCAGCAAAACAATAAGTAGATTTTTCATTTTCTAATATTTTATAG
>CAZXOJ010000175.1:0-9024 GCA_964642325.1 uncultured Bacteroides sp. | reverse complement strand
TTCTCAATAAATCCAAGCCGGATCCCCAAAGTTTTAAAAAGGGAATCCTACAGAAGGAGTAAACGCCCCGAATCAGGAGATTATCTGTATTTCTGGTTTTTAGGTGTGATACCGGATGGTAGGGGAGCAGTATATGAGTTGCGGGATGCCATTTTCGAACTGGCCACAGAGTTAAACCTTCCTATCTACCTGGAAACTGCCATGGAGAGAACAAAAGTGGCCTATGAAAGGTATGGGTTTGAAACCTTTCATTACTGGGAAGATCCATCTGGAAATATTAAATTCTGGTTTATGAAATGGGATCCCTCAAAGCAGCCATAGTAGTAATTATCATCGCTTTGCTTGTACTGATATCATGCATCAGTAAAGCCGGAGAAGAAACTATGGGCAGCACCCACATGAAGGATCCGTTTACCAAAATTGACACTGCCGGTAATACCATCTTTAATCGCTTTGCCCCCCCTCCTGGATATATTCGAACGGTTATTGACACCGCTTCCTTTGGTTTTTATCTCAGGCACTTGAAGTTAAAAACGTTTGGTACCCGGGTCAGGTATTATAATGGACAGCCAAAGAATAAAAAGAATGTATACATATCCGTCATCGATATGGAAATCGGGAACAGGGATCTTCAGCAATGTGCGGATGCCATCATGAGATTAAGGTCGGAATTCCTTTATGCCAGGCACCAATATGAGGATATTCATTTCAACTTTGTTTCTGACGGGCAAGCAAGGTATTATGAGGAATTTATTGATGGTGATCATTCATACGGGAAATTCAGGAAATACCTTGATTTTGTTTTTTCCTATGCTAATACCAGCTCCCTCAACCAGGAATTGATAGGCCTGGACAGCATGGAAGACATGAAAATCGGGAATGTCTTTATTCAAACTGGAAATCCATATGGTCATGCCGTCATTGTTGTGGATATGGCTGAGAACCCGTACAGTGGTGAAAAAGTGTACATGCTTGCTCAAAGTTATATGCCTGCACAGGATATTCAAATCCTCGTAAACAGGAAAAATTCATTGTACTCTCCATGGTATCTACTGGACGAGAACCCCATTGAAACACCGGAATGGAGGTTCAATACAAATGATTTGAAACGTTTTAGCGACTGAGTTGTGATCATAATGCTATTGGCGGTTTTGACAATATAGATTGCTTATTGATCATTATGTTACGGATGCGAATATTTTGACTTTAAACAAATTGTTTTTATTTTTATTAAAACCCAAACTGAAAAACCCAAAATAACCCTATCATGAAAAAAATTATCTACCTAGTAGGACTATTGATAGTCCCTCTGGTGCTATTCGGACAAAAAACCATTGAGGTATCAGGGGCCAGTTTCAAGCTTGGCCAGGATGAATACTCAGGAGTCCAGGTATTGATACCTGAAGCAGAACGGGAGCTTGTTGAAAACATGTGGATTAAGGAAATTGAAAAACGTACCAAATCAAAAGTATCTCAAGCTCATCAGGGGGAAATAACCATTTTTGGTGCTTTTATTAAATCCATAGGCGATGACCCGGTGAATATTTACAGCCAGATAATACCCCGTGATTCAATAGTGGAGCTGAATGCATGTATTGAATTAAAACGGAATGAATTTATTACAGAGGATCTGTACGAATCTGAGTTCAATGAACTCAAAGCATTCATGCATGATTTCGGCAAGGAAGCCTACATAAAAGAGGTGGAAGACCAGCTCGAAGCGGAAGAGATTGTCCTGAAGGAGTTGGAAAAAGAGTTAAAAAAACTTCAGAACGATAAAGAAGGCCTGGAGAAGAAGGTCAGTAAAAATGAACATGATATCACTGTATCTGATGATGACATAAGGATCCTTGATACGGATATTGCTGTAAAGAACGAAGAAATTGCCCGGGTAAAAGTTCGGATGGGTTCAGTGGGCGACGATGCAGTTCTGAAAGAAACACTGGAGTCAGAATTGAAGGATCTTGAGAAGGAAAAAAAGAAAATGCAAAATTCCGTTCAGAAGGAAAAGAAGAGAATAGTGGGATATGAATCAGATATTGACAATATCACTCTGGAAATACCGGCACTGGTTGAACAACAAAATCAGAAGATGCAGGAGATCGAGAAACAAAGAAACAGGGTTGGTCAGTTTGAAAGCAAGCAGGCAACCATTAAAGCTTACTGATCCTCAGGTCATATCAAAACATGATATATAGGCAGGATGCTCGTAGTAGTATCGTTTATCCTCTTCCGTCCAATTGATGAATTTAACCCTGATATCGCCTACAGACGATTTAATGAATTTGTCAATGATGCCCAGATTTCCAATATTTCGGACACTAGTGTATAGGTGACTCTTAGAATCGAGCCAGATGATGGCCAGATACAATTCATGGTGGGCACAGGCTGACTCAAACAATTTAACCAGGCATTTCTCAAACCCTTTCTTAAACCAGATACCCTCTAGGGCTATAAATTTTAAGTATCCTGGGTCAAAGCGCCGCGAAAGGATAGGGAGCCGAATCAATACCTTGAGGAACAATTTGTTGAAAAATCCAGGATATTCCAACAATTTCCATACTTCCGGATTGGCCTGGCAACCTGCAACGATCTCTCCATTTTCTTTCCAAACCAGGTAATTGTTACCAAAGAAAATGTTTTGTTCTGTGTAAAAGGTGTGATCCTTGTAAAACTCCCTTAGCCTGGAGAGAACCAGTTTTCTGTCCCCTTCTACGAGTGGGTGAACATGCGGATCTTTTTTTGGATAAAACCGGCTGAAAAAGCTGGTATGTATTCTACCGACTGTATCGAATCCAATCATTTCGGTAAAATCCCAACTTCGGATGTTCTCTTTCTCAACGTAAGCATACACCAGGTGTCCGCCCGAGTTTTTGCTGATTTGATCGTCCAGCATGGTAGGATCATCAAAGAACTTCTGTGTGGTTAGTTTCAGGAGGTTGTCACGATGCGGCTTTTCTTTTACCTGCCTTTTTCTTTTCTTTTGATTATATGATTTTGCCCTAAGGGGAGCCCTGATAGAGAAATACCTGACGTACCATGAATTTACAGGATTTTCCACATAAAGAGTGTCGCGTTGGCTGAATGCAATACAACCTAAAAGTTTGTCTGACTTTTTAAGGACAATGAAGTAGATCCGGCCCAGAAAAGGAAGCTTGGTGTTAAATGATGTATGACGGTATCTTAGTTTTCCTGGTGTGCCGAGTATGGTGCTAGCCAAAAGCTCTTTTACATCTTTACCGGGTTTCTTCTCAACATTAATAGAAAGTTTTAGGTATTTCAGGAGTTCTGATGGAGATGCCATAGTTGAAAAATAGGTTAGCGATTTCAAATTACCATTTTTTGAGAATACATCAAAAAGAATTGATGGAGGCATCATTGAAGATGCTGCTAGGATGCGGGGCTTTACAAAAAAATAGTTAATTTTCTCGTTCGGTTCTAAACGCTAATAAGACGATAATGAAATTTTCTCAATCTATTTTCCTTAGCAGGGCTTTGATCACTGCGATTGCATTGTCCTTGACAATGGTCCCCATACTAATGGCCCAGCAAAAACCTTCCGAATATTTTGGATTTCAACCCGGGTCTGACCGAAATCTGTTTACTTATGAAAAGCTGATCAGTTATTTTCAAGAACTTGATGAGGTTTCCGATAAACTGAAGATGGTGGAGATTGGAAATTCTCCTGAAGGCAGGCCAATGTATATTGCATTTATTTCTTCCGCGGGAAACATTAACAATCTTGATAAACTTAAAGACATTAATAAAAGGCTTGCATTGGATACCAATATCCCTGCCGGGGAAAAGGAGGAACTGATAGCGGAGGGAAAGGTATTCGTACTTGGTACACTTTCCATGCATTCCACCGAGGTTGGACCCTCTCAAGCTTCCCCGCTAATCGCCTACGATCTGGCCACTACCAGTGACCCGTCTAAGCTTCAGTGGCTTGAAGATGTAGTATATATGATGGTCCCTAATCATAATCCTGACGGCATGGATATGGTAATTAGTCATTATCAGAAATACCTGGGAACCAAGTATGAAGGAAGTTCCATGCCACAAGTTTATCACAAATATGTTGGCCACGACAATAACAGGGATTTCGTGACCCTTTCCCAGGAAGATACAAAAGCCATCGCCAGGATTTATAACCAGGATTGGTTTCCCCAGGTAATGATTGAAAAACACCAGATGGGATCTACAGGCACAAGGTATTTTGTGCCTCCCATGCATGATCCGATTGCTGTAAATATTGATGCCGGGCTCTGGAACTGGACTAAGATATTCGGGACCAACATGATGAAGGATATGACCAGCGAGGGATTGGATGGTGTCTCCCAGCAGTACCTGTTCGATGACTACTGGCCGGGTTCAACAGAGACATGTTTATGGAAAGGTGTGATCGGAATGCTTTCAGAAGCGGCCAGCGCAAAAGTGGCCACACCGGTCTATATTGAACCAAATGAATTGAGGGTAGGGGGTAAGGGACTCGGAGAATACAAGAAAAGCATCAATATGCCCCAGCCCTGGGAAGGCGGATGGTGGAAACTCTCAGATATAGTAGATTATGAGATATCATCAACCAATTCATTGCTAAAAACCGCTTCAATGCACAAGGAATCTGTCCTTAATTTTCGGAACGAACTATCCGTACGGGAAGTGGAAAAGGGCAAAACGGAGCCGCCATACTATTATATTATGCCTGCGCAACAAGGAGATGCCAGTGAACTGGTGCACCTGGTCAACCTGCTTAAGGAACATGGGGTAAAGGTGTATCAAACCAGCGATGAACTACTACTGGACAACAAGGTGCTGGCGGAAGGATCTGTAGTGGTTCCTCTTGCACAACCTTTCCGGGCATTTATTAAGGAAGTAATGGAGGTTCAGGAATTTCCAGCCCGCCATTATACACCAGGAGGAGAGATGATCAGGCCATATGACATTACTTCCTGGTCTTTACCTTTGCATTTTGGCGTTCAAAGCTGGGAGGTGAATACAAGATTTTCTGAATTGGAGTCATCCCTGGAAGAACTGGATGCCCCTTTAACACTCAGGTCAGGGTCTGATCAGAAATCCATGGCATTGTTCCCTGCAGGCAATAATGAAAGCTATAAATCAGCCTTCCGGGCCCTGGAACTTGGACTGGCTGTGGAAAGATTGACCAATGTTACTGAGATTGATGGTAAGAAGATAGCTAAAGGCAGTTTTCTCATAACAGCAGATACAAAAGGTAAAAACTGGAAAGCACTGCTGAGCAACCTTTCTGTTGAACCTATCTATACTGACCAAAAACCTGGCTCCACCCTAGCTCTGTCTATGCCCCGTATTGCATTGGTCGAGACTAACTTCCATGATATGGATGCAGGTTGGACAAGATTTGTGCTGGATACCTACCATATTCCTTTTACAGTGGTAAAGCCGGGAGATTTCAGCAAGACAGACTTCACTGGTGATTTTGATGCAGTGATCTTTCCAAGTTCCAGTAAATCAATTTTAATGAGCGGAAAATATGGCAGCGGGAGTAATTATTATGTCACCAGCTATCCCCCCGAATACACAAAAGGCATTGGCAAGGAAGGAATGAATAAATTGATGGCCTTCGTTAACCAGGGAGGTTTGGTTATCAGCTGGGGAGGATCTACCAAACTGTTTGAAGGTACTTTGACAATCTCCAGTGAAAAGGATAAGAATAAAAATAAGAATGAAGTAAAGGATACAGCTAAAGAAGAGTTCCAGTTACCGTTCACTGATATGTCTGACCAGATGAAAAAAGCAGGTTTAAACTGTCCCGGCTCACTTGTGAAAATCAATTTAAAAATGGACCATCCCCTGACCCTTGGCATGCCCCCCAGTGTTGGCGTATTTTACAGGGGACAGCCAGCTTTCAGGACAACGGTGCCTAATTTTGACATGGACCGAAGGGTTATTGGAATAACACCTGAGAAGAACATTCGCATCAGTGGCTATGTTGCAAAAGAAGAACTTCTGGGTAATAAGCCACTCATGATTTGGATGAAAAAAGGAAAGGGACAATTCGTATTGTTTGGTTTTAACCCGAACTTCAGGGCATCCACTCATGCCACCTACAAACTATTATTCAATTCCATATTATTACCTGAGCTAAGCAAATAAGTATGGTCAGGCGACATAAATTAAAAAAAGGAAATTATCAGTTTTTTTTTCTGGCCATCATCATAGTCATTCTCTTGATCCTCCTGATGATGATGATGGGCTAAGATCAGATTGAATCCATGATATTTTCGCCCTGATCACCTGGCAAAAGCCGGGGAATATGATTTATTTTTTAATTCCTGCAGCATTAAACCTATGAAAAACCCAATCACCCTACTTCTTGTTTTCATTCTGTCGGCATGGAACCTGGTGCATGCACAGAAGCTGGATCAGTACAAGTATACAGGATCAAGAGGTGTCCCTGAAAATTCAATTCCGGAAAAAATCCGGTTTAACGGCTATACCGATTACTGGCATGATAGTTACCACGAGTGGTACAGGTATGGTAACCTGTTTAAAATGGAAGTGCAAGATGTCCCTGCAACAATAGCACAGAATAAAGTGGATATGGCAGTAGAGCTGGAGATTCCAGGCCTAAGTTTGCAGGAAGGATTTGTTACTGGCCTTCTCGGGACTCCTTACACCACTATAATCGAGCCTTCAGTTGCCGAAATGGAGAAAAAATTAAAAGAAGGCAACCTGCTGGTTTATGCCTCGTCGGGTTCTCCTGCCGGGGAGAAACTCTTATCCCTGGCAGGGCGGGTGAACCGTTGGAAGAGCGAGATATCAAGCCACCAGTTCGAGGCCTCTGATTATTACCCGGTGGATGCATTTTACCTGGAGAAGGGGAGCAGTAAAATATTCGTAGTCATCTCCCCTGGAAAGCAAGACCAGGAAGCTTTTAATAATTTGCTTGAAAACACAAAAAGGATAGTGTCGGACTTTGATCTTCACCGTGGCTGGATGGGTGTTGAAACGACTTACAAATCTGTGGGGATAACATTCGGGCATCCACTTGAAATTATTGGAAAAGGTATGAATGAAGGCAACTCCTGGTTTATCTTCAGCGGATACAATGATTACAGGGCGAAAGATGAAATTTCGGGATGGATGGATGAGGTAGGCAACCCGGCCTATGCTGATGTTGGTTCCACTACGCTATCTTATATTTCAGGTACCAGCTGTTTCCTTTACGGATGCGAGGACTATGAAGGGCTTCAGGAACAAAATATTACACTCACAGACTACCTGAAATTCATCAGGGAAAAGAATGGACAGGTTTTCAGACAGGTTTTTGATAGCCTTGCAGATCCATACCAGTTCGACGGTTTTGTTGGGACCGAAGGCAACAAGGAACAAATTGACAGGGAAGACATCCCCTTCGTACACCGCACCGGCAATCTAAAAGATGGTGCTGCCGCTTCCATGGTATTGTTCATAGAAAAGGGCAATCCGCTGGACCGAGAAAGCCTGATGTCGGCCATCAAGAACCGAAAGGCAGTGGCAGTTCTTCCCGCCGGTAAAATGATGGGGCCCGGCTTGTTTCGTAATGCACTACAGGTTTTACTTCTAGACCGTATTTTCCTCGAGGAGTATTTCATGGACAAGGTTAGTATAAAAGCATGGATGGATGGGTACGATCTGCACCTGGCATTAATAAATTCCCATAAGCGGTCCATCACCGGGGATCTGAAAATTGTTCTTCCCCCAGGCCTGGAAACTGACCATTTGGAGTTTGCGGAGATAAGCCTGCCGGCCGAAAGCGAAAAAATGATGCATTTATCCCTAAGGGTTAGCAAGGAAGCCATGGGTAAAACTAAACCTATAGCTCTTGACTTTGAGTGGGAGGGGAAGAAAAAATCCACAATGACAAAGATAGAACTGCCCCCGGCTATTACTGCTCACCGCTTGTTATATGGGCAGGCTCCGGTTGTGGAATATCCTGTGTCCATCCATAATTATACCACGAAGACTTCATTTCCCCTGAAGGTCAGGGTAACAGAAAAGAAAAATCCCGGCAGGATAATATTGGAAGAAGAACGGATTTGCAACATACCGCCGGGTGCTTACGAAGAGATTTTATTCCACCTGGATGTTCCGGCCGGGGAATACCAAGTCACTGCTTCAGCGCTGGAAGCGGAAACCATAACCCAGATGGGCGTAGAGGATCAGAAAGGAAATCCTGAAATTTATGAAATCGATTTGAATAAGGACGGTGTCAAAGAATACCGGATGGAGAATGACAGCGTAATGGTCACCCTACTCGCCACGGGGGCACGCGTGATCGAATACATTGTAAAAAGCAAGGATGATAATGTACTCTTTAAACTTTGGCCTGAAAAACCGGTCGACGACAGGGGGCCATTCAGAAAGAGAAGGTTCTATCCATATGGCGGATTCGAGGATTTCCTGGGTGGCGCGAGCATGGAATCACATAAAGTGTATGATGCAGAAATCATAAAAAGTGGTGAGGGTAGTGTCAGTGTAAGAATGAAGGCAGAGTTTTATGGAAATATGCTGGAAAAGGTTTTTACCCTGTACGGTAATTCACCTCTCCTTGAAGTCAAATATAAACTCGATTTTAAATATCCCGAGGCAAACATTATCGGTCCCCAGCCCATCCTGACGATAGGAAAGGAGCATGGAATGGAAGATGTTTTTGTGATCCCCGACATGGACGGAATACAGGAGTACCGGATGAATAAGGAAGTTTATTATGGGCGCATATTCAATATGAAGGAAGGATGGAACGCCGGGTATGATACCAGGGAAAACATCGGGTTCGTCGGGGCATTTCCCGTAGACCAGCCTGAATTCATGCATATGTACATGAACCATACCCTTAATCCTGCATCGCATTATAATTATGTTGAATTCCAGCCATGGATCCACATTACCAGGAAGAATAAGATGTATTTCTCCTATTACATGTGGGCTGCTGCAGGCAGATGGGAAAATGGACTGAAGGAACTGAGGGAAAGAAACCTTATCAGCCTGACGAAAAAATAACCC
>CAZXOJ010000174.1:5591-9081 GCA_964642325.1 uncultured Bacteroides sp. | reverse complement strand
TAATAAGGGAATGAAGAATAAAAGCACTCTTAGCATGTTCGAAGAGGATGAATTTTGCGTAAATATAACTATCATCCTTATTATTTGGTATGCCTGTCTACCTACAATTTTCCAACAATTGTTGAAGACGGCCACAAACATCTTTGATCTGTTCGGGTGTTATGATCAGTGGAGGTGCGATTCTGAATGCTGTATCATGGAAGATAAACCAATCGGTCACTATGCCCTTTTCCTTCGCCAGTGAAATCAGCGTTTGCACCTTTTCGGCAGATCCCAGCTCCATAGCCAGGAATAGGCCCTTTCCACGGATTTCCTTGATGGCCGGGTGCTCCAGTTGATCCCTGAATAGTGTTTCTTTCCCGGGCACATCTTTGATCAGGTCTTCCCGGAGCAGCACCTCAAGGCTTGCCAGTCCAGCTGCACAGCTCACCGGGTGCCCCCCGAAAGTTGTGATATGCCCCAATACCGGATCGGTCTTGAAGACGGACATGATCCTTGAACTGGAGATAAACCCGCCAAGTGGCATTCCCCCGCCAAATCCCTTGGCCAGCAGCAGAATATCTGGTATGGTTTCCCAATGTTCAAAGGCAAACATAGAGCCGGTGCGGCCCATCCCTGTCTGTATCTCGTCGAAAATCAGCAAGGCACCCGTCCGGTCACACCGGTCCCTGATCTCCTGCAGGAATCCATCCTGCGGCAATATGATCCCCCCTTCCCCCTGTATGGGTTCCATGATAACACAGGCAGTTTGTGAATCAATCTGGTCGAGTCCTCCAACATCATTGAAATCAAGAAAGGTAGTTCCAGGTATTAACGGTCTGAAAGCATTCTTAAAAGATTCATCCCCCATGACACTAAGGGCACCTGCAGTACTCCCGTGATATGCTTTGTTGAAAGCAATTGTTTTGAACCTCCCCGTGTATCGTTTGGCCAGCTTCAATGCACCTTCAACGGCCTCGCTCCCTGAATTCACAAAATAGGTGCAATTCAGTTCCGGTGGCAGGATCTCGTTTAAAAGTCCAGCCAGTTTCACCTGGGGGGACTGGATATATTCACCATAAACCATCAGGTGCATATACCTGTCAAGCTGATCCTTAACGGCGCTGACAACTTCCGGGTGCCGGTGCCCGAGGTTACTTACAGACACCCCTGAGATAAGGTCAACATAGGGATTACCATCGGGACCATATAAATATATACCTTCCGCATGGGATATCTCTAGTAAATAAGGAAAGTCGGAGGTCTGGGCTATATGTTGCAGGAAGATTTGCCTGTTGGTCAACATTATTTGACCATCAGGTTGATATCACCCATGAGGTTATCCTTGTAAGATTTCCCTATGGGGATGGACTTGTTCCCGTCATGTATGCGCACGATTACACAATTATCTTCAATTACTTCGATACTGCTCGTATTCACAATGTAGGATCTGTGTACCCTGGTAAATTTGTCAGAAGGCAGTTTCTGTTCAATGGCCTTCATGGTGAAATGTATGGTATACTTTTCATCGAAAGTATTGAAGATCACATAGTTTTCAAGAGCTTCAATCCAGAGGATATCATCATACCTCAACCTGACAAGGGTCGAATTTTTCTTGATGAAAATTTCATCTTTGCCCATCTTATCAAGTCCGTCTTTTATCTGGGCACGTTTACGGACACGCTCGATGGCCTTGTAAAACCTGGCATAAGTAATGGGCTTCACAAGATAATCGGTCACCTCATAATTGAATGCTTCGACTGCATATTTCTCCTTGGATGAGATGATGATAACCTGTGGCCTTTCCTGTAGGGATTCCAGGAATTCAATTCCGGTCATAAGGGGCAGTTCGATATCCAGGAAGATCAGTTGAATATCCTCGTCAGAGCTCACAGCATTGATGGCATCCACAGCACTATGAAACGTATACAACAAATTCAGATCTGAGGTTTTGCCTACAAATTCCTGAATAATCCGGGCGGACAATTTATCGTCCTCAATAATAATGCAGTTCATCCGTTTCTCGTTTATCCCTGGAAATTACTTTTTTATCACTACAATCATCCTATTCATCAAATATAATGAAAATTATTTATACGGGAAATAACGCAAAAGGATATTACTTCTTGACTATATTTCTAGTTATCCCAGTTTCCGTCAGTTTCAAGCCTTTCCCCTCCCCTGATCGATTTTTTAAGCCAATCCACCAGTTGTTCCTCTCTTTCTGCCTTCGATAACCTCCATGAAAGGTCAGACTGGTGAAGTCCCATGGTCAGTTGATTAAGTATGATGGCTGCTGAAACCGAGATATTGAAGCTCTCGGTAAATCCATAAATGGGGATCTTCAGGAATTCATCCGCATGGTCCAGTACCTGATCAGACAGCCCGGTAAGTTCAGTCCCAAAAAACAGGGCGCATTTACCTGTTTGAAGATTGAATTCTTGTAAGGGAATAGCTTTTTCATTCAAGGTAGTGGCAATAACCCTGTAGCCCTGGTCCCTTAATTCCTGGATGGTTTCTGTAGTATTGTTTTCCAGCCTGTTGTACTTCTTCAGATTAAGCCATTTTGTAGCCCCCAGTACAACATCCGGGTTAATATTATACGTGTTTCGGTTTTCAATGATATGTACATCCTGTATCCCAAAGCATTCACAGGTTCTCAGGACTGCGCTGGCGTTGTGAGACTGATATATATCTTCCAGTACGACTGTGATATATCGGGTCCTGAAATCCAACACCCGGTCAAAGAGTTCCCTACGGCGCTGAGTGATGCAACCCGATAGTTCTTCTATTATTTGCCTGCGGCTATTATCCATGCAGGTAATACAATAAAAAAAGGAGCACTATCGCGCTCCTTCCAAGTTCAAATTATCATTTTTTCTAAACAGCACCCGACAGGTCAGCTCCAGCCTTGAACTTAACAACTTTCTTGGCAGCAATTGTGATAGGTTTACCAGTCTGGGGATTTCTACCAGTCCTGGCATTCCTTTTGGATACTGCGAAGGAACCAAAGCCTACCAAAGCAACCCTGTCTCCCTTTTTAAGTGCGCCTGTCGTTGTCTTAACGAAAGCATCCAAAGCTCTCTTTGCATCAGCCTTAGTTAAATTGGCCTCACCGGCGATAGCATCAATAAGTTGTGCTTTGTTCATAATAATAAAATTTTAGGGTTAGTAATTTACTGAAACACTTATATCACGTACAAATATAGACTATTTCTTATCTTAAGCAACTTTCATCCAAAAAAAACCCCGGAAATGTTAATAAAACAGCTATTTTGTTAAATAAACCTTCTGATTTCCCCTGAATATAGCACTTTCAGCGTTTCCTAAAACAAAATTCTCAGTCTTGAAAGGCATTTTCCAAAATATGTTATATTTTTGCGCCAATGGAGAAATGGCAGAGTGGTCGAATGCGGCGGTCTTGAAAACCGTTGTCCGTTCGCGCGGACCGGGGGTTCGAATCCCTCTTTCTCCGCTAACCTCAATAAAACCGCACAATTGCTGCGGTTTT
>CAZXOJ010000174.1:0-5491 GCA_964642325.1 uncultured Bacteroides sp. | reverse complement strand
TTCGTGTACCTCAAAGAAAAATGACAAGAACCAGGCATCCTCACACATAAGGATCATAACTCACAATGTCTGGTATGGATTTACCAAAGTGCCTGAGAGGAAAAAGAACTGGATCGAATGGATGAATGAACAGCAGCCTGATATTGTATCACTTCAGGAGCTCAATGAATATACACCTGAAAAATTAGCCGAGGATGCAAAAGATTACGGCCATTCATACAGTGTTTTACTTAAAGAAGAAGGATTTTCAACCGGAATAACTTCACGATATCCTATCGAAGATATACAACGGACTATGGAAGGCTTCCATCATGGGTTAATGCGGGTCAGGATACAACAAATATACTTTTACGTTATTCATCTACATCCTTCCAACTGGGAAATCAGGAAGACTGAAATAAATCATATTATTAAGGATATTGAAGGACTTCCACCTAACTCGAAAGTAATGCTGGCTGGAGACTTTAATACTTTTTCTCCATTTGATTCAATTTATTATTCGCATGGCAGGCTGGAACCCTTTTTCAAAAACCGTGATTTTTTGTTCGATGAAAAAAACCTGAACAATGGCAAGCTGGATTATACGGTAATCCAGGATGTTTTGGACTTTGGATTAATTGATCTTGAGGCCAGATTGCGAACCTCCTCGTATAGGTTTACCGGTAGCTTTCCAACATTGATAGAGAAAGAAGGCGAACATGGAGATCAAAGACGACTGGATTATGTATTTGTATCCAGAAATATGGCAAACAGCGTCACCAACACAAAAATAATTACCACTGACACAGCCCTAATCTTATCAGATCATTTACCAGTAGTGGTAGATATTGGGATCAAAGAATAAAGAGCATTGAAATTCCAGCCATAACTATGAGAAGGAATATATTAAAGATTTCAATACTTGCTAAGGCAATTAAAATATCCAGGATTAAAACCAGATTGTTGGTTCTGGTATGCATGGTTCTTTTTATTGGATCGAAGCAGGCGCAAAGTCAACCTCCCGGTCTGAATGATTATAATATTGTCTGGACAGAACAAAGTGTCAATGCTAGTGAATCCATGCCGCTTGTCGGTGGCGATATTGGTTGCAATGTATGGACAGAAAACGGGGATATTCTTTTATACCTTCAAAGAAGTGGCTGTTTGAGTGAAAACGGTGAGTACCTGAAAATGGGAAGATTTCGTTTACGATTAAATCCGAATCCATTTACCGGTATGGCATCATTTCGACAGGAATTGAATCTTGCTGACGGTTTTATTGAGATTGAGTCAGGGAGCAATGATGGACATCATGTTCTGATTAGATTGTGGATAGATGTGTACAGTCCAGTTGTTCATATAGATCTGGAAGCTGACAAAAACTTTGAGCTTAGCATTGCTTACGAGAACTGGCGTACGGAAGACAAAGAGCTTTTACCAATTCAGTTTGGAAGAGAGCGTTTTACCTGCTTTAACCTGGAAGGATACCCCGGAAAGGTTCTCAGGGTAAAAGATGAAATAAAGCCTACCGCTAATGGAATACTATTTTACCATCGCAACCCCAAAGAGAAACTGATCCCAGAAGTGCTCATAAAACAGCAGGATTTGGAAGGTAGTGCAGATGAAATTCTTGATGACATAAAAGATAGGACATTTGGAGGCTATTTGTTCGGTGAAGGATTGATCCTGGATGGAACAGGTGAAGGAAAATACCAGGTAACGCCATATAGTTCCTGGAAATTGAAAAGTAAAAAACCAAAAAGAGCACATCATATCTTTATTGCGACGCACGTCCAGCAGGTAAAAACAGTGGAGGAATGGCATAGTAATCTTAATCAAACGGTTCACAAAACAGGACAAAATCCTCGTGCAGCATTTAAGAAAACAGTTTCCTGGTGGCATGACTTCTGGAATCGCAGTTTTATCATTGTTCAACCAGAAAAACCGGATCCTTCCAACCCAGTCTGGCAAATGAGCCGAAATTACCAATTGTTCCGGTACCAGCTTGGAGGAAATGCGTTTGGTGAGTATCCAACCAAGTTTAACGGGGGAAACCTTATTTTCGATCCCGTTCTGGTAAATGAAAAAATTGCTTTTGAGCCTGATTGGAGGCAGTGGGGTGGCGCTGTGCATACGGCACAAAATCAGCGGCTTTTATATTGGCCAATGTTAAAAGCCGGAGATTTTGATGCGATACTCCCACAGTTTGAGTTGTACAGGAAAGGATTGCCGGGTGCTACTGCCCGTGTGAAAAAACATTTCGGTCACGATGGTGCAGTTTTTAGCGAGTACATGAGTGCCCCGGGAATTGTATTTGGCGCCGGGTGGGGATGGGAAGGAAATGGTCATCGTGCACGCGGTGAGGAAGTACCCTTTGGAGATCCTCGTGCAACCGGGGCAACAGGATATAATGATATTGCAGAACAAGGAGTTATGGCCAACCAATCCTGTGCATACCACTGGGAATCGCAAGTTGAACACGCGTACATGATCCTGGAATACCATCGTTTTTCAGGTAGGGATATCTCGATGTACATGCCTTTTATTAAGGCGGCTGTATTATTCTTCGATGAGCATTACCAGATACGCCAGGAAATGCGTACAGGTAAACCACTTGATAGTCAAGGTAAACTGGTAATATATCCCTCCACTTCATGTGAATCGTACCGGGGGGCTAAAAATCCCAGCGACCTGATTGCTGGACTCCGGGCCTGCCTGAATAGTATGTTGAATTTGGATGTGAAATATTTATCATCAGAGGAGAAAAAATATTATCTCGGATTTCTTAGCAGGATCCCGGATTATACTTTCGAAGAAGTGGATGGGATGAAAATAATGAAACCGGCTGAGGAGTGGTTAAAGGAAGCAAACCAGGAATTACCGCAGTTTTATCCACTTTTTCCATTTGATCAGTATAAGATTGGCGATGAGGAAATTCAGGTATTTAAAAACACCTATAAACTGGCACCTGAATTCCGTAAAGGCACCATTATGAGCTGGCATCAGGATGGGATTCAATTTGCCCGGATGGGAATGACAGCCGAAGCGGCCGATTACAATACAAGGAAACTGCAGGATAGCCCACGAAGGTATCCAACATTCTGGGGGCCCGGCCACGACTGGGTTCCTGATCATAACCATGGTGGTTCAGGAATGATTGGCCTGCAGGAAATGCTGATGCAAACCATTGGAGATCAAATCCTGTTATTTCCTTCCTGGCCAATTGACTGGGATGTTGATTTCAAATTACACGCGCCTGAGAATACGGTCGTTGAGGGAATATTGAAAAACGGGGAACTTATTGAACTAAAGGTGATCCCTGAAAACAGGCAGAAGGATGTTGTCATTAATCTTCATTAAAATCCTTAAACCATGACTCAAAACATCTTAAAAATTGGACTTATAATGTCCATATTAAGCTTTTCTCACAACCTGACTTTTTCACAAACCGAGACTACCATTGACAACCTTCCTGGAATAATTCTCGAAAGGACTGAAATGAGGACTTTACATTCGGATATTGTAGGAGGGGATTATGAATTATCCATCTCTCTCCCAAATAGTTATTCCACAGCTGACACTACCTTTCCTGTTATATTCTTATTGGATCCTTACTATGTTTTTTCCATGGTGAAAAATTTAACGGACGTATTTACCGCAGACTATACAATAATCCCGGAAATGATCATTGTCGGCATTGGATATGGAGGGAAGGGAAAGGTTGCCAGTTCAAACTGGGTCCTGGGCCGGCTAAGAGACTATTCTCCGGTCAGGAATATTGAAAAGGAGGAATACTTTGAGAAACGCCTTGAGGAAGCTGGCTTATCAAATGTCGACGTAGAGACTGGTGGTGCGCCTTTGTTTCTTGATTTTATCCGAGATGAACTGTTCCCATTTATTGAAACAAATTACCGTATTGATACCAATATGAGGATGCTCAGCGGGTATTCAGCCGGTGGATTATTTGGACTGTATGCACTGTTTCATGATCCGGATCTTTTCCAAAAATACTTCATTGGAAGTCCCTCTACCATGTATAACGATGGAATAACATATGAGTATGAAGAAAATTATGCCAGTGCAAATTCGGATCTGGAAGCCGAGGTATTCATGAGTGCAGGAGCATTGGAGATCCCACTTGCCAAAAACATGGAAAAAATGATAGAAATACTTCTTTCGCGGAATTATAAAAGCCTGAAATTAGAAAGTGCCATTTTTGACAATGAAACCCACGTTACTTGCTATCCGGCTGCCCTGAGCAGAAGCCTTGTAGAATTATTCAACAACGGTTTTTAACAAATCTTCGATGTCACCCGGACTGGACATGATTTTTGTAAATGTTCCCATTTTCAGATCAGGGAAAGATAAGGCAATACGGAAACGTCCGTGAAGCATATGTACCTCATTGCCCATCACCAGGAATTCATAGGGCAGGAAAGCCGTGTGCTTCGGTTCTGATTTATCAACAATGGGCAGAAAATGGGATTCCCCCTCCTCCCCTCCCAGGGCAAATCCATATAGTTTTAACTCTTTGCCAGGTACTTCGACAGAATAAACTTTTAAAACATCAGGTACGCCCTTAATCAGGCTTGATTCGACCTTATCAATAGCTTCTTTATAGCTTGCAAATTCTCCAAGCACTTTCGTCTCATGAAATTTCGGCATGCCCATCATATACTTATAGGATCTGAGATCATCTATATCCAGTCCCTTTTCTGAGCCAAAACCAGTTCCGGCGTAGCTGCCTGATTCCTGCATGACTTTTTCAAGTTTTTCATTCAATGGATCCAGCAAAGCTTTTATGGCCTCATAATCATCCCTGTAATAGGCATTCAGCCAGTATTCCGGGGTGGTATAGCTGATCAGGACCCTGCCCGATTCACGTGTCAGGGCCACCCTGAGGGCTGCTGCAAATCCTGAGAGTCCCCCGGTCTTTCCTGCTGCATACAACAGTGATTCGGAAGTTATTACGATCAGCCAGCGTTCATTATCCTCAGCCGGGGCATATTCTCCAAGAATCTGGAAGCCATTGGCTGTAAGGTTCTCCCCAACCAGGGCCGCAGATTCCTTCAGACCCTTGTTGGATGTTGCTCCAAGGGTATAGGGAGAAAACACCTGGGCAGTAGAGATGAGGGCAAAAAGAGTGAGGATAAAAAGAGAAAAAACCAACTTTTTCATATGGCTAAAATGTATTTATTCAAATTTTTGCAATGATACATATTTCTTAGCAATTATGAAGGCATCTTCAATCAAGCAGTATTATATATATTGTTTTTCATGCCTTTCATACTACGAATTTAAGTTGTTTGGCTCCAAAAAACCCTAAATTAGAGAGGCATCTAAAATATAATAATTATGAAAACCCGCATAATCAGCATTTCCATCTTTGCATGTTCTATCTGGATGGCAATGGTTTCCTGTCAAACCCAGCAAAAAGATCCATCTGAGGAGGCAATTGAAAAATCCTTCCTGGAGGAAATTACCATAACTCAGTTGCAACAGGATTACAGGC
>CAZXOJ010000173.1:2565-9090 GCA_964642325.1 uncultured Bacteroides sp. | reverse complement strand
AGAACATAAAGATGTTTTTTTAAAGGCTTTTTTCGATAGCAATATGGGTTATTTCAAAGATGGAAAATCGACAGACCATGCCAGCCTGCATGCCAACATGTTTCCCCTGGCTTTCGGACTGGTCCCTGAGGAAAGCTATCCAACCGTGCTCGAATTCATAAAAAGCAGGGGGATGGCATGCAGTGTATATGGTTCCCAGTATCTGCTGGAGGCTCTATATCATGCCGGGGAAGCTGATTATGCAATTCGATTGATGACATCGGACAGCAAACGAAGCTGGTTGAATATGATAAGGGTGGGATCTACCATGACCACCGAGGCATGGGACGAGAATTTCAAGCCCAACCTGACCTGGAACCATGCCTGGGGGTCTGCCCCGGCCAATATCACGGCCCGTAAACTGATGGGCATTGAACCCTTGGAGCCGGCTTTCCGCAGGTTCAGGATCAGCCCGCAACCCGGAAAGCTTGAAAATGTCTCCATCAGGGTCCCCTGCGTCAGGGGCACCATAGGGTGTGGCCTCGTCAACCAGGGAAATGGCTGGAAGATGAAGGTGTCTGTTCCGGGGAATTCCGAGGCGGAGATCTGGATTCCCTCACGTTTCGCTGAAGTGCTCATCAACGGACATAAAGAAAGCGTCATACGAAAGGAAAGTTTTGCCGGGGGGGCAAGAAATGTTTTTGTGCTGGCAAGCGGGTTATATACCATTACCGCCAGCGAATAGATTGATGATTTAATCGTCTATTAAAATGAAAATAAAATATATAGCATCAGGCATGGTAATTCTGGCGGCCTGTTTCTCCATATCAGCATACAGCCAGTCAAACCGATTCACCATTGATGTGCAAGAGGTCGTGGGAGAGAACAGCGGGTTCTGGAAGGCTGCCGGATCCGACCACCTGTTTTATCATGTGCCGAGGCCATCGGGACAGGCCCTGCTCAACCGGATGCAGGCAACCCGGTCACACCAGTATCTGCGCTCGCATCATACTTTCAAAAAAGACACCAATCATGGTGTACCCAGAGGGCAGGATGTTTATTCAGAAGATGAATATGGAAACCCACAATACGATTTTACCCATGTAAACAGGGTTTTTACAGAATATGTAAAACGCGGTATCAAACCCATCGTGGAATACGATTATTTACCCCGTGAACTGGAAATAAGAGATAAAACGGTTCCTATCGGGAATGATGAAGGCATGGCCATGCGAAACACCGGTCCGAACGACTGGGACAAGTGGTCGGACCTGATGAAGGCGGCAACACGAAATTTCATTGAGGTTTTCGGCAGAGAGGAGGTCAGGACCTGGTATTTTGAGGTTTGGAATGAACCCGATGGTTGGCCCATAGAACAGCTGGATGTCTTCTATAAGATGTATGATGTTTTTGTGGATGCAGTAACTTCAGTGGACTCAAACCTGCGTGTGGGAGGCCCTGCCTGTTACCATGAATATTTCCTGAGGCCTTTCCTGGAACATGTCACTAGGGGGACCAACCATGTAACAGGGAAGAAGGGCACTCGCATTGATTTTATTTCTTACCATATTTATGGCCTTTCCGGGAAATGGCTCAACACTGAACCCCATATACAGCCGCAGGTGCAGCGTTTCTCCCAGTCGGTATTGTGGTTGCAGCGCTTAATGAGGGACTTTCCTGAACTGAGAGGTACCGAATTTCACATCAACGAATGGGGCCTTTCGTCCAATTATGCGAGAACTGTAAAGGACCATCCCGATCTGGTATACCGTAATACAAGGGAGTCGGCCCTGTTCCTTGTGAAACTGGTAAATTCACTTTTCCAGATCGAAGACAATTACCAATTTCCTATCTCCCTTCTGCTTTATTGGGGATTCTCCTGGGAGGCCGATGAAGATGAATTCTTTGCGGGCAAGCGGGAGCTGACTACGGCCGGCAACATCCCCAAACCCATTCAGAATGGCTTTGAGATGCTGGCAAAACTGGGGGAACAACGACTGCACGTGGAGCGGTCAGCAAAAGATAATCGGCTGGGGATGCTGGCAACCCGGTCAGAGGGTGATTCAATCGCCTTGATAGCCTTTAATTACGATGAATACGATCAGCATAAGGATAAAGGTGAGCGTTTGGTTGTCGACATAAACGGACTTGAAGCAAATACCGGATACGATCTGACGGAGACAAGCCTGGATAAGACCAACAATAATACATACACAACCTGGGAAAAAATGGGGAGACCACCCGCTTCCCGGAAAATCGATCTTGGTCCCATGGAACAGGCAGGCAAACTGAGACCAACCGGGCAGCAAGCCTTCCGCACTGACAGCAAGGGTGCCGCTCAGATCGAGCTCACACTGGAACCGCACTCCATGAAGTTAATACAGATCAGCAAATCAAATATTACCGGCATTTCTTCCCCTCTCTATCAAGGGGAATTTGCATCCGGTCACATGGATGATAAAATCATCAGCCACCGTCTTGCTTCACCCTATCAGGCTGACAGTACAACCATACGTGTCCTGCTGCCGGATGAAATGATCCAGGGTGAATCTTATCAGGTTCTTTACATACTTCCTGTCATTGAAAATGCCAATCGCCGTTTTGGTGACGGATTGTCAGAAATCATGAATTACGGGTATCACAATGAGTTTAAACTGATCTGTGTGGCTCCTGAGTTTACTTCCCTTCCCTGGTATGCGGATCACGAAACAAACATGCAGCAGCAGGATGAGAGCCACTTTTTAAAAACGGTACTCCCCTTTATCGATGACCATTACCCGACGCTGAATACTGAAAAAGGACGTTTGCTGATCGGGTTCAGCAAATCCGGGTGGGGTGCTTTCACTCTGTTGTTACGGAATCCTGAAACATTCTATAAGGCGGCTGGCTGGGATATAGGGATCCGGTTAGATACCGGTCCCATTACGGAGGAAGAAAGTGCGGAACGGATCCAGAAAATATTCTGTAGTTTACCTAAATTTGAAGAATACAGGATCTCTTCCCTGCTGAAAGATAGGGGAAATAAGCTGGGGGACAGTGAACGGTTATTCTACTATAATACGGAAGGGAAACGGGGACCCGGAGGCGTTGAGATTCATCGCCTTATGGTAGAGTTGGGAATACCTCACAGGTATCTTTTTGAAAAAAAACGGATACATCGGTGGGACAGTGGCTGGATCCCGGAAGCGGTAAGGTTTCTGATAGAGGAGTGATGGATCCATTGAGTTTTAGCATCAAAGTTTATTGCATAGAATGAATCGATATAAACCCTCTAAACACTGCCTGGTAGCCATGGTAGTGATGTTCCTGGCAGCCTGCTGCAGCAGTAAAACATTCCCTGATAAAACCATCCATATCTGGGAAGGGGCAGAATGGTCCATCACAAATCCCGGTATGCAAGACAATCCGTTTGACCTTATTGCGGATGTGATCTTTACTCATGAGAACGGAGAAACAAGGGAAACCCAGATGTTTTACGACGGTGGGAGCACATGGAAGTTCAGGTTCTGCGGAACATTGGCTGGCGAATGGCAAATTTCAACCAGTGCTGAAGACAGTGATCTGGATGGTTATCGTGGAACTGTAGTAGTCATAGAAGACCCGGATCATAATGCCAACGGTTTCATTACCAATTTTGGTAAAAAATGGGGCTGGCAGGGAAGTGGAAAGGCCTTTGTCCCTCAGTGGGTCATGGGAAAGGATATGGAGTATTTCTACGATATTGAAGCCGGGAAAATCAGGACAGACCTCATAGAAAAGGATATTCAGGAGTTTATCCATGCTCACGGCTTCACCGGTTTTCACCTTCAGGTAATGGAAAGTTGGTTTGATCTTACTGGGGAAGGACCATTTATAGATCCAGATATCCGGACCTATCAGGTGCTGGAAACAATTGTGGGCCGTGTCCATGCAGAGGGTGGAGCCTGCCATATCTGGATGTGGGGATCGGATGGCAAACGTGAAAATATGGATGGTGATGGTCCCAGGGGAACCCTTGGCGATCCGGGCAATGCAAAGGATCTCCGCAATCTCCGCTACCTGGCCGCCAGGCTTGGTCCGCTTCCCGGATGGACCCTGGGATACGGAATAGATACAGAAAACGGTACGGCCACGGTAGACCAGCTAAACGGCTGGAAGGACTACCTGGAGGAACATATGGGCTGGGATCATTTTATCGGTGCCCGCGTGGGTTATGATGAAAAGGGACTCTGGGCACTTGTCCCAAGTGGCCCGCGGCCACCCCATGATGAAAAATACTGTTCGGAGATCAAAGATGAACATTGCAGCTGGCTGGGAGGAGACTATATCGGCTATACCTCCTATCGCCCCCTGTATGACCGTTACATGGAAGCACTGAACCACCATCCTGACAAACCTTCCTTCGAAGAAGACCGTTTCCGCCTTCGCAACCTGGATAATTGGTCCTATAAGGACTATAACCAGGAACTTACCCGCAGAGGATTGTGGCATTCCGCACTGGTGGGAGGGGTGGCAAATATCTGGGGAAACCTGCTTCCCGACAGTGATCATGGAGGTTCCAGATCCTATGCTTCCGGAACAATTAATATCAAACACCAGATAAAGACCTACGCAGATTTTTTTCATAAGCGTTTCCTCGTGGATATGGAAACGTTCAAGACAGAGGATCCGGTTGTGCTAGGTCTACGGACAGCAGATATGAGGAACCTGATCTTTTACCAGGAAGATACAGACGTGGTTAGTCTTGACCTTGAAGGTCTTCCCGAAGCCCTGTCAGCTATAGCTGTGGATACCCGGAAGGAATACAAGGAAATAGAAATCGGCACCCTTGATGAATTCATCACACGGTGGGAGGCCCCGTATATCTCGGATTGGGCCATCGCATTGGGAAATTTTAAAGAATGAAAACATGAAACGTATTTATGGCATCTGCATAGCTGGGATATTAATAATCACAGGAGGCTGCAAAGGATCTTCCGAACCCGGGTTTATTGAATATCCAGTAAACAAACTGGCGGTGAAATCCCAGGATTTTTCATTGCACAGTGGAAAGAGGGAAATATTCATTTACGAATACAAGACCTATCATTATGCGCATATTGAGTGGAGATCCTCATTGGATCTGACACTGGATTCTTCCATCCCTCTTGCTGAATTTGAGATCAGCCCTGAAAGTGCGGGCATAAAGGGGACCCGGATCGACAATTCAATTCGCTTCACTATGGATGGCCCCGGTTATGTAATGGTTCGAATAAACGGGGATCACAGGATCTTTATCCTTGCGGATGAGAGCCAGAAGGAACCTGATGCTGAGGTAGTGAGCATTATGGATTACGATGTAGATGCAACCGGAACTGAACTGGTAACGGCAAACCTGCAAAAGGCCCTGGATGAAATATCCGGAACCGGGAAGGTGCTGGAATTTCCGGAAGGCATTTACAGAACAGGCACCATTTCCATACGGAGCTTTTCTAAAATATACCTGGCACCTGGGGCAGTAATCGTGGGACCTGAGGATGTTTCGGACCTGGAGACGAAAGATCAGATCCGTCCCCGCTGCCTGGTCCTCATCAAAGATGCCGAGGATGTTGAGATCACCGGTAGGGGCATAATCGATGCCAACGGCAGCCATATTCGTGGTACCTATGGAGATGAAGGAAGAGGAAGGTTAATGTTGATTCTGAATTCCAGAAACGTGACCCTTGACGGGATCATCCTGCGTGATCCCCCTTCCTGGAACACCCACATCCTGCACTCGGAGGATGTGATAATCAGAAATATCAAGATGCTGAATGATATCTATGTCTCCAATACGGATGGCTTTGACCCCGATGCCTCAAGGAGAGTTCTTATTGAAAATTGTTTCGCGTATTGTGGAGATGATAACGTAGCCGTGAAAAGTACAGGCACCATGGGCTATCTGCAGGATGTTGCTGATATTACCGTAAGGAACAATGTTTTTCTGACGAAAAAATCGGCCCTGAAGGTGGGCACTGAATCCAATGCTGATGTTATGAAGAACATCACATTCGAGAACAACGATGTACTGGAAGCCGACAGGGGCATGACCCTGTATTGTTACGATGGTGCGGTATATGAAAACATCCGTTACATCAATAACCGCTTCGAGCGAACCCATCCCGACAGGTGCCAGTGTGGTATTCACTTCAGGATCAGAAGGCGTACCAAAGAGAGTAGATCCGGGATCATGAAGCAAATTTTGATCAAGGATTGCTCTTTCAGCCATGCCTTCCCGAATCTGGCACAGATGACGGGATTGAATGATGATCACATGATCGATCTGACCATTGAAAACTTGACCATAGAAGGGATACCCTGCTCCATTGAGAATGAAGCATCCTGGCTGGAAAGTACTTTTGCTGATATCAACTACGAGGAGTAATAAGCAAATGAAGAGAGTGCATTTTCATTATTTCCTTGTTGTGTCGTTTGACTTTTTGTATCTTAATTTTTTCCTGAAAACATAGCAAAATGATAAGAAACCTTCTACTTTTATTATTGCTGGTTGCTGTGAATGCTTGCAGTCCGGAAAAGACAAAGCCCAAT
>CAZXOJ010000173.1:0-2465 GCA_964642325.1 uncultured Bacteroides sp. | reverse complement strand
TTTATTATTGCTGGTTGCTGTGAATGCTTGCAGTCCGGAAAAGACAAAGCCCAATCTGGTGTTTATCTGGACCGACGAACAGCAGTATTTTACCATGAAGGCCTATGGAAACGAGATCATACAGACCCCGAACCTGGACCGGCTGGCAAGCGGATCCTTTGTTTTTGAAAAAGCCTATGTCACCCAACCCGTATGCACTCCTGACAGGGCTTCGGTCATGACAGGCCTGTATCCCCATACCCATGGATCTGTCACAAACAATATCCCGCTGGCCGGTAAGGCGAAGACCCTGCCGGAGATCATTGGTGATCCTGACTACCATTCAGCTTATATGGGCAAGTGGCATCTTGGCGATGAGATATTTCCTCAGCGAGGGTTTGCGACATGGGTTTCCATAGAGGATAATTACATTCAGTATTACGGGCCGGACAGGGACAAAAACGCAAGGAGTGATTATCATCACTGGCTGGTTGAAAAGGGTTACCAGCCCAACGAAAGAAACAGGTTCAGCCGGTCCTATGCGGCCAGCCTTCCCCTGGAACATTGCAAGCCAAAATTTCTTGAGGAAAAGGCCATAAGGTTCATGGAATCGCACAAGGATGACCCCTTTATCCTGTACATCAACTTCCTGGAACCCCATATGCCGTTTTTTGGTCCACTGGACAGCCTCTATTCTCCGGATGAAGTTATCCTTCCGGGCAGTTTCGATGATGTGGCCTCAGATGACGATCCCCTAAGCCACAGGCTTAAATGGGAGGGGATCAAACGACAATACGGGAATACAGAAGAGGAATTCAGGGAACTGATCGCCAGGTACTGGGGACTGGTAACCCAGGTGGATATGAGTGTCGGGGCCATACTGGATAAACTGGAATCACTTGGACTTACTGAAAATACGATCGTTGTATACACATCAGATCACGGTGATATGATGGGGGCACACCGGATGGTGGCGAAAGGGGTCATGTATGAGGAGTCGGTAAGGATACCTTTCCTGTTGAAAGACCCGCGCATGAATACTTCACAGAGGATAATCAGGGAGCGGGTAAGCCAGGTCGATATCCTTCCCTCACTGCTTGATCTTATGGGCCACGAGGTTCCTGACTACCTTGAAGGAAAGAGCCTGGTCCCGGTCCTGAATGAGAAAGAATTCCCGGCAGAAGACATTTTTATTGAATGGAATTCAGATATGGATTACCGGGTCAGGGACTGGGCGGACAGGGATATCACGGAAGCAGATTCCCTGCAATGGGCTGGTAATCCTTCCATCCGGACGGTCATATCCAGGGAAGGCTGGAAATTATCTCTGAGTAACAGGGACAAATCACAGTTGTTTGATCTCAACAATGACCCGCTCGAGATCAATAACTTATTTTACAAGGAAGAATATGAGCATATCATAAAGGAACTGGCAGGGAAAATTGCCAAATGGCAAAATGTCACTAACGACACCCTGCATTTTTCTGTAAATTAATCCATTAAAACAATACTTATGAAAAACAGCGTCATTTTAATGTGTATCCTGATCATAGTCTTTGCAGGATGTAAATCAGGCAGTAATGCTGAATCAGGATCTGCGGAAAAACCAAACATCCTGCTTATCTGTGTCGATGATCTTCGTCCCGAGCTGAATTGTTATGGCGCCGGGCATATTGTTTCACCAAATATCGACGCACTGGCGGATGAATCTGTGGTTTTTACCAGGGCCTACACCCAGCAGGCGGTGTGTGCTCCGTCCAGGAATACACTGATGACGGGTCTCAGGCCTGACGGTCTTGGCATTTATGACCTGCAAACATTTTTCCGTACTAAGGCACCTGATGTCGTAACCTTGTCACAGCATTTCATGCAGCATGGTTACCAGGCAGAAGGAATGGGAAAGATTTACCATACCGGTCACGGCAACAAGAATGACAGCTTATCCTGGTCTATACCACATTGGTATCCTCACCAGTTGATCAACCAGAGAGAACCAATACAATCGGGAGATACTACGCATTTGCATACGAGTTTTCCCAAAATTGGAGGGAAAAATATACCCTGGGTTAACTCCGGGTTACCCGAGGAATTACACAATGATGCCATGGTGACCAGCCGAGCCATCGAGAGGATGGATGTACTGAAGGGAAAGCCTTTCTTTCTGGCTGTGGGAATGGTTAAACCACATCTTCCTTTTGTGGCACCCTCAAAGTACTGGGATCTGTATGATCCGGCTCAAATTGTCGTCCCGCCACCGGATAGGCCCGATGAATATCCTCCCTATGCATTTACAAACTGGGGGGAGCTCAGAAAATACCATGGGATACCGGCAGAAGGTCCGCTTACGGACGAAGATGCTAAAAGCATGATCCATGGTTATTATGCCTGTGTCAGCTTTATTGATGCCCAGGTAGGAAGATTGACTGACAAGCTGAAAGAATTGGGACTCTATGAGAATACGGTTATAGTCCTGTGGGGAGACCATG
>CAZXOJ010000172.1:0-9141 GCA_964642325.1 uncultured Bacteroides sp. | reverse complement strand
AAAGAAGCCATAGATATTGCTGCCCCCGGTGGAGGGTATATACTGGCATCTGACCACTCTCTGCATGACGGCATACCCATTGAGAACATCACTGAAATGTTTCGGGTAGGGAGGGAATATGGTCAAAAATACTGTGAGATTTAAATTATCATTTATGCTGTTGCGCCCAATCCTCGAACATTGCAATTGATTTTGCCAGGACTCCTGCCGATCCCTTGAAATTCGCAGAACCCTCCGGAGTTCCGTCCATTTTATACCATTCGTAGAATCCATTGTTTTCCAACACCCTGTCAAACATAGGCTTTGCCAGTGTATAGGCTTCTTCTACAAATCCGTTGGCAATGAGTTGTTGTATCATCCGGCCACCAAACCAGGTCCAGTCCCCTCCATTTTGATAGTGGTATGGGGGTGATACATTCTTTCCCAACACCTCTTCGGGATAAGGAGGGTATACCGTTAAACCAATGGAAGGAGCCCCCGATTGTTTTACATTGATTTTCATTTGGGAAAGCACCTTGGATATCTCTTCATTATTTAAGATACCAGCTTCAATGGCAATCGCCGTTCCCCCATGATAATGAATGGCATTTTCGTCAAAATCGCCTGGGAAGGGTGAACCATCAAGGTAGATATGTGGTATGAATTTGTTATTCCCCGGATCCCATAAATGCTTTTTAACATTGGTTTTAATACCTGAATGTAGTTCTTGCCAACGCTGCTTTTTATCTTTGTCAACCGCAAATGCTTCCATGTTTTTCAGAGCAATGGCCAACATGGCATTGTCATAAACATCGATGCTCCAATGGCTGAGCTCATCAATGTCCACAATGGTCCCTCCCTCCACCTGAACATCACCCCAGTCAAATGTGGTTGCTCCGGTAATAAGACCATATTTTTCCGAGTATCTTTCGGTTAGCAGATATTCTATTGCTAGTACAAGTCTTTGATAAACAGTTATTCCGGCAACTTTCTCATCAAGAATGGAAATATCGTTGGTTTTTGATATATACTTTGAGATTGCCTGTATGAGTGAAGTCTCCTGGTCAGTCTCTACCGTATTTTTAAATCCTATGTGATCAGGGGCTGTAGATGACTCATAGGTGTTCGGGTCCTCCCAGTTGAAACCCGCTCTGGGTACGTATCCATCTAGGAGTTCTCCGTTTTCTTGTTGAAAATGAAAGAACATCAACAAATTCTCCCTGAGAATTTTCAGGTCATATTCTTCACAGGACAATTCTATGAACGTGTTCAGGTCTCGTGCCCATACCATCTGATAACCAGAACCCGCGTAAAAACCTTTTTTCATCAGGTCCCTGGCCATTTTATCAACCTGCTGCATTGACTGATCTGCAAGAATTCTTTTTGCCAGCTCCTGATCGTCCTGCATTTTAGCAGTACATGAGACCAGGATGATTGACAATATGAAGATGATTGCTTTTTTCATTGTTATTTTAATCTAAAGATCATTATTTTTTCTGTACAATCTTAAATGTTCTGGAGAGATTGCCTGGTTTTAGCTAATTTAGAACTGTCAAGTTTCCTGTTCAAGAAAACCCAAAATATGATTTTACAGTTTATGTCAAAAATAAGATTAATTCCAGCGTTTTTTGTTCTGATTGTTACTGGCATTGCCTGTGTAGATACGAATGAACAGAAAGATTCAATAGTTTATAAGATTGATTCAGACACTTTGAAATGTTCTGTTGAACCTCGCTATAAATATCGGGACGATGGCAAATCAGGCCGCGAGTTGACCTTAAATTTCAACAATGATTATTTCAAAGGGGAAGGAAAGATCACTATTAAATGTCAGCGGAAAAAAGAATCTACGGAGGTAGATTTTAGCAAAGGCATCAAGGAATTTAAGGTATTGCTTCCTGAGGGAGTGGGTGTGAAATCTGCTTGTGTGGCTGACATCATCATTGAAACGGATGAGCAGAACTACAAGGAGCAGTTAACCATTCCGGCTTTCAGGTATTGGGAGATTTTAATTTATCCCCATTCACACGTAGATATTGGCTACACCAACACACGTGCTAACGTTGAGATCATTCATAAGCGCAACCTGGTGAACGGCTTAGCATTGGCTAAAAAGACAAAAGATTACCCGGAGGGTGCTCGTTATAAGTGGAATCCAGAAGTTATCTGGCCGGTTGAAAGATATCTCAGCAAGGCTACGGAAGAAGAGAAACAGGTGATCCTGGATGGAATTAAAGAGGGATATCTTCCATTGGATGCGGGATATGTAAATGTGAATACATCTGTTGCCAGTGATGAAGAGCTTTTTGAGATCTTCCGCCAGGGTCAGGAATACAAAAGATTGACTGGGAATAACATTGAAACGCTTGTTCAGGTGGATATTCCTGGGATGTCCTGGGGGATTGTATCAGTAGCTGCGAAGCTCGGGATTAAATACTGTTTTGCATTTAACAACGGTTCCGACCGTGTCGGATGGTCAACCGATCAAAGTTTTAAGCCATTCTGGTGGACTGATTCACAGGGGAAAGAAAAAATCCTCTTCCTCCAGCCGGGAAGTTATAACCCGGGCGCATTGGTAAAAGGAAAATACTTCTGGCCTAAAATGGCAGGCCAGACTGATCCTTCAAAACTAATTGAGATAGTAAAGACTGACAATCCCCGCGAGAATTTTATAGATGCTTATATCGATGAGAAATTACCCGAATTGGAAGAAGCCGATTATTATCCCTTTGATATCTTCCCGATGTCATGGGCCATGGCCGATAATACTCCTATTGATGCAGACCTTCCTGAGGCTGTAAAGAGCTGGAATGAAGAATTTGCTTATCCAAAGTTAAAGATTGTCAGTGCCACAGAAATAATGCGCGAATTTGATGAAAGGTATGGAGATATAATTCCTGTATTGAAAGGTGATTTTACCGAGTATTGGACCGATGGTACCGGAACAGCCGCTAAACAGACAGCACAAAACCGCGATTCAAAAGAACGTTTGGTACAAACTGAAACCCTGTGGACCATGCTTAAACCTGGTGAACCTGCCCCACGTGAAGAATTTAATGATGCCTGGTGGAACATAATGATGGGTAGTGAACACACATGGTGTTACATGGCTCCATCACAGGAACCACTTAGCAGCGAGATTCTTAAAACGAAGTTCGCATTTTTCGATAATGCCCAGAATCAAAGCCTGGAGTTAATGGCAAGAACTTTACCTGTTGCCAAGGGTAGAAATATTGCTGTATTCAATAACCTGTCCTGGGAGCGCGAAGGCATTGTGGCCATTCACGCTGACCTGGCAAAGGATTTCAAAAGTGTGAGTGACGCAAATGGTAAACCGGTGGTATCACAAAAACTATCAACGGGCGAATTAATTTTCAAGGCGGAAGATGTACCTGCATTTGGGTCAAAGAGGTATAAACTTTCAAAAGAGGACTTTATATCAGTATCGAAGTTGGTTGAAGGCAACGTACTGGATAATGGAATCATCCACGTGGAGATCAATCCAAATACAGGTGATGTTTCAAGCTTGACTTATAAAGGTGTTCAGTTTGTTGATCATGATGCAAATTGTGCCATCAATAGCTACCGTTACTTAAAAGCAGATGATAATCCAGAAGAAGCACTTGCACCTAGAGATGCAAAAATCTCTGTGAAGGAGAATGGCCCCCTTTTGGCAACTATTCTGGTCGAATCACAGGCTGAAGGCTGTAAAAACCTGACTACTGAGATCACCATATACCATGGGCAGGAAAATATTGATTTTAAAAATGTGATTGATAAAATTGCCATTCTTGAAAAAGAAGGTGTACACTTTGGTTTTGCATTTGATATTGATAGTCCAACAGTTGTGGCTGATATCCCCTGGGGAATCATGGAGGTAGAAAAAGATCAGTTGTATGGCGCAAACCGCAACTGGATCTCGCTTCAGCGCTGGCTTGATATTTCGAACAAAGAACGAGGTATTACCTGGTGTCCTTTAGATGCACCAGTTTTCCAGGTGGGTAATATGACTGCTAATATCCTGGGTGCCGCAACGGAGTCAGAAGAATGGATCAGGAAGCTGGAACCAAGTGGGACTATTTATTCGTGGGCATTGAACAACCACTGGCATACGAATTTCCAACTAAGCCAGGAAGGGGAAATCACATTCAGGTACAGGGTGCAACCACACTTCAATAGTTACGATTATGTGGCAGCAAACCGCTTTGGCATGGAACAATACCAGCCTCTGATAGCTGCCCGGGTTGATGAAACTTTTGAGGCCAGACAACTGCTGGCAATCAATGGAAGCCCGGCCATAAATTCAACCGTTTTTAAAACAAGCGAAGATGGCAAGTCTGCCATGTTAAGGTTGCGTTCATTGTCCGATCAGGATGAAACTGTAAGCCTGAAATGGTTTGACAGGGTCCCTTCATCAATTCACATGATGGATATTGAATATGATAGGCCCCTGGATGAGATTCAGGAAGAGGTAATAATACCTGCAAGAGACTTTGTTACACTCAGGGTAGTATGGTAATTTAGGAATCTATATTTTGACTTCATGAAAATAAAGCATTTGATATTTGTAAGCATTCTGGTTTTTGTCGCCGGCACTTCTGCGAAAAGCCAGGAAGCACTGAGGGTTAGCAATGAAACCTATGAGGTGTTGAAGAAAGTATCTGAATCTGCCCTGGCGGAGGGTGATATTTTACTCTCACTCACAACACATCAGGACCTGGGTTGGATCGATGAAATTGAGAACTGTGTTATCATGCGTGATACACAGTGGATAAGTCCTTTTCTACAACGTTTGCAGGATGAGGATGAGTTCGAAATGGATATTGAACAGGCTTCAGTTATCCAGGAATATATTGGTCGGCACCCTGATAAGAAAGGGGAGATTGTAAAACGCTTGAAAGAAGGAAGAATGTTGATTGGCGGTACATATACCCAGCCTTATGAGGAAATGTACTTTGCCGAATCGCTGGCCCGCCAGTTTTATCTGGGCAAGTTATGGCTGAAGCAGGAGTTTGATGGTTACAATGCCACCTCATACTACAACTCAGATGTGCCTGGCAGGAGTCTTCAGATGCCGCAGCTTATGGCAAAGGCAGGCATAACCAACATGTTTGTCAGCCGTCATGGAAGAGGGGTATTTGACTGGTACAGCCCGGATGGTTCTAAAGTGACTACCTATACTCCCGGCCACTATATCGATTTCTACAATATCCTCGCAAAAGAAGATGAAGCGGCGGTAAAGTCCCTCGCAGAGCAGGCTTTATATTGGTCAGATGGATATAATGATGTTTCCGGTGAACACACGGTGATGCCAGCCGTATTGAATTTCGAATTTATCTGGGATCCGAAACCGGTCGAAAACCTTGATCCTTTCAAGGAAATGTGGAACAGGCTGGAAATCGTGGAGAACGATGAGGGAGAACAATTAAGGGTAAAGTTGCCGGAGATAAAATATTCAACCCTGGATAAATTCTTCAATCAGATCAGGAAGTCCTCAAAAGAACTCCCTTCAATAATGGGGGAGCGACCTGATGTTTGGATATACATTCATGGGCCATCTCATCATTGGGCACTGGACCATAGCCGAAAAGCAGATATACTGCTTCCGGCTGCAGAAAAGTTTGCCATGGCAGATGTTTTGGCAAGTGGATCATACTCAAAATATCCGATTGATATGTTCAATAAGGCCTGGGAATCAAAGATTTATCCCGACCATGGCTGGGGTGGGAAAGGAGGCCGAAGCACAGATGATATTTTCCTGTTGCGTTTTGCCGATGCACATGAAAAAGCGAAACAACTGCTGGATAATTCATTGCAATCCCTGGCATCAAAAGTGGCTACACAGGATCAGCAAGGGATACCTGTTATTGTATTTAACAGTTTGAGTTGGGAAAGGAGTGGACTGGTAAATGCTATAGTGAATTTTGATCCGCTACAGGCCAGGTCCATCCGGGTCCACACGAAAGATGGTAAAGAAATACCCGCTCAGCTGACAAAGGTGCATAAAGGTGAGGATGGATATCTTCAGTCTGCAGAAATAAATTTTATCGCTTCAAATGTTCCTTCAGTTGGTTTTGACACCTATTATATCGAGCTTTCCAAGGAAGAAAGTCAGGCTGTCAACAAAGCCTTCCAGGATGTTTTTGAGAACAAATTCTACAAAGCTGCTTTTTCAGATGGAGGAATTGCAAGCCTGATTGATAAAGAGTTAAACAAAGAATTGATAGCTTCGGATTTCTTTAAAGCCGGGGAAATATTTACTATGAAATCTGAAGGGAATGGCGCGGGAGAATTTGACGCTGTCCAGCAGCCTGAGATGGAAGGCTTTGATAAAACTGGCAATTATAATACTGTCTGGACCGTAGAGGAGGATGGTCCGGTATTCACATCATTCAAATACAGGCAACCGATCCGGAATGCTGTAGCCGAACTGCATGTCACCTTTTATCATGATATTAAAAAAATCGATTTTGATGTAGCCTTAAAAAACTGGGATGGAACAATGTTTCGGGAATACAGGTTGGCGCTGCCACTAAATATGACGGAAAGCCAGGTCGCTTATGAAGTTCCTTATGGAGTTGTTGAAGTTGGGAAAGATGAAATCCCTGGAGCGGCAGGTGAGCGATACCAGGTTGAGTGCAGCGAGTTACATCCCCGGGGAATAGAAAACTGGATCAATGCCTCCGGAAATGGATTCGGCGTCACTCTAGCTTCCAGCGTAGTTGGAATGGATTATATAAATCCAACGGATAAAGACCTGAAAAATACCATTCTTCAACCCATATTACTTGCATCCCGGCGGAGTTGTCACGGGGAGGGCAATGACTATCATCAAACCGGGCATCATGACTATTCATTTTCCATCACCTCACATCAACCTGGCTGGAAAAACGGGATTCATTTTGGCAGGGAGAGCAATGAACAGCTTTTTGCCGTTATTGACCCTCAGCAAAATGCCAGGGCGAACCTGAGTGAAAGCCAGAGTTTTTTAAAGGTTGACCAGGATAATATTATCGTTACAGCGATGAAAAAAGCTGAAAACGAAGATGCTATGGTAATCCGCCTCTACAATTTTGATGATAGCGATGCTGAAATGGATCTGAGCTTATGGAAATCTTTTAAGTCTGCCTTTAAAACCAACCTTATCGAGGAGGAAGAAGAAACACTTAAATTGAATAGAAATGACCTGCATATGGGAGTAGGCCATCATGAGATTACGACAATTAAGTTTAAGTAGTATCACATTAAAATATAAAACCATGTACCGAATACTTCATTTTTTCTCATTTCTGATTTTCCTTTTCAGCATGACCGGATGTGACAAAGGCAAGGATTGGGAGCTTACCTGGTCTGAGGAGTTTGATTACATTGGTAAGCCCAATGAAGCATTCTGGGGCTATGAAACAGGATATGTCAGAAATAGGGAATTACAGTATTATACAGATAAGCTTGAGAATGCGAAGGTTGAGAATGGGTATTGCACCATACAGGCCATCCTTGAAACGGAAGATTCCATTACCTCCGCATCCATAAATACACTAAATAAAGTTGATTTTTTGTATGGCCGGATTGAGGTGCGTGCCAAAATACCCTCAGCCCTGGGTTCCTGGCCTGCCATCTGGATGTTGGGAACAAACAAGTCTGAGCTAGGATGGCCAGCCTGCGGAGAAATTGATATTATGGAACATGTAGGTTTTGATCCTGATAAGATCCATGCAAACATACATACGAAGTCTTATAACCATGTGCTTGGGACAAATAAAGGCAATACTATCGTAGCTTCAGATCCCTGGGCGGATTTTCATGTTTACGCTGTTGAGTGGTTCGAAGACCATATGGATTTTTTCTTTGATGATTCTCTCTATTTTTCATTTCAGAATGACATGGCTGGCAATAATGAAACCTGGCCCTTCGATAAATCGCATTATCTCCTGATAAATTTTGCCTATGGTGGCAGTTGGGGTGGACAGAAGGGCGTGGATACAAGCCTGCTGCCACTGAAATATGAGATTGATTATGTTAGGTATTATCAAAAACCTGAAAGCATATGAAATTTACAACAAAGCTGATCATCGTTTCCCTGTTACTGTGCCTGTGGGTAATTACCGGATGTACCAGTGATGAAGAGAAGTATCCCAATATTGTATACATACTCGCCGATGATATGGGCTTTGGGGATGTAAGCGGATTGAACCCTGAGTCTAAAATATCCACACCCAACCTTGACCTTCTGGCACAGGAAGGGATCACTTTCACGGATGCACATTCTGGTTCAGCTGTCTGCACACCAACCCGTTATGGGATCCTTACAGGGCGGTATTGCTGGAGGACCCCCCTGAAAAGTTCTGTTCTCTGGCCCTGGGATGGCCCGCTTATCGAAGCTGACCGGCTGACAGTTGGCGGTTTTCTAAAGCAGCACGGATACACCACAGCCTGCATCGGCAAATGGCACCTTGGCTGGGACTGGTCTACCCTGGATGGATCAGAAATGAATGAGGATATCCCATTCGGGAAGTGGGAAAGGGAAGTCCGTGGACGCATAGCCAATTCAATTGATTTCTCAGGTGAAATTAAAAACGGACCAGTCACAAGGGGATTCGACTACTATTTTGGTGACGATGTTCCGAATTTTCCTCCGTATTGTTTCATTGAAAACAACCGGACCATGGGGATACCTTCCCTGGAAAAACCAGACAGCATGTATGGTAATCCAGGTATTATGGTTGACGGATGGAAACTTGAAGAGGTTATGCCTGCACTGACCCGGAAGGTGGTAGAATACATTAAGGCCGGAGCAGGGGAGGGGCTTTTTAAAAGGGATGGTGACAAGCCATTCTTCCTTTACTTCCCGCTTACTGCACCCCACACACCCATTGCCCCGGCAGCTGATTTTCAGGGCAAAAGCGAGGCAGGAGCATATGGGGATTTTGTACAGGAGGTGGACTGGACGGTGGGACAGGTCATGAAGGCCCTGAAGGAAGCGGGACTGGCAGAAAATACCCTCCTGATCTTTACCAGCGATAATGGTTCACCAGGCAGGGATGGCACTAATATGGGTGGCCCCACCAGTTCTGTCAGAGCATACGGGCATAATCCCAGCCATATTTTCAGGGGGATCAAAGCAGACATCTGGGAAGGTGGTCATCATGTTCCTTTTTTTGC
>CAZXOJ010000171.1:0-9208 GCA_964642325.1 uncultured Bacteroides sp. | reverse complement strand
GAAGGATACTTATGAAAAACTTAACATTCATTTTGCTTGCACTTTTATTGACCTTTTCCTGTCAGCACAGGGATAAAGAAAGAGAAACGCTGTTATCCTTGCTGTCCTCTTCCGCCACCAATGTTGGTTTTATAAACCAGCTAACAGAGAATGAGCAGTTTAACATCATTGAATATTTGTATTTCAATAATGGTGCAGGGGTTTCTGCCGGGGATATCAATAACGATGGACTGATAGACCTGTATTTTACCTCAAGTCAACAATCCAATAAACTATACCTGAACAAAGGGGATCTCAGATTTGAGGACATAACAGATGCATCAGAGGTGGCAGGCCTGGGAGACTGGAAGACCGGTGTTACGATGGCTGACGTGAATGGGGATGGTTTTCTGGATATCTATGTTTGCCAGGTCTGTAATTACAAGGGTCTCCAGGGAAAAAACCAACTATTCATCAACAATGGTGACCTGACATTTATTGAGAAAGGGCATGAATACGGAATTGATTTTCAGGGATTCTCTACCCAGGCAGCCTTTTTTGATTACGATCTGGACGGGGATCTTGACATGTACCTCTTGAACCATTCGGTGCATACATCCCGCAGTTACGGAAATACAGAGCTGCGATACGATCAGGATGCACGCGCAGGTGACAGGTTGTACAGGAATGATCAGACAGTAGCGGGACATGTTTTTACAGATGTTACCCATCAATCAGGCATATACAGCAGCCAGATTGGTTATGGCCTGGGAGTGAATATCTGCGACATCAACAATGATGGATATCCTGATATCTATATATCAAATGATTTCCATGAAGTTGATTATTTATATATCAACAACGGCAATGGGACTTTTTCAGAGCAGTTGACAGAAATGCTGGCACATACAAGCAGATCTTCAATGGGAAATGATGTTGGTGATATAAACAACGATGGCCTGCTGGATGTGCTGGTGCTGGATATGCTGCCGGATGAGCAAAAGACCCTGAAAGGATCGGGCGGGGAGGATGACTATGAACTCTTTCAAATAAAGCGCAGTTTTGGCTATTATAACCAGTTTGTGCGAAATACTCTCCAGCTGAACCTGGGCGGGGGAATGTTTAGTGAAATAGGGAGGCTTGCCGGGATTTATGCTACCGACTGGAGCTGGTCACCGCTAATTTGTGATGTGGATAATGACGGCTGGAAAGATCTTTTTATTACCAATGGAATATACCGCAGGGCCAATGACCTGGATTATATCCAGTTTTTAACAGGCGGAAACAGATCTCCTACCTCTCAGGATATCAGCGAGGTTTCTGACAAAGTACTGTACGAGAAGATGCCACTATACCCCAATGTTAATTATATTTATAAGAACAATGGTGATCTTACATTTTCGAATATGGCCGGACCATGGGGTTTTGATACCCGGTCTTATTCCAATGGCTCCACCTACGCTGACCTGGATAATGACGGCGATCTGGATCTTGTTGTAAACAATATAAATGAGCCGGCCTTTATCTTCAGGAATAATGCCGAAACGCAGCTTGACAACCATTTTTTATCTGTTGTATTAAAAGGTGAAGGTTTGAACACACGAGCCATCGGGACCCGCATCACCTTATTCTGTAATGGTCAGAAATTAATCGCCGAGCAATTTACTACAAGGGGATTTATGTCGTCCATTTCCAATGTGTTACATTTTGGTCTGGGACCGGCCATTGAGATTGATTCCCTTTTTGTACGCTGGCCGGATCGGTCGGAACAAGTGTTTTATGAGGTAGCAGCTGACCAGGTGATCACCTTGGAAATGGAAAAGTCAGGGTTGCCAGTAACGCCAATAGAGCCTGGAGTAAATGATCGTGTAAAACTGTTTTCCCGGGTAGATATCGAGGGACTTAAATTCAAACATAAGGAAGATGCTTATGTTGATCTGACACGTGAATACCTTGTGCCTCATAATCTATCAGCCGAAGGTCCGGCCCTGGCCCTTGGTGATATAAACATGAACGGATTGGAGGATCTGTTCATAGGCGGGGCAACGGGGCAGGCAGCCATGTTATTCTCGCAGCAAAATAATGGCACTTTCGCCCAGGTGCATGTGCCTCTATTGATAAATGACCGTCTGACAGAGGATGTAGATGCGGCCTTCTTTGATGCAGATGGTGACGGTGATTCCGATCTCTATGTTGTACATGGAGGCAACGGTGTGGCCATAGGAAATCACTTGCTGGCCGACCTTTTGCTCATCAATAATGGGAAAGGGGCATTTAGCAGGTGTGCAGAAGGGTCATTGCCTGACATGGTTAATAATGGATCATGTGTAAGGCCGGCCGACTATGATGGCGATGGCGATCTGGATCTTTTTGTAGGTTCGAGATCTCTGCCCGGGGCTTATGGATTGTCACCCGCGCAGTTTCTTCTTGAAAACGATGGGACTGGCAATTTCAAGGATGTAACTGAGGATCGAACGAAAGGGATGAAAAATGCAGGCATGGTTACCGATGCAAGCTGGCTGGATTACGAACAGGATGGTGACCTGGATCTGGTGCTGGTGGGTGAATGGATGAAAGTAACGGTGTACAGGAATGATGAGGGATTTTTTACTGACATAACCGGCAAAGCTGGTCTTGATGAAACATCAGGATGGTGGAACTGCATACAGGTTAGCGATGTTGATCTGGATGGGGATCTGGATTTGATAGGCGGGAATCTGGGACTGAATTCACTGTTGAAGGCTTCCATAGAGGAACCTGTTGAAATGTATGTAAATGATTTTGATAACAATGGTTCTCTTGACCAGGTGATCTGTGCTTATCATAAGGGTGCAAGTTACCCTGTGGCTTCATTGGATGAGCTGGACAGTCAGATAATGGGTCTGAAAAAGAAGTATCCCAGTTATTCGGATTTTGGAGGGAAGATGGTGTGGGAGATCTTCAGCAAAGAAAAGCTGGATCAGTCCATTCTGAAAAGTGCAGTGCTTTTTGAAAGTTGTATATTTTTAAACAATGGGGACGGGACCTTTACCATCAATAAACTTCCCAGAATGGCCCAGTTTTCCCCGGTAAGAGATATTGCTGTAGAAGATTTTAACCTTGATGGCCGGCGTGACCTTATACTGGTCGGCAATAATTATTCTGTAAGACCTTCCGTAGGCCGTTATGATGCCAGTTATGGCTGGTGTTTATTGGGAGAAGCAGATCATGGATATATTGCATTGATGCCCCTGGAAAGTGGTCTCAGGATTGATGGCGATGCCAGAAAGATATTCCCAATCGAAGTTATGGGGAAACAATTATTAGTGGCCGCAATAAACGACGGAGATCTTCAGGTAGTCCGGTACTGAAGTGATCTCCCAGGCATTGGGCATAATTGAATATTAATCTGGTTCGGAAATTGCTACCCCGACATATGAATCTGCCGTTCCATAATAAAGGAACCATTTCGACTTGAAATAGACAAGGCCTTCTGCAAATGTCGTTCCTGATTTATACTGGCCGGATATCTCATGCGGAAGTGTCGGTTTCAACAGATATGTGTCGGAGCGATAAATAACCTCTTCAGGATTGTTTTTTTCAAAAACTACCATGCCTACTGAATAAGTTCCCTTTGGCAAATCAGGATCGTGATCCTCGGCCTCGGAGTTCTTGCCATTATAGAACAGGACAATACCTCCATCAATAATAAGGGCAGGAGGCCCGCATTCTGTAAGGTGGCTGTCAAATTTTTCACGCCGGGGCTTAACGATAGCTTTCAGTCCTCCATTTTCGTTCAATAATGGATACCAGTCTTTCAAGTTCTCAGACCATGCAAGATTAATAAAACTCTCACCCCAGTACATCCAGTATTTTTCATCAATTTTTGCAACAACCTGCCGGTTTTTATCCATTTTTGTGATAATGGAACCGGACTTCGACCAAAAATCAAGGAATTTCCCGTCGTAAGCCCTGGCAAATGCAGGTCCTTGCTTCTCCCAGTGCATCATGTCTTTTGAAAAGGCAATGCTCAACCTGGCAATCTTATAGTTCCACGAGGTATAGGTGAGTACATATAAACCATCCTGTGTTTCAACAATCCTGGGGTCTTCACAACCCCCGGGATAATCGTATTGAATGAAATCACTACTATCGGGATATAAAATAGGCGTAGGGTATTTTGTAAAATGGATGCCATCTTCGCTATGAGCCAGACCTATTCTGGATGTTCGTCCCCCAAGCATAGCTTCCGGGTTATCTTCACTGCGATACAGTAAATATACCTTTCCGTCCTTTACAATGGCAGCCGGGTTGAAGACATCGGCTTTCTGCCATTGTACCGTTTCATTTTTTACCGGGCAAACAAAGGTGAAGGTTGAATCAGCTTGAAGGATCGGGTTTTCGCCTGGTTTGTAAAAGGGTTGAAAATCCCAATCAGATGGTTGATGATTATTACATCCCAGGGTAATTAACAGTAAAAGATAAACAATGTATTTTTTCATTACCTCAAAATTGAATTTTAGTAACTTAAGTTCGTTAAATCCACAAAACCAGGAACAGCGCCTGCTGAATTCCTACCTATCTAGGAATTCTTCCCTGAAATATGATAAATCCGGAATAATCCAATTCGCCAGTTCCAGTTTCTCAGGCGGAAACGTGGTACTGATTGCCAGTGACTTCATTCCAGCTGCGTTTGCTGCCTGCAGCCCGCTCGGAGCATCTTCGATCACCAGGCATTCTGAGGCTTGTATCCCCAGCATTTCGGAGGCGGTCAGGTATATTTCAGGATCCGGTTTTGCGTTTTTTACCATTTCAGCGAAAACAGTAACATCGAATGTATCCAATGGCAATCCGATCTCCTTCAGGTTGACGAGCATCTTACACTCATCGGCACTTGTTGCAAGGGCGGTTTTCAGTTTGCGAGATTGGCATATATCTATCGTTTCGAATACACCGGGTAGGGCAGTAATTTTACCAGCACAGATTTGCTCATAAATCAGGTAGGTCCTTGTCTTGTCTTTTTCAAAATAAAATGGAATTCCATATTTTTTGGCCACCCCTCCCAGAGACTGGTGAGCGCTGGTTCCTGCAAAGGGAATAAAATCTTCCGGCTGAACCCGGTGCCCTTTTTCCTTAAACATCAAAACAGCCGCCTGCCGGGAAAATTCCTCTGAATCCACCAGCACTCCATCCATGTCAAACAGCACTGCCCTGATCATTAATCAAAGTGTATTTCGTTTATAATCAACGTTCCTGAAGATCCTGTCTATTTTATAAGTACCAGATAATCCCAGGCCTCAAGTTTCAAGGAATCAGCAAGGGGCAGTTTAATTTTTTGCCCGTTCAGGGGATCCATATAATCTCCCGCAAGATTTGAAAGATCCGGCTTGATCCTGACAGAATTGTTACTCAGATTCAAGACAGAGATCACTGTATTCCCTTCCTTTTCCCTTGAATAGGCAAGTACGCTTTTAGGCCAGGATGTTTTTATTTCCTTCATAGGTCCTCCGAACTTACCATTCCACAAAGCAGCATTTTCCCTTTTGATCCGGATAAGATCTTCATAAAACCCCGTCTTGTCGCATTCCTTCCATTCGATGGGGTCATGGGTGAAAAATTCAAGGCGCTTTTTCAGACAGGCCTCCTGTCCACTGTAAAGAAGGGGAACTCCCGGCAGCGTGAACATAAACACAGCCATCACTTCATGGGCCTCTCCCATTCTTTCTTCAATGGTACCCTGCCACGAATTTTCATCATGGTTGGTAAGAAACCTCATCCTGTAGACATGCTGCGGATAGATGGAGTCCTCTTTACTGAAATACCTGCGGAGGTGTTTTACATTCTTTTTGCCCTGTGCCACTTCATTCATTAAATGGTGAAGTTCCCATGCGTAATTCATATCAAACCCTTTTTCCATGAATTCGGTTTGTTCTTCATTTTCTGCTAGCATCAGCACAGGACGAATGGCATCCAACTCGGTTCGCGCCCGTTCCCAGAATTCCGGGGGAGTCTTGTGAGGATGGTCAACCCGGTATCCATCCACTCCCATCTCAACCCAGAAGGTAAGCGCATCCAGCATTGCATCCTGCATCTCCTGGTTGGACCAGTCCAACTGTATCACATCGGTCCAGTCTGTCCCGATCGGGGGAATAAATGATCCTTCCTCATTTTTTACATACCAATCCGGATGGTTCAATGCCCATGGATTGTCCCAGGCCGTATGGTTGGGAACCCAGTCAAGAATCACATAGAACCCTAACTCATGGGCCTTGCTTACAAGGTTTTGAAAATCCTTCAGGGTTCCATGTTCGGGATTTACCTCTAAATAGTTCATTACCGAATAATAGCTTCCCAATGGTTCCTTGCGGTTCATGATTCCAATGGGATGCAGAGGCATCAGCCAGAGTACATCAACACCAAGTTTTTGCAGCCTTGGCAGGTGTTTTGAAAATGCTTCAAAGGTACCCTCTTCGGTATATTGCCTGATGTTAACTTCATATACCACTGCATTTCTGGACCATTCAGGATGGACTACAGAACTGATAAAGGATGGTTGCTTGAGTTTTTCTGAAGGTTTAGCCTTCCTGCATCCAAGAAAAATAAGGCTGGCTGCCAGTATGACAATGCCTCCGAGGATGTAAACTTTTTCCATAGCTATAAAATTTGATTTATCTGTTTACAACAATGTTATTCCAGGGTTCTAAAATATATTCCTTTCCATAGACTCCGACATTCAGTTCTTTTTCTGATTGATTATTTATCTCAACGCTGACCCGGTCAACCCTAACATTTATAAGGTTTCCACGGAAGCGCACATGGAAGGAATAAGATTCCCACAGCTTCGGCATGAGGGGAGTAAAATGGACCACCCCGTTGTGGATTCTCATTCCGCCGAATCCCTCGACAAAAGCCAGCCAGGTACCGGCCATGCTTGTAATATGGAGTCCCTCTGCCACCTCCTTATTATAATCATCCAGATCCAGTCGGGCTGTCCGCAGATAGAGCTCATAAGCCTTATCGATGTCACCAATCCTGGATGCCAGGATGGAATGGACACAGGGAGACAGGGAGGATTCATGTAGGTTCCACTGCTCATAATACTGAAAGTTCCTCCGGATGGTATCCACATCGTACCTGTCTTCAAGGAAATACAGTCCCTGAAGTACATCTGCCTGCTTAATGAAACGTGAACGCAGGATCCTGTCCCACGACCAGTGCTGGTTTATCGGTCGTTCATCCGGGTCCAGATCATCGACTCCCAAAGGATCCTTGTCCAGGAATCCGTCCTGCTGCAGGAAAACCCCAAGTTCTTCAGATACCGGATAATACATTTTCTCAATGATATGCTTCCACTGCTTGAGCTCGGCATTTTCGTCTAAATGGACCTGTTTCAGCAGCTTTTCATAGGTTTCTGGAGATTGATGCTTTACATTTTCCAAAGAGGCCAGCGTGTATTCCAGGGTCCAGGTGGCAATTGTATTGGTATACCAGTTGTTATTGACATTGTTTTCGTATTCGTTCGGTCCCGTGACACCGAGCATAACGTATTTTTTAAGCCTGGGAGAATAATTAACGCGCTGTGACCAGAATCGTGAAATCCCGACCAATACTTCCAGCCCAAAATCTGCAAGATAACTCTCATCCCCTGTATGACGAATGTAATTAAATATGGCGTAAGCCATCGCGCCGTTCCGGTGAATCTCCTCGAAGGTTATCTCCCATTCATTATGGCATTCCTCACCATTCATTGTCACCATAGGATACAAAGCCGCTCCATCCTTGAATCCGAGTTTCCCGGCATTTTCAATGGCTTTTTCAAGGTGCTTATAGCGATATAGAAGCAGGTTCTTGGCAACCTGTGGATGTGCCGTTGAAAGATAAAATGGAAGGGCGTAGGCTTCTGTATCCCAATAGGTGCTTCCGCCATATTTTTCACCGGTGAATCCTTTTGGACCAATATTCAGTCTTTCATCTTCCCCGTTGTAGGTCTGGTTCAGATGGAAAATGTTAAATCTAATTCCCTGCTGGGCGGCGGTATCTCCCTCAATGTGGATATCGCTTTCATTCCATTTCGCCTCCCAGGCAGACTTGTGTTCCTCAAGTAAATTCTCAAATCCGGTTTCAAGGGCCTCATTGAGATAAATCCGGACCTGTTCCGGAAGTTTCTCCGTGGGAAAATCAAGAGACGACAGGTTCACCCCATATTTAATTATTTCCAGCGTCTCGCCCTGATTAAGTAAGCAATTGCATTCATTGCCCACAAACTTGGCTTCTTCAACAACCCGGACGTTATTGCTGCATAATTTTCCGTTTTTTAACAGCACATATTTCATACCGGTACAAACATGAAAATCCAGTTTTTTCGTCTTCCCTGTAATACAGGCCTCCCCGGGTTTTGCATCCTGGTATACCTCATCCCAGAACTTTTCATCATAATTTGCATCCTCATTCTTTACATCGAGGTCTAAATATGGACTTGTTTGTATCTTCCCTTGAAAATTGAGAGCCTTGATGGAATAATGGATGGCGCCTGTGTGGGTGCGGACCATGCTGAGAAAACGCCTGGCTTTTACCTCAACCTGTTCACCATCCGGCATTTCTGCTACGAAATTTCGAATCAGCAGTCCGCCTTGCATATCCAACTCCCGGTGAAAGGAGATTACCCTGCACTTTGCCAAATCGAGTACCTGTTCATTTATCCTGATGTTTATGCCTATCCAGTTTGCAGCATTCAGTACTTTGGCAAAATATTCCGGATAGCCGATTTTCCACCATCCCACACGGGTTTTATCGGGGTAGTACACCCCGGCGACATAGGAACCCTGCAGGCTGTCCCCTGAATAACTTTCTTCAAAGTTGGCACGTTGTCCAAGTTTCCCATTCCCGATTGAAAATACAGATTCGGCGTCCCGGTTGTTTTCCGGGTTGAATTCCTCTTCAACAATCTTCCAATCATGTAACTGATATGATGGATCCATAAAAAGAGAGATTTAGTCCTTGTTTCAGTTGCTTATTTTTCTTCATCAACATCCTTAACGAACAGGATAAGAACCGATGCAATAAGCATGGAAATCCCGCCGGCAACCAGGGCGAAAATCGCTTGTCCCCCGAAAAGATGCTTAACCATCAATCCAAGGATACTTGCGGCCATGATCTGTGGGATCACGATAAAAAAGTTAAAGATTCCCATGTAAGTTCCCATCTTATTCCCTGGCAGGGATCCGGTGAGTATGGCATATGGCATGGCCAG
>CAZXOJ010000170.1:5559-9261 GCA_964642325.1 uncultured Bacteroides sp. | reverse complement strand
AGGGTCTGGTCAATATTGACACCGAGATCCTGGTTCCGCATATACCTCAACTGGGAATAGATCAGAATGGTTCCAGCAATAAAGGCTATCGAAGCTGTGAATTGAAAAACGACAAGGATCTTCCTGAGTATATACCCATGGCCCGAAGTACTGAATTTCCCCTTTACAACTTCAACAGCTTTGAATGAAGAAAGAACAAATGCCGGGTATATACCCGACAGCAAGGCCCCGGCAAGGAATAAGATACTCAGTCCGGCCCAGAAAAACGGTTCACTAAAGAGGGACATAGACAGGTTCCTTCCGGTCAACTGGTTGAAATAAGGGAGGATCAGTGCCACAAGAAGAATGGAAATACCTGCTGCCAGCAAGTTCATTAACAAAGCCTCGCTGAGGAATTGACGGATCAATTGACGGCGGTGGGCTCCAACTACTTTCCGTATGCCAACTTCCCTGGCCCTGTCCAATGCCCGGCTACTGCTAAGGTTAATGTAATTGACCCAGGCAATGATCAGGACGAAAAGAGCAATCAATGAAAGCATGAAAACAGCATCTGCATCACCATTTTCATCAGGCTCTGATTCCTGCAACAGGTCAGAATGAAGATGGATATTCTCAATGGGCTGGAGAATAAATTCCTGTCTGCCGCTGTATTCTTCCCATTCTTCTTTTTTTTCTTCAGCAAGCCATTCGGCAAATTTTTGCTGAAAAGCCAGGGGATCAGTTCCTTCTTCCAGGAGGATGTAGGTATTGAAATCATACCATCCCCAGGCTGTCCTGCTCTGATTGTCTGAAAGCTGATGCAGGGTTTCTGCTGAAACAAGTACGGTAAATTTAATATGGGAATTAGCCGGAACATTCCGTATTACCCCCCTGACCTCGCATGAATGTTCTCCCCAAAAAATGATTTCTTTTCCGATGGGATCATCTTCACCGAAAAACTTCTTTGCTGTTGATTCGGTGATGACAGCTGTATATGGCTTTGTAAGGGCCGAAGTATCACCCTGTATAAGTCCCCAATCAAACATTTTCAGAAAGGATGGAGTGGCTACCTGTAATTTCCGCTCTCGGAAAGAAATGTTTTCTCCTGTGGTTATAATACCACCATCAGGAAATGCCCAGGAATATTCCAGCACCTCCGGAAAATTATTTTTCATAGCAGGTCCCACTGCTGGTACTGCGGCGGCACATGCGAACATCAACTCCCCGTTCCGGTAAGCATCATACCTGACACGGTATATGTTTTCGCTGTCTTTATGAAATTTGTCAAAGCTATGTTCGTAGAATACGTACTGCAAAAGCAAAAGGCAGGCTGCAATACCGACTGATAATCCAAACAGATTAAGAATGGAAAAAGCCTTGTTTTTTATAATATTCCGGAAAGCGGAAAGCAGGTAATTGGACAAGATCTGAAACATGTCGGTACAATTAAGATGAGAATTTCCGCAATTATTCTTTCGCAGGCCCTATACAGGAGATCAGAAGGTAATGACCTTCTTCCCGGATTTAATAAAATCAGTCAGGTAGGTCCCTGTATATTTGACTTCAATTCCCAGTTCCTCCAGTTTGGATGAGACCCCATACTGGTCGGCACATCCCTTACAGGCCAGCAATTCGACTCCCTCGTCTTTCATTTTTTTAAGGGAGGCCTGGATGTCCTTATCTTCACTGCTTAGTTTGGATGACGGTCCCCATATAAGCAGGGTTACCTGGTCCCACCACCCGTTTTTCTGTGCATTAAAGGCATACATAAACACCATCTTGTGGGCAACTTCAGGATCACCACTGGTCCATACGATCAGCAGGTGGTTTGCAGCTTTTTCCTCCTTCATTTCTTTCTGGGTGTCAAACATGGTTTCGGACGGATTGGTGGCCTTTAAAGTTACAGAAGCCAGGCTGAAAAACACGAGCGCAAGCATAAAAACTTTCTTCATTGCAGGTAGGTTTTTTGATTAATAATGGAGTAAAGGTTTAAAATCGGGCTGTCAATTCCAATTTTAAAAACTCCATTTGAGGCGGAGGAACCACAGGGTGATGCTTTGTCGGGATTTATTCCCGGTTACGATACTTTCCTGCGCAACGTTAAAATATTGGAGGAAGAATGCCAGGTCCAGATTGGATAGTATATTATAGGAAAGGTTGGGACCGATATAATATCCTTTCATTTTAGGAAAGTACATGCCAGACAGGGAAGCAAAGAAGAGGGGAGTGATCTGGTAGGATCCGGAGGCAAAAAAGGTATGTTCTGTGAAGGCAAGCTGTTTTACTGTAAGTGGCCCGCCATAATAATCAATAAATCCGAATGATGAAGTATAAGGATTGCTGGAATAGAGGTATTCACCCTGGAGCATCAAGGTATTAGGAAAGGTGTAGTCAAGGCCGACAGAACCCATAAACATGCCCGAGGTATCGCTGAAATTTCGTTTTGGGTGAAAATATGTGGCTTCTCCCCTGAAACCCGCCCCGCCAATATTCCCGGACCAGCCAATACCCCCAAGGTAATCTTCTTCACTAAGTATCCCAGCTAATAATTGGATGTCATATGAGAATACATTAAACCGGTACATGGCTGCTGCCGTGATCCTGTGTGCACTGTCTATTTTAACTGCGGTTTCAATGGTGGAGGTATAATTGGGATAGAATTGCAGTCGGACCGCATCTGAGCCAGGGCGTTCCTCGTAATCAAAGTCGAAATAGGAATAAGTATTGAACACATCATTTACATTCCAGACAAATGTTTGTCCCCAATTAATCCTCTGCCTTCCAACAGTGGCCGAGAACCCTTCTGTAGTGTATTGAAACCATATGCGGTCAATGGCTGAGTTCAACACGTAAGATTCCCCACTGAGCAGGTTGAAAGACAGGTCAAAAAGGCCATCTTCTTTTGCTATATTATCTATGTATCCAGGGACGAGCTTCAGGGTTTCACCGTACATAAACCGGTTCCTGAACTGAATGCTGGCATTGAAATGTTCACCTCCGTACCAGTAGAAATTCAATCGGTTATGAAAAAGACCATCTATGATCCAGTCCTTACTGGGATCTTCAAACATGGCAGACTGCATGTTGGACAGGTATCCCTTGAATTCAAAAGAACTGAACTTTTCCTGGCCCCTGGCTGAAACCGAAAAAATCAACAATAATATAAACAATCCACCCTTGTTCACCGGATGTTTATTTTACTACATCTGAAAGGACTTTGCCGTCTTCGATGGTGATCACCCGCCTTGCCTTTTTCATCACCCGTGCATCATGGGTGGCGAAAATGAATGTGATGTTTTCTTCTTGATTCAGCCTTTCCATGATGTCCAGCAGGTTCTCCGTCGCCTCAGTATCCAGGTTTGCAGTAGGTTCGTCAGCCAGCACAAATTTGGGTTTGGAAGCCAGGGCGCGTGCCACAGCCACCCGCTGTTGTTGTCCCCCTGATAATTTCGAAGGCCGGCTATCAAGCCGGTCACCTAATCCCACGGACTCCAACAATTCTTTCGTCCGGGCATCTCTTTCTGTTTTCGGTTTTCCCTGCAGGTGCATAATGAATTCAACATTTTCCTTGGCAGTCAGCACAGGGATCAGGTTATAAGACTGGAAAACAAATCCGATATTTGATAAGCGAAAATTGATCAATTCAGATGATTTTAATGAGCTTATATCTATTCCGCCAATGGTGATCTTACCAGTTGTGGGATTATCCAATCCGCCCAGCAT
>CAZXOJ010000170.1:0-5459 GCA_964642325.1 uncultured Bacteroides sp. | reverse complement strand
ATGGAGGCAAGCACCCCGGTAAGGACCACCAGCAGGATCAGCTGGAAGAAAGATCCCCAACTGATTGTCGGGTATATCATGGGACTGAATCCCAGGGCTTCGAATCCTTCCTGGTATAAAGAGGTAAGGTCCAATCCCGTTTTCCCGGTATACCATATCAGTCCATAACTAATGGCCATGCCCAGGGCTGCTCCGGTCAATCCCAGGAATACGGTTTCCAGCATGATCATAGAAAAGACCCTTTTCTTATTCATGCCAATGGCCATTAACATGCCCAGTTCCTTGATTCTTTCAAGCACTGTCATCAGCATTGTATTGACAATGCCAAAACCGAGGGCCAGCATGATGATGACCATAAAAATAAACAGGTAAAAATCCATGGCCGATGCATACATACCGGCTTCCGGCATGATCTCATCCCAGGTCTGTACGTCCATGCCCGGCATGATCTCCTTTACCTGCGCTGCCACCAGGTCATCATGTTCTACGGAGCTAAGCAGGATGGCAAGCTGGTTGACCTGGCCTGTAGCTAAATTGGCGACCGGAGCGATATCTGAGTTCCGGACAAAGAGATTGAGTCCATCAAAGGCAGAATTCCCTGTTTTATATACACCCACCACACGAAATGCATCATACGATATATGGCCATCAAGGGATTGAAAGCTTAATACGATCTTTCTTTTCAACCTGTATTTAATGGCGGCGGATTTTATATGAAATGCAAATTTCCCGGCATCTGATTTGCCCAGTAAATCTACCAGGGCTTTATCCAGATCAGCCTCAGTCCGGAATTGTTTGTCTATGAGTGAATCGAGCAGGGGGAAGGCCGTTCTCATATTCTTTTTTTCGGCCAGCTTTTCTTTGTCCTCCCCGGTCATTTTATAATAAGTGAGTTTGAGTGTTTTTGCCAGTTTTTCACCAATGACAATGGGTTTTCTTCCATCCTCGTCGAAAAAAGATCCTCCTCCGTTTACCAGTGATTCATCAATGCCGCTAACCTGCTTTTCCTTTTCAACATCAATCCCATTGATCATGACACCGGAGGCATTCCCTGAAGTGCTGGCCATACCGAGGATTTTTATCCGGGGACTAACCCCTGTGACTTCGGGGATTTTTTCAATTTGATCCACATATTTTTGATAATCATCAATGGTGTATTTCGGTTCGTTATTATCCAGGTACCGGGGATGGTGGACCTGGATATGAGATGCTTCATTACCAATAGCCATTTTCACGCGTGAATCAATCATGCCAGTAAATACTGCCACCATGTAAACACCGCCAAAGATGCCGAAGGTAAACGCAACAATCACCACCAGTGAGCGGATCTTGTTACGCCATACATTTTTCCAGGATATTGACCAGATCATGTTTTTCTTGTTTTTTTTTATTTAAGAACGCAATGCTTTAATTTCTTTCAGCCTGAGTACAGAATAAATGGGTGGTATAATGGCCAGTATGAAAATGATCATTACAATGGCTGTTTGACCTGCAAAGTAGAAACCTTCAAACCTGGCAGGCATGATGGGTTCAAACCCATAGGATTCAAAAATCTCTGCATATTCACCTGTAAAACGAATTGGATTATGGACCAGGTAGCCTATTACCGGAAGGCTCCCTATGATACCGCTCGCTGCCCCCACGAGTCCCATCATCAGCATTTCAATCAAAAGTATCAATCCTAGTTTTTTCTTTTGCATACCAACGGCGACCATTACACCAAATTCCCTTCTTCTCTCGGTTGTCATCATAATGAGTGTTCCAAGTACACCAAATCCTACGATCATATATAATACACCAAGCATAATATAACCCCCGGCCTGGTCGCTTTGGATTTGTTGGACCAACTCGGGATTCATTTCCTTCCAATCCATGATCTCATAAAAGCCGCTCTCAATCAGTTCCTGTATGTTCTTTTTGGTATTTTTCAGGTCATCAGAATCATGCACATTGATCACCAGGGAAGTCAGCATATTGTCTGCGCCATAAAATTCCTGTGCTACTGGAAGGGGCATAAATACCAGGCGCCGATCCAGTTCAGGGTTTGGCATATCAACAATACCTTCCACGGGGTATATGCCTGCAGCACTGGCTCCATGATATCCTGTACTCAACAGGGTGAGGGTATCGTTCAGTTCAAGGTTGAGGAATTCAGCCAGTCGGCCGGATACCAGGACGCCAGTAGAACTTTGGTTAAAATATCTTCCTTCTTTTATCTTTCTGTCGGGATGCGTTAGATCAAGTTCTTTGATGGGATCAATACCAACTACAAATATCCCCTTTGTTAATTCACCTGTAGAAGCAAGGGCAAATGATTCCAGCCTGGGGATGACTGCTTTAACATTATCATCCGATTCAATATCTCTTACCATGTCTGCCTCGTAGGGAAATGTGTTATCAAGGGTTTGGTCATTCCAGAAGCCGTCCTTGTGAACCTGCATGAACCCGGTAAAGGCCTCCACAATTCCATCCGCCATATGGCCATAACTGCCTACCTGCATGGAACGCATGATCAGGGAAAGCCACATAGCAAAGAAAACCGAGGCGATGGTAATCAGGGTTCTCCTTTTATTGCGCCAGATATTTCTCCAGGCCAGTTTTAAATAATCCTTCATAATTTTTGTTTTTCAGGGTCTTTTGAATTATCGAACCCGTTTCATATTTTGTTGTGAAAAAAAGCTGTCCGGTATCGGCTCGTTGAATAGAATCTCATCCATTACCACCATTGTCTTATGTCCCTCATCTTCTTCCGGGATCAATTCAAATTTGGATGGGATAAGCCTTCCACCCATGGTTTTTATATCATATCCCAGTTCCGTTTTTATCAGGTAATCATCCTCATCAAAGAATTCACTCTTCATCTGGAGGAATTCCTCCTTTGAGATCCATTTGAAAATCTTTCCCCAAACCACCGCTGCATCTTCAAGCGGGATCAATTCAATTTTATAGCAATCCCATCCTTCTATTTCCTCTTCTCCGATAATATTATGTGTATAATCAACCACGATGGAAGATTCCTTTAAAAGGTCATCATTGGAGAAATCAGATCCCATCCATCCCTGTGACATCATTGACGGTGGAAGCTTTATCAGCCGGTTTATGGTGGGATTCCAGTTCCACATCTCAATGTTTCTTTTCAGGAAGGTCTGGCCTTTTTCTTTGGCAGGTGCGGTTACCAGGACAAGTGAATTTTCCCTTCCCTTGGTCCAGTTTTTAAATGTAATTTCCCTTTGCCAGGTTGGCCTTACGATGGTCATGGTCATAATACTTTGAGAGGTTTCTTCCCCCTGCATCTTCTCATCTGCTTTCTTGATGATCTCCCTGGCGTCCTGGGCATGTACCGATACTAGAGGGACTATCAAGGCAAGCAGTAAAAGTGTTAATATACTTGTGAATCGTTTCATGTGCATATATGGTTTAAGCATAAAGTTTTATCAATCTGTTTTTTATTTTATCCAATGGGAAACTGGCCGTATTTGCCATGAAGTGGAAGCCTATGCCATCCAGGACGGCCCCGAGCATGATCGCTTCGGTCTCTGGGTCCTCAACCCCGACAGAACGGAAATAATCCTCCAGCATTTTAAGGTAGGTATGGACCATCAGTGCAAATCTTTTTTCAACCAGCTTCAGCACATGTGGTTGAAAGAAAAGGTTGAAATACAAACGCCAGAAATGTGGATTCGTTTCCAGTGCATCGAAAAATTCTTCAATGAAATACCGTAATTCCTCTCTTGTCAGCACTCCGTCATGATCGGGATCCATAAGGCGGGTAATGCTATCCAATCCATCGAAGATAATGGTTTTGATGAGGTCCTCCTTGCCTTTGAAATAATTGTACAGCAGTCCTTTGGATATGCCTGCCCGCGCAGCAATTTTGCTTATGGAAGTCACATCAAAACCTTCAGTTGCAAAGAGTTCAAGTGCCGCATCCATGATTTCCCTTTTGCGAACCTCCCGGATCTCTTCGAATTGTTGTTCTGTTCTGGGGGACATATGCAATATTTTGGTTGAACGTTCAGTCAAAAAGTAAACAAAAAATAACCGCCATGTCTGGCAGTTTTTGACTGAACGTTTGGTCAAAGATAATAATTCAGGCATGCCATGTCAAGGTTTTTATGTATTTTTTTTGTTAAATTTTGGTATTTCATTCATATTTTCCTGAAATTCAGCAAATAATAAAAATGGAATTATTGGTATTCCGTAAGTAACTTTTAGAGATATTCAATCGTCCTATAAAAGATAATAACAAAGAATGACTGTCACAGAATACAATCATTGCGTTGAAAAACACTCTGACGGATTGTATCGCTTTATCCTGAAAAACATCAAGGATCATGATAAGGCGAGTGATATTGTACAGGACAGTTTCGAAAAATTATGGAGAAAGGTAGCTGAGGTAGCTTTTGAGAAATCAAAATCATACTTATTTTCCACGGCTTACCATACAATGATCGATGGGATCAGGAAAGATAAAAGAATAGAAGATTTTAACCAGGTAAAGCCGGAGCGTTATTCTCATGAGGAGCAATACAGTGACCTTCAGGAGATCCTTCATGCTGCCCTGGATAAACTTCCAGATGTACAGCGAACAGTCATTCTGTTGAGGGACTATGAAGGATATTCGTACCAGGAGATTGGCGAGATCTCCGGCCTGAGTGAATCCCAGGTCAAGGTTTATATTTACCGGGGACGGGTTTTCTTAAAGGAATATATAGGAAGTCTTAAGGCAGTAATTTAGGCAGATATGGAGATCAGCAGGCAAAATTATGAGCAGTATTTTGTTGATTACCTTGACGGGAAATTAAATGAAAAGCAGGTCGGCATCCTTATGTCTTTTCTTGAGTTCAATCCGGATTTAAAAGAGGAATTTGCCGATATAGAAAAGATGTGTCTTGCTCCGGATGAAACAAAATTTTCAGGAAAAGCCAAGCTCTTAAAATCAGAATCCGATTTTTTGGAAGAAACTATCCTGAAAGATTTTGATATGTATTGCATATCCAGCATGGAGCGTGATATTGCTGACGAAGATGAGGAAATATTACAGGGCATCGTCGGGGATGATCCTGATAAGGAGCACACATACATACTCTACCAGTCAACCCGGCTCCTGCCTGATGAAAGTATTATCTATCCCGGAAAAGCGAGGCTTAAAAAACGATTCATCCCTTTACCATATCGTATCATCCTGCCTGCCGCAGCAGCAGTGGCAGCCTTGATTATCTTGCTTCAGGTATTTACTACCAAGGGCCCTGAAGTTTACAATGCAACACAAACATTTCAGTCCCCGGAGACCCCCAATGACAATCAGGAAATTTCTTCTCCGCCTGCTATGTTAGCCCAAACCCCTGAAAAGGCCCCATCATTAACCAGGGAAGAAAAATCAACTGGAAAATCTCTGGTAAGCACAGGGACTAAGTTGGAAAAGGGATCACCCATGGCAGATAGATCTATCGCAGATG
>CAZXOJ010000169.1:0-9276 GCA_964642325.1 uncultured Bacteroides sp. | reverse complement strand
CAGTCTTCCACGAAATGGGTAATTACAATAATTCCATCCAGGCATATTCAGAAGCCATTGAGCTTACCCGGATGAATGCAGAAAGTTTCTACGGCAGGGCAGCATCTTATATTGCCCTGGATAAATTCAAAGATGCCATACCTGACCTGAAGCGGACTGTACAACTGCAACCTGAGAAACTTGAAATCCTGAGAGAATTGAGCGAGGCTAATCTTGCTGCCGGGGATTTCAACCAGGCTGTGGATGTTATCCAGGAATATGTCGCATATTACCCGGAAAATGCAGAAGCTCATTACATGCATGGCAATATCCTTTTTGAATCCGGTAGGTACCTGAAAGCCCTCTCCAGTTTTAACCATTGTCTCGAACTGGAAACAGATGACCCCAGGTTCTATGCAGCCCGTGGAAAAACATACCTGGCAACCAGCACCTATCCTTATGCCCTGAATGATTTCGGAATGGCACTCGACCTGGATCCCAAAAACCATGAAGTATGGTTCCAGAGGGGCATGGCCAAATGGCTTTCCAATGACAGGGAGGGATCCATAGATGACTGGGAAAGGGCGACCCGGTATGGGTCAGAAAAGGCAGCAAAAAAGCTCGAGGAGCTCTCCATCAGGCAATAAAAGAATCTTATGAACCAGGGGACCCAGAAAAAAAAACCAGATCCGGAAATACTGAAACTTCTGCAGTCTGCAGATGATAACCTTGTCCTGAAAACCCTTCATAAACTCAGATCTGCCGGAAATCTTACCTATATCCCGGAACTTCTCAAGCTCCTGAGCCAGTGTAAAAATGAACTTATTGAAAGAGAGTTGATCAGCTTCCTAGCAGACACTAAGGAACCCGGCGTCATTCCGCTGGTTGTGGCAGGATTGAAGAAACCCGGACTGAAGAAAGCCCACGCAGGGATGCTCTCAGCCATCTGGCAGAGCGGACTGGATTATAGCAGGTACATGAATCTTTTTATTCAATTGTTCCTTGAGGGAGATTACCTGGTTGCCCTTGAATCGTTTACCGTAATAGAGCAATCCATTGAACATCTTAATGAACAGGAAATGGTCGAAAAACAGAATCATCTACTAGATGGACTGGTCAATATCAGCAAGGATAAAAAACCACTGGCCCGGGAATTGCTCAACCTCCTGCAGACCTGATCATCAGTGATGACCAGAAAAATATTTCATGAACTGGCTTCTTTCATAAACCTGTGGCTCGGGCAGATTCTTATAATTCATATTACCGCGAAAAGCATCCAGACCGGAAAATTCTTTTTGATCCATCCAGGTGTTTAAATCATCCAGCATGGTACCGATAATCTCCTGGCCATGTTTATAGATGGCTGAACAAACCTGAACGGCCTGTGCCCCTGCCAGGATCTGCTTCACTATGGCCTGCCCGTCATGCACACCTGTAGAACCGGCAATATGAACAGTATCCACCATGGCCGAAACAATGGCCACCCAGCGCAGGGAAAACCGCAGGTCAGCTGGAGAGCTGAATACCTCGGATGATGTCATCTTCATGTCCCTGATATTGATATCAGGACTGTAGAAACGGTTGAATAACACAACACCATCCACTCCCCGGTGGTACAATAAATCCACCAGGCTTACCAGGTGTGTAAAATGCATGCCAAGTTTTATGATCACGGGGATATTGACCTGGCGTTTTACTTTTTCAACAATGTCGAGGTAGAGCTTCTCATAAACCTGTGAACTGGCATCCTTGCTGGCCGGGAGAAAATAGACGTTCAGCTCCAGCGCAGAGGCCCCAGCTTCTTCAATTTTCGAAGCAAAATCTATCCATTCTGATGATGAGACACAATTTATACTGGCAATAACAGGAATCGATACAACAGAACTTGCCTGCTCGATCAGGTCCAGGTACTTATCGACAGAGTTGGAGCGTGTATAATTCTGTATGTAATCATCGGCCTCCGGATAATCACTGGATTCAGACAAATGTCCTGCCTCAAACAATATCTGCTCTTCAAAGAGGGATTTTAACACGACTGCACCGGCTCCGGCTTTTTCCAGTTTCTGGATTTTCTCTACAGAATCAGTCAATCCGCTACTGCTGACAATCAGCGGATTACGCAGCTTTAGTCCTGCAAAATCTGTACTAAGGTCCGCCATATTGATGTATTAAATGATTAATAAGTCCTTGCTCCGAAGATAACAGTTCCGACCCTTATCATCGTACTGCCTTCTTCAATGGCGATCTCATAATCCCCCGACATACCCATGGAGATATGCCTGAAATGATCTGATCCTGCAAAATAAGCATTTTTCACCCTTGAAAAAACTTCTCCGAGGCATCGGAACTCCGAACGGATCTTTTCCATATCCTCAGTATAGGTCGCCATACCCATGAGGCCATCTATTCTTATATTTTTCATGAATGAGAACTCCGGTGAATCAAACAGGCTGTCCAACTCATCTTCAGAGAATCCGAACTTGTTTTCTTCGTCAGCAATATGGACCTGCAGAAGTACAGGGATGACACGGTCGTTTTTAGCCGCTTCTCTATCTATGGCAAGTAACAATTTCAGGCTGTCTACACTGTGGATCATATCTACGAACCGGGCAATATACTTTACCTTATTGGTTTGCAAATGGCCTATCATATGCCAGTTGATATCCTCCGGAAGAAGGGGTTGCTTTTCAATCAGTTCCTGGACCCGGTTCTCTCCGAATATCCTGTGCCCGGCTTCATAAGCCTGCATGATATCCACTATGGGTTTTCTTTTGGAGACCGCAATTATTTCTACATGATCGGGTATTACCGCTTTTAATTTCCTGATATTTTCCGATATGCTCATGGAATCAGTTTGTTAGTCTTCCAGCTTATGGATCACCAGTCCACTCCTTAGTTTAGGCTCAAACCAGGTAGTTTTAGGAGGCATGATATTATCGGTATCGGCAATCTCCATTAATTGTTCCATGCTCACCGGGTAAAGGGCGAAGGCCGCTTTCATCTCTCCGGAATCCACTCTGCGTTCCAGCTCTTTGAGTCCCCTAATACCCCCCACAAAATCAATTCGTTTGGATTTCCTGAGGTCGGTTATATCAAGCAAGGGAGCCAATACATGTTCTGACAGCACGGTTACATCGAGCTGTCCAATGGGATCACTGTCATCGTAGGTTCCATCTTTTGCAGTAAGGGAATACCAGTTGCCTGAGAGGTACAGTCCGAAATTATGCAGACCTTTTGGTTTATGTATCTCGTTTCCCTTCTCTTGAATGATGAAAGATTTCTCAAGCTTGCTGAGAAATGTTGCGTCATCCATCCCGTTCAGGTCTTTTACCACCCGGTTATAATCAATGATGGTCAATTGATCTGCCGGAAAATGAACAGCCAGGAAATAGTTGTATTCCTCCTCTCCCGTATGGGCTGGATTGGCCCAGGCCCTTTCCCTGCCTACTCCAGCAGCAGCAGCTGTCCGGTGATGACCGTCAGCCACATAGGTAAAAGGAATATCTGTGGCAAATAAGCTTTCCAACTTGCTTATCATCTCCGGTTCCCGGATCACCCAGAGCTGGTGTCCGATCCCATCATCGGCCACAAAATCATATGCCGGTGCCAGCTTCACTACCTCACTTACAATAGCATCTATTTCGGTGTGATCCGGATAGGCAAAAAACACTGGTTCCGCATGAAAGTTGGAGACCCTCACATGCTGTTTCCTGTCCTCCTCCTTATCCGGACGGGTCAGTTCATGCTTCTTGATAACATTATTCTGGTAATCCTCTATGCTGGCACAGCCCAGGAGTCCATACTGGGTCTTGCCATCCATGGTCTGGGCGTATACGTACAGGAAAGCTGCTTCATCCTGGAAAAGTATACCCTCTGAGATCATTTTATCGAGGTTGGACTTTCCCGTTTGATATACAACATCTGAATATAGATCAGTATCCGGTTGCAGATCTACCTCAGGCTTCACCACGTGCAGGAAAGAATAAGGGTTACCCTCTACTTCTATCCGGGCCTCTTCAGAATTCAAAACATCGTATGGGCGCGATGCTATCCTGGCAGCCAGTTCCTTCCCCGGCCTGAATCCCCTGAATGCTTTTAGTATGGCCATGCTAATTCTTATTTATTTACCTGGTATGTTCTGTCTCCCTCTTCCAGGAACGCCACAATCTGCCTGGCAGCTGCTACCCCGGCGTTAATATTCGCTTCAGCCGTCTGTGCGCCCATTTTTTTAGGTGTAAAGAAGCACCTGTCAGGAAATGTATCTACAAGCTGTGCTGCATTATCCGGTGCAATATCTGAGGCATACCTGAAATCCTGGCGCTTTTCAAATACCTTCTCCAGGGATGCCTCATCGACCACCTCTTTCCTGGCAGTATTAACCAGCACAGCACCCTCAGGCATGACAGAGAGCAGATCATGGTTGATGGATCCGCGGGTCTCAGCGGTGGCAGGGATATGCAGGGATATGTACTGGCATGTCTCATAGAGTGCTGTTGCGCTATCCAGGCAGGTCACTCCATCCCCCTCAATCACTTCCCTGGGTATATATGGGTCAAAAGCATAGACCTCCATGCCAAATCCCTTGGCAATTTTTGCCACCAGCTTCCCCACATAGCCGTATGCGTGGATGCCCAGCGTTTTCCCGCTGAGCTCCGTGCCGGAGGTTCCATTTAACTGGTTCCGTGCCATATATACCATCATACCCAGGGCCAGTTCGGCTACTGCATTGGAATTCTGCCCGGGTGTATTCATGGCCACAACACTCTTTGCTGAAGCTGCTTCCAGGTCGATATTATCATATCCCGCCCCAGCCCTCACAACAATCTTCAGGTTACCAGCGGCGCTGATGACATCAGTGTCCACATTATCACTCCTGATGATCAATGCATCAGCATCAGTCACGGCATTGACAAGTTCTTCCTGATTGCCGTATTTTTCCAAAAGGTCAAATTCATACCCCGCTTTTTCGATGATTTCTCTGATCTGGTTAACAGCCGCCGGGGCAAATGGCTTAACCGTAGCTACTAATACTTTTGGCATGTCTATCCGGGTTTATTTTTTCTCAAATTCCTTCATGCTGTCAATCAGGGCAACAACGCTTTCCCTTGCCAGTGCATTGTAGGTGGATGCCCTGAAACCACCAACGGAACGGTGACCCTTGATACCAACCATACCACGTTCTCCTGCAAAGGCCAGGAATTCGGCTTCCAGTTCCTGGTATTTATCTGTCATCACAAAACAAATATTCATCAGGGACTTGTTTGCATCATCCTCCACGGTACATTTAAACATGGGATTCCGGTCGATCTCATCATATAACAATGCAGCCTTCTCTATATTGATCTTCTCCATGGCCCCTACCCCACCTTTATCCTTTAACCAGCGCAGGGTCTGCAGGGCAGCAAAAATAGGAACCACCGGTGGTGTATTGAACATTGATCCTTTATCAATATGTGTGCGGTAATCCAGCATGGAGGGAATGGGACGGTCAACCTTGCCCAGGATATCTTCACGGACAATGATAAAGGCCAGTCCTGATGGTGCAAGGTTCTTCTGTGCACCTCCATAAATGATCCCGTATTTAGACACATCAATTGGGCGGCTGAAAATATCGGAAGACATATCAGCCACAAGGGTCATGGGGACATCCATGTCTTCTTTTATCTGGGTCCCGTAAATGGTATTGTTCGTGGTAATATGGAAATAATCGGCATCTGCCGGCAGGTCATAAGTTTTGGGTATGTAACTGAAATTCCTGTCTTTCGATGAAGCAACTTCAATGGCTTCACCAAAAAGGGCTGCTTCCTTCAGGGCTTTGGATGCCCAGGACCCGGTATTGAGGTAAGCGGCTTTTTTTTGCATGAGGTTATAGGGAACCATACAAAACTGCATACTGGCTCCTCCACCCAGAAACAGGACATGATAACCCTGTGGGATATCCAGGAGTTCCTTGATAAGGGACTGTGCTTCTTCCATGACGGCCATGAACTCCTTGCTCCTGTGCGATATCTCCATCACTGACAATCCTATACCATCCAGGTCAAGTATCCCCTTGGCCGTGTTCTCAATGGTGTAGGCCGGCAGGATGGATGGCCCGGCATAAAAGTTGTGTTTTTTCATAATATTCTCATTTAAAGTTGGTTACATTCATTTACTCTGTTTTGCCAATGCAGCGACAAATTTCATAAAAAATACCCAGAAATATACCTGTTGTTTATAAGTTTTTAATTTAGTCCGGGCTTGTTTTAAGTGCCTCCAGGTGGTTGTTCTTTAAGATGGGTATGACCCGGGTCAAGTCAAAAGTATGGCAGTAAGGGATCACGTCATCCAGCTTATTCTTAAGTAAACGGGTCCGCTGGGCTACCTTGTCAATATATTTCAGCAGGTCATTGCTCGCCTGCCCGTATAGGTCTATGGAGGCCTTTGTAGAATCGCATACGGTATCAAATTCTCCGCTTGAGATCAGAGCCCCGCCCAGGGCCCCTGCAAAGAGCGTATCCTCAAGGCTGAATTTATTCTTCCAGCCGGCACATAGGAAGATTACATCTCTCTGCTGCTGTATGATCCAGTCCTTTAGTGAAGTAAAATTCAGGTAGGCCCCGATCAGCACCTGATGGCAATCTTTCGCTACATGTATGGCCTGGGTACCATTGGTGGTGGAATATACGATCTGTTTCCCGGCGACTCTTTCCCTGCTAAAATTATATGGTGAATTCCCGAAATCGGCAAAATCCCTGACCAGTCCATCCCGCTCAGCCGCCACCATGAAACCTTTCTCCTTAAAGGCCCTGGCCTCTTCGAGGGTACCTACCGGGATGATCCGTTCTACCCCGTTGTCAAAGGCAGTTACGATGGCAGAGGTGGCACGAAGGATATCAACGATCACTGCGATGGCTTCCTTATTCCTGAAGTCTGGAAAAAGGGCAGGTGAGAAACAAACCTCTATATTATTCTTTTTCCCTATCATTGATGGCTCAGGTTATTAATCCTGTTTGTAAATAGGCATTTTAACTATCATGGCCCTGGGATCCTTATTCCTGATCCGGATAAGTATTTCCTTTCCAGGTACAGCATTGCCGGCATCTACATATCCCATACCGATGCCAATATTCATCATCGGTGACATGGTCCCCGATGTGACTTCACCAATCCTGTTACCTTTCGTATCAAGGATCTCGTAATGTTGCCTGGGAATTCCCCGGTCCACCATGGTAAAACCTACCAGTTTGCGGCCCACACCTTCCGTTTTTTGCTGCTGCAGCCTTTCCCTGTCAATAAAATCATTATCATCTGTAAACTTGGTGATCCATCCCAGTCCAGCTTCAATCGGCGAGGTGGTCTCATCAATATCGTTCCCGTACAGGCAAAATCCCATTTCAAGCCGAAGGGTATCCCTTGCGGCAAGGCCTACGGGTTTTATGCCAAATTCCTGGCCGGCTTCCATCACAGCATTCCATATCTTAACGGCATCATCCTTCCCGAAATACAGCTCAAATCCACCTGCCCCGGTATAGCCGGTGGCGGAAATAATCACATCCTCAACACCTGCAAAAGATGCCGTCTCAAATTTATAATAACCTATCTCGTTCAGGTCAAGTCCTGTCAATTTCTGTAATGTAGACCCGGCGTCCGGTCCCTGTACTGCCAGCTGGGCAACCTGATCGGAAGCATTTTCAAGTGTCGCATCATAGGTATTCATTTCATTCAGCCATTTCCAGTCTTTCTCAATATTGGAGGCATTTACGACCATCAGGAAGTTCTCCTGTGAAACCTGGTAAACCAGCAGGTCATCGACAATACCGCCATGGCCGTTGGGAAAACAGGTATACTGTATCCTGCCGTCATACAGTTTGTTTACGTCATTAGTGGTTACCCGCTGAATAAATTCGGCTGCCTGGGGTCCACGTACCCAGAACTCACCCATATGGGATACATCAAAGAGCCCGACAGCGTCCCTGACCGTTTTATGTTCATCCTTTACACCGGAGTATTCAACGGGCATATTATATCCTGCAAAGGGCACAATTCTAGCCCCCAACTCCCTGTGTACACTGGTCAGCGCAGTGTCTTTCATATTTTTTTAAATGATTTGTGTTCAAGAAAACACAAAATTAATAAAATCAACCCGGACTCCCGGCTTGTTATATAACAGCTGGTTTAAAATTCATCTATGATCAGGCCTTGTCGGCATCAAAGATGACCCGATGTGTATGCATTGCATCGGTCAAACTGGTAAGTGGCATTTCCATACCTTTATCAATTGCCTGGAAAAAGACCTCGAACTGGGTTTGATATGGATGGTCAGAGACATCTCCTGAATCAAGCATATCCATGGATAGTTCGCTCCATTTACCCTTATTCAATCCTCCCAGCTGTGTAGAGTAAAACTTATTGTCAAGCAAGCTTCCTTCACTCCCAACCAGATGAATATGAAAATAATACGGCTGAAAACAGTCAATGACCGAGGCCACCTTCCCGATTCTCCCATCAGAGAATTTCATGATGGTCACACTGCTGGTAGGATATTCGTAAACGGCGAAATCTTTGTTCGCCGATGAGGTTGAATAACTGCTTACCGTCTCCACATCATTGCCCATGAACAACAGCATGGCATCAAGTGCATGGCAGCCCGCCGACAAAAGGCTGCTGCCACCGGCATCTTTCTTCGTGTTCCACCTGTACTGGCCATACCAGGGCCCAACTCCGTGATAATAATCTACCTCCGCATAGTGAATCTGCCCCAGCAAACCCTTATCTATCACAGACTTTATGGTAGTAACCTGGTTGGAGAAACGGCACTCAAAGCAAACACAGGTTTTCACACCAGCATCTTCCACTGCTGATTGAATGGCCTGACAATCTTCCCAACTAAGCGCCAGGGGTTTCTCAATGATTAAATGCTTTCCCGCTTTTGCTGCAGCAATAGCCTGGTTGGTATGCTGGTAAGGATAACTGCAAATTGAAACCACATGAATATCCGGATTGGCCAGCATTTTATCAAGTTCTGTATAACAAGTGATCTTGCATCCGTGCTTCCCGCTGATCTGGGCAGAATCTAGCTTACGGGAGGAATACAGGGCAGTGACCTGCGCATAGCTTGTTGCATTGATCGCATCGATATGGGCTTCTGAGGCCCAGCCGTAGCCTATGATACCAACATTGTATTTTTTCATAATAACAAATATGCGAAAAATTAAATTTAATTCATTTTTAAAAAGCTGAAGGGGTCAATTTTATTTCTTTATTTTTACTCATGCTGGCAATTGTTCTTTCAAACGAAATTAAAATATGAAGGGG
>CAZXOJ010000168.1:0-9280 GCA_964642325.1 uncultured Bacteroides sp. | reverse complement strand
GCCGTCGTTGTCGTTGTCGTCCGATGTTATGAGCAGCGCCCCGCCATCCGATCCGGTGACGAGGGCAACGGTTGTTTCACCGGCGCCGGTTTCTACCAGCGTCGCCAGCCAGCCACCCATCTGGTCAGCCGCGGAGGGTATTCAAGCTGGGACCTGTTCGAAGAATATACCCCTGAAACATATGAGCATAATTTTCCCCGTATAATCGATTTAAAGATAAACTCCGCTTCCGGCCAATTTGATGTCGTCGCAGCTACCAACTGGACAAATGAGGACCAATCCCGGGCAATCTCCTTTGAAGGTAATCTGGGACTGGATCCGGGGAGATCCTACCTTGTATTTGATTTCTGGAACCAGGAATTTTTAGGAATAGTTAATGAATCAATTGAGCTGGATATCGAACCACATGATACACGCGTGCTTCATATCCGCCCCTTGCTCCATAGGCCGCAGGTTTTGGCCACTGACCGGCATATTTCCGGAGCCTACAGCATAGAATCACTGGAATGGGATACAGAAAAGCTAAGCTTAACAGGTGCTTCAAAAACCATCCCTGGCAAGACCTATTCCCTCTTCGTGCACGTTCCCGGTGAGTTTTCGCTTTCCAGCATTAAATCAAAAGCAGAAGCTGCTCCGGAAAAAATCACTGAGAATGTCTACAAAGTAACCATCAAAGCCGATGATAAGATGACCAAGTGGTCTATAATATTTCAGGATTAATATGAACCCTTTTAAAACCCCTAAACATGAAAAAGATCTCTTTCAGCCTGGCTTTAATGCTGTTTTCTTCTTTGTTCTTATTCAGTCAAAGCAGGAATACCAGAATATTTACGGTTTTTACTTCACATGGTTGTGGTTGTACAGGATCCGGAGGTGCTCCCATGACTTTTACGACGAATGAAGAGGTCATATCTGAACTTCAACAGGCCTGCGATGGAGTGGATTTTATAGTATGGGAAGGGACACGCAAGGATGCACAGGTTGAATTGCAATTGAGAAAAAGCAGCTACGATGGAGTATTGATCATCGGGGGGATAGACGGAGACTACAGGTTGGCTTTCACCGGCTTACCTACCATAGCTGTGTATAATCTCTGGGAGTTTATGAATCAGCCCTGGGATTTATTTACCTCAGGGAAAATGCCTGAGAACGCCATACTTAAGGGTGGCACTGATTACAATGATGTTAAGATCTTAACCGCTCAGCTCGACAGAAGGAATCTTTGCGCTCCAGCTGTGAGTGAAAAAATGTTCCAGGACCTGATCTACAAGATCAGACTGATACAGGTTATCAAAGATCTTAAGGAAACCAGGATATTGATGGTGAAAAATGCACAAGATGAGGTCATCGCATCAGTTAATTACAGGGGGGATTTAAATCAATCCTTCCCCCCGGATCATAACGAGCGCTATCTTGATAATTTTAAGAGGGTATTTGGAGCGGAGATTGTCCAGGTAGAAGCAGAGGAATTTTACGAGACCTATTCAAAGATCAATATCAGGGATGCAGAACAAGTTGCCCAGCAATGGATGGATGGTGCAGAAAGAGTGGAAGCCTCAAAATCAGAGATCACAAAAACAGCAAGGGGCTATCTCGCGCTGGATGAATTAAGAGAAAAAAATAAGTGCAATGCAGTGTCAACCCATATCAGAACGGTTACCGGAAGCGGTGAGCTAAAAGATCGGTATAATCCTGGAGTGGGCCTGGAACTTGGATTTAAAACCAGGGGGATACAGGCGGTCTGCCAAAATTATCCTGATATCCTGATGAGCCAGATTCTGGCATATTCACTGGTTGGGAGAACAAGCATGCTGGGTGATGTTATCTACGATGTTTATAACGATGTGGAAATTGTTTTGCATTGTGGCATACCTATTAATCCGCAGGGAGATGAACACAGGCTTCCCTATGTTATAAGAACCCATGCAGAAAGCCCTGTAAGGGACATACCGGAAGAACCTGGCTCTTCAACCGGGATGACTGTAGAATGGCCGGTAGGTGAGCCTATCACCTTCTGGGAGATACATTCCCTTAACAGGAAAATAAGATTACATACAGGAGAGACAGTCAATGGCTATGATATATATACAGGTGGGGAAGACATGTACAATGTTATGTGTACGGCAAAGGTAATTGCCAGGGTTGATGCAGAAAAAATACGAGATCAACATTTGCCATATTTATATGGGATCCATACCATTGCAACGCTTGGAAACCTGAGACAGCAAATAAAAGACATATCAGTCCTGCTGGGTTTTGATATGGTTGAGTCAGATAGATAATCTTATATAACCACGTAACAAATAAATTATGAAATCATCATCAGTACAAAATTCTCTCAGGCAGGTAGTCCTGCTGGTATTACTTGTGGGACTGGCAATTGCAAACCCTGTAAGGGCACAGAAAAAGATATATATTCTTACCGATCTGGAAGGTATAAGCGGGGTATTTAAGTTTGGACAGACCCGGGAAAAAGACTCTCCCCCGAATATCCAGGCCTGTGAATATTTTATGGATGACCTGTCAGCGGTAATACGGGGACTCCAGGATGGGGGGGCAACTGAGATACTGGTTCTTGACGGTCATGGAAATCAATGTGTAATCCCACATATGATGGAGGAAGGCATAAAATATATTACCGGAGTACCCAGGCCAGGCCCCTTGTATGGATTGGATGATTCCTATGCTGGAATGGTGCAGTTAGGTGCCCATGCAATGATGGGCACTCCGGACGGGGTTTTGGCCCATACCCAGTCTTCAAAAAGTGAGAACAGATACTGGTATAACGGTGTAGAATGTGGGGAACTGGTCCAGATAGCTTTAATTTCAGGATATTATGGTGTGCCTACCATTTTAGTCACAGGTGATGAAGCAACCTGCAGGGAAGCAAAACATTTCTTTGGTGAGGATATTGTAACGGTGGCAGTCAAAGAAGGAATAGCGAGAGAAGCTGCCGTTCTATATCCATTCACTAAGACCCGCAAATCCTTGTACGAGGGTGCAAAAAGGTCAATGGAAGCCTTATCGCAATGCAAGCCCTATAAAATGGAAATGCCCATCAAGGGAAAATTGCAATACCTTGATCTGAAATCCAATCCAAAAAAACCTAAAACAGTTACCAGGGAAGCAGTCTTTCAGGATCCCCGGGATATTACGAAATTTTAATGAAGCCTAAAATAATGTAAAGTAGTTTGTTTACCTCAGGTCAAATGACCGAGCAGGCGTTGGATTTTCAGTAGAAAAAACCAGCTCGCCATTAATCGTTAACTGCTCTCCGTCCACCATAAATGCTTGAGTATATCCACCACCGCCCTCATCAGTTCTAAGCAATAAAGCGGTTCCATGAAATCGAACTTCACCGCATGTCATCTCTTCCGGACCGTCGTAGGAAATCAGAAACAGATCATCGTCGTATGTCAGGGCAGCACATGTTGCCGATTGCTCGGAGATTACTTGACTTGATTGGACTTTCTTGATTTCATGTTCGCCTGGTGGCAGAGCTTGAATAACTGTTTCGAAATGGAGGGGCAGTTGCTGGTGGCAACGGTAGATTATATCGTGGGAAGGGGTAATCGCAAACAAGGCGAACCAGCCACGTACCGGATCTGTCTGTCCAATGATATCGATCGTTTCAAAGCGCTCGCCTTGTGCAGGAAGGATGGCCACGTTGGTATGATCGGTTTCCTTGGTAACCACTGAATTGTTTGGATTAATTTCCAATTGAACCGCATGCGCCTTTCGATTAACGCCTTCACCCTGAATAATAGGAGCTGGATGAAAGAGGAGATCTACCTGATGTTTACCCTCGCCTAACACACGATCACAGACAATGGCATACTGGCCTTTCAAATAGAAGATACAGCGCTGGTGTTGAGCATCCCGGATTGCCGCATTCTTGTCTGCCTCACGATCCTGGGACTTGCTTCCCCATAACGATGCAGTTCGGGGGGAATAGGCTCGGCGATACCATCCCTCTCCAAAATCGAAACGCTCACCAATGACAAAACGCCGGTCTGGATCAGGCATCACTTCCGGCGGACCGAGTGCACGGTGTTGAGACAGCCCATCGATTACTATTGTGTTGTGACTCCAGGAACCTCGCCAATATGGTTCGAATTCATCGGGTTTGTAAGAATAGATACTGGGATCGCCGATGAGTTCACGGCCACCGGCATAGTAGACAAAGTTAAGTTTGTCTTCATGCTGATGCCCACTGCCGAAATACCCTGCATCGAATATCAATACCTGACCGTCAGGTCCCCATTTATCACGCATCACGCAGTAACCCGCATGGGTGAAATCATGCGATGGTTGCACCGGAGGTTTGCCCTCTCTTCCATTTGTGGCAAACCACCGGAAGTCATTCCTTTCAAAAAACGCTGCGCCAGCCTCCATTACCTCCACCGCGGGAAATCGTTCGGGATCAGCATCGCTCAGCATGGGAAGCGTGATGTCAGGGTAAGCAATGTACTGCATTGCTTCCACACCCTCTTCATACTGCTCCAGGAGACTCTTCGGAATGGGCATGCTGAGATATCGCGCCAGTTTAAGAGCGCTGGACATGGTTGTCAGTGGAAAACGGTGATAATGTGGCGAACCTTCCGATTGGAAACCGTCTGGAAGAAATGCACCGGCATTTACCCATGCCAACCGTTTCATGGCTGTATTATAAAACAACGGCGAAAGTTTGAATTCGGGAAAAAGCAGCGCTACACAAGCCAATCCTGAAGACTCCACCTGCAGCCAATTACTTCCATTCGCCGCATACATACTGAGATATTTCCCATGATCCATCATCGAGCGAGCCATATTAAAAAGACATTCACGCTTAAAAGCGGGATGTTGTGAAAGTTCTAGCAACACTACTCCCCATTTCAAACCGGAACGCCCTCCTGCCTCAAGCGTTCGCCATTGCGCCGATGTTCTTTTGAAGGTCGGTGGACTGGTTTCATACCAAGAGTTGAACAAGCGGCAGAGGTGTTTCACGTATTTCTCATTCCCTGTGGCCTGATACGCTGTCAACAGTGTCAATATCCAGGGATGGGCATTCATCCAAACCCGGCTTTCAATGTCATTGTCGATTACTTTAGCCCAATCAACTTCTTCACCAAAATCAACGCGCCGGAACATATGTGCACGAAGTACAAAAATATTACGACAGTTATCGTCAGCATCGGCAATGTCCAATTCCTTCAAGGAGTTGATATCAGGCCAGCCATGCTTTCTGGAGAAACGTTCGGAGAGCGCATCCACGTATGCATGTTTGGCGCCCTGCAGGTTTCCGGCAGCCAGATTCTTCGACACCTCACGCATATCCGGGTGTTCGAGATCAATTTGAGAGAAAAACTCTTGCTCGCTGCCTTGAATTTCTAAATCTTTGTTATTTACAGATGCGGCTTCGATGAGTGCTTTAGTCATCAATCGTTCGTTCTCGTTGCCCCTTTTATCGTAACTTGTGGACTGACCTACACCCGTTCGCAACCATTGTGTGGCAACGTCGTAAGTGACCATCTCTTTTTTGACGTTGTTTTGCAGTAATCCACCTGTAAACGACAATGCACCTACCGCCGCATTAAAGGTTCGATTGATCCGATCATTGCCGTTTCCACTCTGAATAGGGAGCATCCATTGCAATCGCATTGCTTGCATTAAACAGAGTGAGGCCACCTCGTGTCGGGCTTCTTGCCTCTCTTTTGCAAGATAAGCCAGACATTTGAGTTGTCTCGATGCCATGTTGCGGACATTCCACAGGTCCAACGCTTGCCGATCTGCCGAAGGGACCGGATGTTCAGTCATAAATCGAGAAGCATTTGTTGCGAACTGAGGATCGTTCGGACCAGGCAGACCGTCATCCGATTCACATAATTCCAATGCTTCAGCAGGGAATTGAAATTCAACCTTCGCCAAAATATCAATGGCTTCATCAAGGACGAGTTGGGATATACCTTCCTGACTCGTGTCCGGATGCGGTGATACAGCCCCAATAGTTTCTATTGAATATTTTCTCGCATTAGCCGGACAGATAAATGAAAAAAACAAAATAAAATAGAAGATCGGGATAAAGTTTTTCATAACATTTTTATATCATTTTTGCTCCCACATTTCAATTATCCCGGCCAGTCTTGACATATCCCCTTCGTCAATTGAGGACAGTATCAGGTTCCCGTTCATTACAATGTCTTTCTCCTCGGTCCGGTTATATCTTACCGGAGGTATACCTTCACCACAAACCAGGACATTATCCTGTACAAGATTTGTGGTCGCCCTGTGAAAACGCAGGGGTGATTTTGCAATATCATAGATCAGGTTATTGGCCACCGTAAAATCAGTGCATCCCTCGTCAAGAAACATTCCGTTGCTTTCCGCCCTGCCTGCATTGATATCAACATGATGAATATGGTTCCCCGTAATTTTACCGCCTGGCTGCAGGCCAAGAATATAAATTCCTCCTCCATCACTGAGTATTTTCATGATGTGATGAATATGATTCCCTTCAATCCGGACTTCCCTGCAGGGGGTGGGTTCTGTACTCCAATGCCAACCGGCAGAAATTCCCGTATAGGGCAGATCTGAGATCTGGTTATTTTTTATGAAAGTTTGGGCGGTTAAACCACTCCAGATGCCCACGGCGCCAAAAAATTGTTGCCCCGTTTCTGAAATTATACAATTTTCTACGCGGTTACCCGTGGCTACCTGCTCCGGTTCGAATTTCCACCATGGGGCCCCTTCAACCAGGCGATCCCTGCCCTCACCTATCATGATGCCATTGCCGGAAATGTCTGATAAGAAGCAATTGTACACACTACAATTTTTGGATCCTGTTCCAAACCTTAGCCCTGATCCGCCCAGATTCATCAGGGTGCAATTATTAAATGCACAGTTTTCAGTCCACGATGCTTCTATGGCAGAGGGGACGGTATTCCAGGTAGTACCTCCCCCACGCGGATCAAAATGGCAGGCCTGTATCCCTGCATATCCTGTAACTGGCAAGTTATATGAACAATGGCGAAAGGCAATGCCGTCAAAAGTAATATTTCGAACAGGATTTTTTTCTGTTCCTATCAGGCTGACCAGGTTTTCAGCATATGGGACTATTATTTCCAAATCCTGGGGATTCACCCCTTCCGGTAACATCAGGTACAGCAACTCGGCTTTATTGTCATGATACCATTCAAAGGATTGGTCCAAAAATGCAAGGGAATTCTCCATGAAATACCGGGGATCTGGTTCCCAATTTCCCAGGTTGAAAAAATCCAGGCTTTTGGCTCCGATTGAATCAATGGCCGTGATCCTCTTCTGCTTATGGTCAATTTCTTTAAGGTTTATCCTGGTGATCGACCAGTCATGCAAAAGGATCAGTTCAACCTCCCGGGAATTTTCCGGCAGAGGAAAGTCTCCCTGCTTGTAAAAAAAATTTGTGCGGTTATCCTCTCCAACTTTTGCTACACGAAGGTATCCCTGATCAGGATGCCTGGCTCTCCGGGCACGTTTGCCATCAATGAACAGTTCTCTGAAGATCAATGACTTATTTTTAAGCTTTGGTACCTTTGCCATCCATAATCCCCCTTCACTATGTTCCCAGTTCTCAATCTGTACCCCTCCTGATATAATTGGCTTCTCTCCTTCCTTGGCTATATATATCACCTGGAAATTTTCCCTGCCAGAATCCTCTGGTTTAAAAATGAGAGGTGATTCCAATTGATAAACGCCGCCATCGAGGTATACCCTTATATCAGCATGTTGTTCTGATTGTAGTTCAGACCGTACAGCATCTGCGGCTTTTCCTATGGAAGCGAAAGGTTTTTCCCTGGTCCCCGGATCTGAATCATTTCCTGAAGGGGAAACATAAAACTCAGATGCCGGATTACAACCAGCTACAAGGAATAGGCAAATTACAATTAGCGACAGGATTTGAGTTCTCATTGAGGTAAACATTTCAGTACATAATAAAATACCTGTTCTCCCTGGTCATTACCCGGTTTCGAGGTAATATGAAGGCTTGGGGCTGCTCCCGAAACCCTTCCTTTGCTTGTCCCGGTATCGTATTCAATAACTTCATATTCTACATCCTCGATTAAACCCCGCAGTTCAACATCCTTATTAAAAGCCTGCTCATCAAAAAAACCATAATATACCGTCCCGTCCTCTTTCCTGATTACATAAGCTTCAGGTTTATGGTATTCAATATCATATAAGCCCAGGCACTCTCCCCGGTAAAGTTCTTCACTAACATAAAGGTCCATCCATTTCCGCGCATGATCAGCTCCACCCAGTTCGTCAACATTCCAGCGAAGAGAAGTGATGACACTTCCGGTGGCTACACTCATGGCCGGTTCACCCGCTATATTATTATAGTCCATTTTGTCAACATAGCCATCACCCGCAGGAGCTGTTGGTCCCCTGAATGCCTTCATCCATCTGATTCTCCATCTTACCTGCTTGTTTGAAGTGGGATCAGAAGCATCACCCAGGAAATAATACGGGTACTGATAAACATCGTGTACAGATGCACAGGCACACATCCCGGTCCATCCGCTCTCTGGCTTTAATCCCATGATCTTTTCATGCATAAGCTTATAAGCAAGGTAGTTATTTTCAACACTTTCAGACCTAGATGAATGATGGTGGTTTTCAGCAAAGCAGGGCAATGGGTTTTGGTCCGCCCAGTCAGTATACAATCCGTCCACATCCCAGTGCCGTATGATCTTTTCGAGGAGCGTGTCCTTTGCAAAGCTTATAAACTGGGGGCTTGAGGGACAGAAGGTGTATTTGGACTGCTGGCTCTGGTAGAGGCTGCCATCTTCGTTCCTGACAAGCAGGTGCTCCAGGTCTTCGGCAGTATTTGTTCCCAGCAGATCAAACCATAAATACACTTTGAAGGGCTTATCCTTTTGTTTCCCCCATTGTGGTTTGTGAGCCTCCCGGACAAAATCAATAAATGACTGCTCACTGTTGAACTTTCCCGGATCGGGATCCCATTTACCAACTATATCAAACCAGCCGTCATCCAGCATAATGGCTGTAAATCCGTAATCAGCCAACTCGTCCATTTTGTCTCTAACTTCCTGTATGGTGAACTCCCCTGTGCCACCCAGACTGTTCATCCCCCAGGTTTTCCAGTAGGGTTCATAAGCCTGTTCGGGATACTCAGCTGGCCATCCGCTGCGGCCTTCCTTTTTGAGGGCACCATTGAGAAGTTGTCCAAACCGGCGGCCGGCCATGAAGAAATCATTATGATGGGTACAAACCGCGCTCTTCCAGGTGGTAAATGATGCGCTAT
>CAZXOJ010000167.1:0-9281 GCA_964642325.1 uncultured Bacteroides sp. | reverse complement strand
CAATTTCCAAAAAGGGTCACGACGATTTCATTGCGTCGTTTGATTATTCTGTATGGGGGATTGTATCCAAGGAAGCGGAAATCGTCCCTAAAATGTATTCCCCTGGATCTCAAACGATCACGTAATTCCTGGGTCTTTTTATTAATGATTTTGTCATTGGCATATCCCCCGAAACTAATTGAAGCTGTTATTGCCATCCCTGTTTCTTGCAGACTGATATTCTCACTCTGAGGATCTGGAAGATCTTCCTTCTGATATACTGGAGGCATAACAAAACTCATGGTACTGGTTGAATCCTTCATGGCCACATGGACCGGGGCAATCATGGCAATTTTCTTCTGTTCATCATTGCCACCGAAAATATAACCAGCCAACTCTCGGAAACCAGTTGAGGACATACTGCTATAGCTTCCCGGCATGTCAACCGATGCCATGACAGCTGGCTCATAACGCCGTATTTCAAAGTCTCCATCTTGATGTAAAACCAAGTATTTCTGTAATTCTGTTTGTGCCATTGTATTAATGTTATGTTTTAATTATAACAATCCATAGTCATTTTTGTTCAAAGATCTAGTCCTTATTAAAAAGAATTATCTTTACCATATGTGTAAGCCATGTCCGCATTTTAATTTCAGTAAGCTTCTGGTTGTATGTCTGTTATCTGTTGTCATCTTTGGATGTACTGAAAAGAAGCAGCCCAACATCATCATCATCATGGCAGATGATCTGGGATATGGTGACCTGGGTTGTTACGGAGCTTCTCACCTACAAACTCCGAATATTGACAGGCTGGCTGATTCGGGTATCAGGTTTTTGGATTATCATTCCAACGGCACTGTTTGCAGTCCCACAAGGGCTGCACTCATGACCGGCCGGTATCAGCAGAGATCCGGCATAGAAGGCGTGGTTACAGCCGCCGGACACAGGCATACGGGTTTATCCCCGGATGAAAACACCATTGCGGATTATCTTGGTTCAAAAGGTTATCAAACAGGCATCATTGGGAAATGGCACCTTGGATATGATACTGCATTTTCACCTATAAATAACGGATTCGATTATTTTAGAGGATATGTCAGCGGAAATGTTGATTACCATTCCCATATTGACCAAACAGGCCATTATGACTGGTGGCTAAACAAGGATACACTCATTGAAGACGGTTATGTTACTGACCTGATAACTGATGCTGCCATTCAATTCATCAGGGATAAGAAGGATAGCCCTTTTTTCCTGTATGTTGCCCACGAGGCTCCACATTATCCCTATCAGGGAAGAAATGACAAGGCTGACAGAACCATAGGAGGAGAATTTCCAAACCCCGGATCCAGGACGGATAAAAAAAATGCCTATAAGGAAATGATCGAGGCAATGGATGAAGGGATAGGGGAAATAGTTAAAATCCTGGAACAAACAGGCATGGTTGAAAACACCTTCTTGTTTTTCTGTTCCGACAACGGGGCAAACCCGACCGGGTCAAACCACCCGCTAAGAGGATTTAAAGGGAAATTATGGGAGGGAGGGCATCGTGTCCCTGCCATTGCCTGCTGGAAAGACCACCTGGAACCAGGGACGAATGATGAAATCATCCTTTCCATGGATCTGTTCCCCACAATCATTTCCATTACTGGTAATGAACAGCCTGGTAACCTGGATCTTGATGGACGTGATTTCAGCCAGTCCATCTTTTCCGGACACACTTTACAGGAACGTCCTGTAATTTGGCGTTTTAAAAGTCAGCAGGCCATTAGAAAGGGTGTCTGGAAACTACTTGTGGATGGGGAAGAAATGAACCTTTACAACCTGGAAGCGGATCCTGCTGAGGGAAAGGACCTGAAGGCAGAATACCCTGCAATTACAGATACACTCCTGGTTCTGCTTGATCAATGGAGTGAGGAGATGGACGTTTATACAGCTCGTACAAAATAATCAGGTAACAGGGCGTGATCTCCTGTAAATCAATCCAATAATATATTGAGGAACAAAAGGCAGCAGCCATATGGTAAGTTTATTCAGCATTCCGGGTATACACTCGGAACGGTTTCTGAAAACTGCTTTAATCGCTATCGGGGCAACCTTTTTCGGATGCTTCACAACACGAATTCTTTTGGCCAGTTTGAGCTTGGATTTATACTCCTTTAATAGCCGTGTATCCATAGCTCCCGGTAAGAGGCAGGTTACACTGACTCCTGTTGGTTTCATCTCTGTTCTGAGTGCACGGGAAAAATTTCGAATGAAAGACTTAGTAGGCCCGTATAATGATATGGTGGGGTAGGGCATTACTGCTGAAATAGAGGAGACGTTAAGGATATATCCATGTCCTTTTTGTCTCATCTTTTCTCCAAATAACCGGCACAAAAGGGCAGGAGTTGTCATGTGTAAGTTCAATATGGATCGTGCCCTGGAGTATTCAACAGTTAAAACTTCTCCATAGATAAGCATGCCGGCATTATTTACCAGTATATCTACCTGGTAATTATTTTCTTCACAATAATCGAACAGAAACTTTGCAGCATTTTCCTCTGCAAGGTCCATATTGACTGTTATAACTGTATTGTTATTGGCTTCCTCCAGTTTCTTTTTTAGTTCCTCAAGCTCTTCAGGCTGGTTGCTAACTGCGATCAGATTGTAGCCCCTTCCCACGAGCTCAACTGAGAGATACCAGCCGAGGCCGGAGGATGCTCCGGTTACCAGTGCGTATGACTTGCCGACAGTACTCATTTCAGCTCTCAGTTGGCCTTCTGATGTCAAATGCAATCAGCATATTACCCCTTCTCTGGTATAGCATACCCCGGTAGATAACCGGATGGGCAAAATGTTCTTTTGTCCCTTTGGTGATCATAAAGGAGCTGATTTCCTGCGCTTTCCCTTCATCGTAACTAAGCAGTTTCAATTCTCCCCTCTGATTGTAATAGTATAACATGTCATCCGCTGCGATCACTGCTCCACTGCCGATCTTCAATGAATCTGTGAGTTCACCCGAGGTGGCATCGATGGCTTTTAATTGTTTCTTAGTGGTGCCACTGCCATACAGATAATTGCCGATTTTTAAGATACCTCCCATAAAGCTGTCGAAACCAGGATTACGCCACACTTCGGTTATCTCTGAACCATCTTCGGACAGGTCAAGTTTGATGCCACCATTTCCTGCACCAGCTGCATAATATATAGAGCCTTCATCATACAGCACAGTATTCGCATGTATATCGCCGTACCCCTGGGCTTTTTGCTCGGGAGTATATTTTTCCTGTTCATGCGACCATAACAGCTCTCCTGTCTGTGCATCGAATCCCAACAAATGGTAAGCTGTAAACGTGATCACCAGACTCCGTTGAGGGAGTTCTATAAGTTTTGGAGAATTATATGCAAAGGCTTCTCCCAGTCCTTTATTGATCCAGATAAATTCACCTGTATAGCGGTCTATAGCGACTACATTATGTTCCAATCTTCCGGCAGTCCAGAAAACCTTATCATCCTGTACCAGTGGGGCTTCCGCATGTCCAAACCTGCCATGTACACTGTCAGGATTATTTCCAAATTCTTTTGACCAGAGGATCTCGCCACTTTCCCTGTTTACACAAAAGAGACTGCTCAGGCCGGAACCTGAATAAACTCTGTCCCCGACGACGGTAGGGGCAGACCTGGATCCTGGGAAGTTGGCCACCCAATCCTTTCCCAATTCAGTCTGCCAAAGCTTATCTCCTTCAAGATCATAGCAGTGTAGTACAGCCATACTGTCAATCTCTCCTGAGATGAAAAACTGTTCACCAGCAAACACAGGAGAACCAAAGCCATTTCCAAGACTGTCAATTGCCCAAATCTCTTCCAGACCGCTGTCTGGCCAAGCTTCAAGCAAATCAGTTTCATGGTAAATACCTGCGCGGTCCTCTCCCCGCCATTCGTATATTTTATTTTTATCTGTGGAACAGGAAAACATAACCAAGGGAAATAACAGTAGGATTAAGTTTCTCATCTGCAATAATATTAATTTGGAAAAGATTCCAAAGATAACCTGTCCGGATATATTTGCAAACCCACGGCATCAAAAAATCAAGGGTAGCAGTTACCGAAGTGATGGATGATTGTTAAGGTCATATTGCAGAAATATATTAACTTTCAAACGAACATAAACAATTAATTATTATGGGCGAAGAAGTCCATCGATATTTAATATCATGGCGGGTATAAATAAAATCAATCTATGGGACAGTTTTCAACTGCTCACAGGTCACTTTGCTCCAAAAATAATCGGTGAAGTAAACGATGTATTTGTAAAGATTGCCAGCATCAAAGGGGAAGATATCCCCTGGCATAATCACAGAGAGGAGGATGAATTGTTTTATGTAGTGGATGGAAGCTTGCTTTTTGAGGTAGAGGGACAGGAGAGTTTCACGATGAATGTTGGAGACATTTTCATTGTCCCCAGGGGTACAAACCACAGGGTCTCATCAACAGAAGAATGTAAGATCATGTTGGTAGAGCAAAAAACAACATCACACACCGGGGATGTAAAATCAGCCATAACCAGAAGTATTGAGCAACAGAAATAATACAGATGAATATAATCAACATTAATATATTGCATAACACATTGATTAAGTGTATGTTAATTACGGGTACTTTAATATTCAGTGCTTGTGCCGAACAGCCAGACAGGCTTTTCCCAGGAGAGGAATGGACCATAAGTAGCCCAAAGGAACAGGGTGTCGATCACGAGAGCTTCCAGAAAGCCCTGGATTACCTTGAATCTCACTCCCTTCACAACGGGAACCAGGAACTGGTAGTAATAAGGAATGGTTATTTGATACATGCGGGAGACCATGCAGACAGTGTTCATAATATATGGTCCTGTTCGAAAACTTTTACCAGTACGGTACTCGGACTTCTCATAGAAGACGGAGTAGTTGGACTGGATGACCTGGCCTATACTCATGAACCCTTATTAAAGGAACAGTATGCCGGCGTCAGTTTCAGGCATTTTACAACCATGACCTCCGGATACAGTGCTGTGGGAGAGAGCCGTTGGAAAAATGCAGATTATGCGGACTGGTCATTGACACCCTATGAGCCGGATAAACCATATTTCTCACCTGGTTCGGCATATGCCTACTGGGATGAGGCACAAATGATGTTTGGCAGGTTGCTGACCAGGATTTTGCAGGGTACCATGCATGATTTCTTAAAAGAGAGGGTGACAGATCCCATTGGGATGGGCGCATGGCACTGGTCACCGGAGAAGGCGGTGGATGGCATTCCCATCAATAACGGGTGCACAAATGTTCACGTGAATGCCAAGCAATTGGCACGATGGGGATGGTTGTTCCTTAATGAAGGGAATTGGAATGGCAAACAACTGATCAGCAAGGACTGGATCAAAATGGCCACGGCTGTTCAGGTCCCTTCTACTATTCCGGTTGGAGATACCGATAGAAAAGAAACAGTAGGCCCGGGATGCTATGGATTTAATTGGTGGGTGAATGGTATGAAGGCAGATGGACAGATGAAGTTACCGGGGGCTCCTGAAGGATGTTATTTTGCCTCAGGGCATAACAATAACAAATGCATTGTCATCCCGGACTGGAATATGGTGATTGTCCGAATGGGTGAAGATGGCCATCCGGAAAATAAGGACCTGGTCTATGGAACATTCCTCCAGATGATCGGGAATGCTATTGCTGAATGATTTAAAAAGATAATAATCAAAATTTTAACCCACTGATATGAAATTACTTGAAACTGTCAAATTGGGAGCCTATGAACTGCCCAACCGTATCATCATGGCGCCGCTAACAAGGTGCAGGGCCGACAACCCCGGCCGTGTTCCGAATGACCTCATGGCCGAATATTACCGGCAAAGGGCAGGGGCGGGGCTCATTATCTCTGAGGGAACGGTGGTATCGAAAAAGGGAATAGGATATGTGCATACACCGGGGCTGTTTTCGGATGAACAAGCAGAAGGATGGAAAAAAGTTTGCAGGGCTGTCCATGCAGAAGGGGGCAGGATCTTTACCCAGCTCTGGCATGTTGGAAGCATATCACATCCGGATTTTCATGAAGGAGAATTACCACATGCTCCATCTGCCATCAATCCTGACATCCCGATCAGGACACCAGAGGGAAGAAAGCATTCAGTGGAACCCAAAGCAATGACACTGGAGGATATCCTCCAGACCATCAACGATTTTAAAATGGCTGCAAACCGCGCTATGGAAGCGGAATTCGACGGTGTGGAGATCCATTCTTCCAACGGTTACCTATTTCACCAGTTCTTCAGCAATACCGCTAACAGGCGATCCGATAAGTATGGAGGTTCCATTGAAAACAGGACCCGGTTCTATTTTGAGACCCTGGAAGCAATCCTTTCTGTCGTTCCTGCAGGCCAGGTTGGAACAAGGCTGAATCCAATGTACCATGGCCGTGCAGGAATTACCCTGACGGAAGATAGCCTTCCGACTTTTGAATATATTGTCAAGCGCCTGAATGACTACAATTTGGCTTACCTGCATCTTTCACGTCCTTTTTTCCCTGTTGAATCATCATGGTTGATTGAGAATGTACCGGCCCACTTCAGGCAGCTATATCAGGGCCACCTGATGCTCAACGGTGAATATGACAGGGAATCGGGCGAAGCAGAAATGCAAGCCGGTTATGGTGATTCTATTTGTTATGGGCGCCCTTTCATTGCCAATCCTGATCTGCCCCATAGGATTAAAAACAATCATCCATGGGCTGTGGCAGATACCAGTGATTATTATCTCGGTGGTGCAGAGGGATATACCACTTTTCAATCATACCGTTAAGTAAATACCCATAAAATATTTATTTTTAATCATGAAAAATATGATACCCTGGCCTGTAGCCATATTCCTTTTCCCGTTTATCTTTTTAAGTATGATTTCATGCAATCAAGAAGAAACTGATCAGGTTTCACTGCTTCCGGAAGTCCTGAACAAACCGATGCGGAAGCAGACCATCGCCTTAAACTCCGGGGAAGCCTCACAATGGAGCCTGTATTACGGATTGCAGGATGAGCATGCACCGGACTCACCCCGGGAATTGAAGAAATCAGGCTTTGCAAGGATCCCGGCCACTGTGCCAGGAAATGTAGAAATCGATCTGCTTGAAGCCGGACTGATTGAAGATCCTATGATCGGTGACAATGTGTATGACTTGCGAAAGTATGAGACTTATCAATGGTGGTACCACCGGTCATTCAACAAACCCGACGTACCGGAGGGTCACCGCATCGAACTCAGTTTTAAGGGTATTGATACGCATGCTGATATCTGGCTGAATGGTGTGAAGATCGCCCGGGTGGAAAACATGTTCGTTGAGCACCATTTTGATATAACTGACAATCTGGAGGATAGGAACGAGCTATATGTTTGCATCCATTCCATAGTGCTGGAGGCGCGAAAGCACATGCGAAATAATTTTGGAGTTAGGTATGATGCACTGGCCGAAGCCGTCAGTGTACGCAAAGCCCCTCATATGTTTGGCTGGGATATCCTGCCCAGGCTGGTGAGCGCCGGCCTCTGGCGGGATGTGAACCTGGAGATCATTCCCCCCACCCATTGGAGGTCTGTATACTGGGTCACCAAGAATGTAGATGTAAACAACAGGAAAGCCAGTATGTATGTTGACTGGGAGTTCTCGACTGAGCGCTTGGATATTGATGATCTTACCTTGGAGATCAGTTTGGAGAGGGGCGGTAAGGTGGCTTATCAAAAATCTGTAAAGGTCTATACCACTGTTTCCAGGGAACGAATTGATGGACTGGAAGATATGGAATTTTGGTGGCCATTGGGATTTGGGGATCCGGCTCTCTATGATGCTAATCTGGCAATCCTGGATAGCGAAGGGAACGTCCTGTGTGAAAACCGTCAGCATATAGGTATCCGGACTGCCGAACTAGTCCGGACGGAAGTGAATACTCCGGAGAACCCCGGAGAGTTTGTCTTTGTTGTAAACGGGGAGAAGGTTTTTATCAAAGGTACCAATTGGGTGGCCCTGGATGCATTGCACAGCAGAGATGGGCAACATGTAGAAGCTGCTGTGGATATGCTGGTAGACCTGAACTGCAACATGATAAGGCTATGGGGCGGTAATGTATACGAAAGTGAAGAATTTTACGACCTCTGCGACCGCAGTGGGATCATGGTATGGCAGGATTTTACAATGGGCTGTACCACCTATCCCCAAAGCATGGAGTTTGCTGAAAAAGTCAGGGTTGAAGCCGAAAAAGTGATCAGGCGCTTACGGAATCACCCGTCTATTGTCCTCTGGGCCGGGAACAACGAAAATGATGTCTCTCTGGACTGGTCTGAGGACCAATCACACCTGGATCCCAATACCGATGTGATCAGCCGGCAGGTGCTGCCACTAGCCGTTCGGGAATACGATCCCAAAACGCCATACCTGCCCAGTTCGCCTTTCATCAGTGCGGATGTATTCAGACTGAATAACAGGATCAACACCGCAGCCTCACCCGAGATGCATCTCTGGGGCCCCAGGGGCTACTACAAGGCTCCATTCTATACAGCAAACCGGGCCAAATTTGTGAGTGAGATAGGCTATCACGGATGTCCCAACAAATCCAGCCTGGAGAAAATGATGGACCCTGATTTTGTATACCCATGGGGAGAGGATTATGCATGGAACGAGCAGTGGCAGGCCAAAGCCACCATCACCCATCCGAATTCCGAAACAAACAGACAGCGTAACAATCTGATGATCAATCAGGTAAAATCTGTTTTTGGTGAGGTCCCCGATGACCTTGATCTCTTTATTGCTGCCTCGCAGATCGTGCAGGCAGAGGCCATGAAATACTTCGTGGAGTTCTGGCGCATGAACAAGTTTGACCGCAACGGGATCCTTTGGTGGAACCTGAGGGATGGATGGCCCATCATTTCGGATGCCGTGGTGGATTATTACGGAGGTAAAAAGCTGGCGTATCACTACATCAAGAAGGCACAGAAGGATATATGCGTGATGATAGCAGATGAAGGCCTGGTGGAGGATGCCAAAGGTTCCGGACACCCCGTGGTGGTAGTTAATGATACCCGCGAAGCGGTTTCAGGAAACCTGACCATCAGGGATGCTGATTCGGACAAGGTGGTCTTCAGCAAGCCCTTCCAGGTAGAGAAAAACGGGAAACTAGTCGCTGGATACCTACCAAAACCTGGCAAAACAACCCTGTGGATCATTGAATGGGAGATCAATGAAGAAGTTCACTCAAATCATTACCTGGCCTACCAGCCGGTGATTTCCCTGGAGCAGTA
>CAZXOJ010000166.1:0-9291 GCA_964642325.1 uncultured Bacteroides sp. | reverse complement strand
GAAATTCCAGTATCACTGGGTGCGATGGTTTTTTCTCAAAACCGGCTGAGTACAGCCACCACCACCCTTGGATATGAGTACAGGGACAAAGATCATTTCATTCATGCGGCATTTAACTATACAGGTTGGTACCCGGTTTTTAAACTTTCCTATGATTTCGGGGGAACTCCCTATGTCGGTTCCCCTCCGGATGGCGTGGAAAAGCCATCTACAGTTAAAACTGATATGAGTCTGAATCTTGAAGTTTCCTTGCCCCTGAATCTGACTACAGGCCGGTGGATGACGGGTGTGCGTCCATCGGTAGAATCGCGATACAGCAGGTCTTACTTTTATTATGATTCACAAAATGCTTATAAAAGCGGGATGGCCTTTATGGATTACCGCTTCTATGCATATAATTACCTTAAGAAAGCGTACAGGGATATTCTTCCCCGTGCCGGACAGGTGTTTAATGTTCGTTTTGTGGATACTCCTTTTGAGGAAGAGCAGCTAGGGTCAGCATTGGCAGGGACAGCGGTATTATATTTCCCGGGCCCTATCCGGCACCAGACCCTGAAAATCCTTGTTGGGGCACAAAAACAAAAGCCAGGAAACTTCCTGATGGGAAACTTGATCAGCATGCCGCGGGGGTTTGTAAACCATACGGCTGTGGGACTCCAGAAAATAAGCTTTGACTATGTCTTTCCATTGTTCTACCCTGATTGGAACATATGGAGGGCGGCATATTTCAAACGGTTCAGGGGAGCTGTTTTTTTTGATTATGCAAGGGGACAAGAAGTGTACATACGGCATAGCGAAGACGGTCCGGTTGACATGGATTTCAGATCGATTGGCATTGAATTGACCACAGATGTCCACCTGGCCCAGTTCCTCTTTCCTTTCAATCTTGGAGGGAGGGTTATCTACCTGCCCGACACAAAGGAAACCAGGGCAGAATTCATTTTTTCTATTGACCTTAACCAGTTTTAGCGGGAGGATCTATTCTTAATCGCCGCTGGTAAAATCATGCTTTACGGTGAAATACCCCGGATAATTTATTTCCATGCCACCAACCAGGATGGTTGGCTTTACTTTTATACTTACCCTGGTGGGACGATTTCCGGCATCGGCCAGGTTCAGCCCGAAATTAACCAGTGTCTGCCTGGAATCCTTTTTCATGATATCTATCAAATCTGTATTTAGTCTCAAAGGGATGCTCGTGACACCACCATTGGCAGGGATCTCAATGCGCCTGTCAAGTTGACCGCTGACAACTTCCACATCATCAATAAAGGCTAAATATTCCAGGCCGTTCAGGGCGGCTGTAGCTGGATTAGGATTCCGGACTTCAACATTCAGGGTAAAAGAGAGCGGAAGATCTCCTTTAAGGAAGGACGCACTGATAATACCCATATCAACAAAACTTAAATCGGTGAAACTGTGGATCTGGCTGACATCTACTCCTGCAATTTCAGGATCATCCAGGGTGGTCACCCGGAATTCGCATTTCCCCAGGGCAGAGATCTCCTTGAGAAAATTACAGGAATTAACTGCTATGGCAGCAAATATAATTATCAGGATAACAATGGATAATCGGGAGATTTTTTTTATCATCATATGCTTAGGTTATGGCAGACTAGAATTGATGTTTTACACGTTCAATAATTGCTAAAATAAGTAAAGATTTACTATTATTGATTGCCTAAATGGTGGCAATGAAATTTAACAACTCGGCTTTACGGGAAAAAATGCAGGAATGGATGCAGGAAAATGCCACTGGCATACTGGGGACCATTGCTTTCCATATGTTCCTGGCCGTCATTTTCCTGGTCATTAAGATCTCATCTGAAAAGTCCTATATCAAAAGCATCATATTATTTGAGATCGAAGACGAATTGGCAGAAGAAAGAGTAGAAGAAGACATGCCTGATCCTGAGTTTGATCAGCGGCTGGCCGACTACCTTGAGCAGGCAAGTTCAAATGTCCCGGTAAACCTGGCCAGGAATGTGGAGGAGGAGATCAGTACAGAGAAGTATGTAGAGGAACTGGAGCAGGAAATGAAAAATAACCGCCCGGAATCCTGGGAGGAAATGCAAGAGAGGTTAAAGGAACTTAAAGAAATCTCAGAGGAAGAGTTGATCGTGGAAGGAGAAGATGATGCCAGGCCGCAGGAGACGGAACCCTACACCGGGCCTACAAATATCTATTATTCACTGGAGAACCGTTACCATCTGCGACTGCCAGTACCGGTATATAAATGTGAGGGATCAGGATTGATAGAGGTCAGCATTGTGGTGGATCAACAGGGAAGGGTTGTCCATGCAGAAGTAGACCAGCAGGGTGCCAGTGCAAATGAGATCTGCCTGGCCGAAGCAGCCAAAAAATCTGCCCTGAGGACCAGGTTTAACGCAGATTACAAGGCTGCTATCAGGCAGGTGGGAACCATAACTTACCATTTTATAGCGCAGTAATCAGTAGATTTTTTTCGCTGTGTGGATAATCTTTTTATAGTCTATGTCATTCATACAGCGGAAATGCCCTTTGGGACATTTCTTTTTGCCGATCTTTGTGCATGGCCTGCAGGGAAGTCCCACAACCTCGAATATCTTCGATGCCCTGTCCGGCAAATAGGGATACATACCAAATTCAGGGATAGTATGACCCCAGACCGAGAGGATCTTTTTCTGGAAAGCAGCTGCAATATGCATCAGCCCGGTATCGTGCGTTATTACCACCCGGCTTTGCCTGATCAGGGAAGCTGACTGGTTGATATTGTATTTACCGCAGGTATTAAGGACGTGATCACCCGTCTGTTTTTCTATTTCCTTGCCCATCACTGCTTCCCTATGGCCTCCCAGCAGGATGACCGGCAGCTCAAGTTCCCTGCAGATATTTATCATTTTCTCCACAGGCATCTGTTTGGTCGCGTGCATAGCACCCACTACAAGTGCAAGGTAACCGGACTGGAAAGATTCAGGAAGGGTGGAAAGTGCGACCTCGTCCTCCTCAGGGATAAAATAATCCAGTCCTTTTCCGTCATTATTAACATCAAACAACCTGGTCGTTTCCAAAAAACGGTCCACTATGTGTTTCTCCGGAAGCCGGTTGACCTTAAACCGTATCATCAGGAATTTAGCCATGTTTATCTTATCGACGGTAAAGGACATGATCTTTAAAGAGGATCTGACCCTCTGGCTCCTGAAGTTCCTGTGCAGGTCAAGGATATAATCGAATCGTTCCACTTTAAGGGATTGGAGCAGGGCATACATGTTACCATCCAGGATATGGATTTTATTGATAAACGGATTTCCCCTGACCACGGGAAGAAATTCCTTTTTAGTAAGAAAATGCACTTCTGCATCCTCTACCTGCTCTTTCAGGCAGCGTACTACCGGTGTCGTAAGTACGATATCACCGATGGAACTGAAACGTATGAGCAGGTATTTTACCAGACTTCAGGCTATTTATTGAGATTATTGATAAACATTAACAAAGCCAGCCAGTATTCATCTTTGGTTGGATTATCATCCCAGAGTGCTCGGGCTCCATGGACTCCGAGGGTATCTGGTTGGAAAAGGGTATAGTCATCTTCAGAAAAGACCGTAAGCATTTGCTTCACATAGGGTTGTTCACGTTTTGTTACGGCAACAAAAAGCGGCTTGGAACATGTTTTCAGGCTGTCTTCCAACCTGAGATCCTTCCCAAAGTACTCACCCGGACTAAAGGCAATAACAGCCCCGACCTTTGGATGATTTAATCCCTCAAGCAGGGCCAGAGAAGCAGAATAAGAGCTGCCAAGCAGGATCACTTCTTTGGAATTAAGATCATACGCATAGTCAATGGCAGCTGACATATCTTCAATGGCATCCAGGAAGTTGACAGATTTTCCTGCACCCCTGGCGCGGGAGGCTGTTTCATTATTGACAAAATTGGCATTATCACCAGACCTCAGGTCAACAGCCAGGCAATTGTATCTGAGTTTCAGGAATTTTTCAGCAACATCCCTGAATTCACCCCGGCTTGATCCAGCCTGGTGAAATAATAGTATATAGGGATATTCCTCGTTGACGAGGTATTTATCGGCGGTAATCTCAATACCGTCTTCCGAAGGAAAACTAACTTTTTCTTTGGTTCCCTGCAGCGACAACAGGGAGAGGAGCATTCCGGCAAGTAATAATTTCATCATCAAGTGTTATGGTTGATGAAACAATATACAAAAAACAAGCCACTATATTGATTCCGCCAGGATGATGATTTCGTTGTTCTTGACCTCGATCACACCTCCACCTATGGAAAATAATTCTGTATGATCCTTATCATCAATAATCTTCACTTCACCCTGCTCAAGTGTTGAAATAATAGGCGCATGGTTTTTAAGGACCTGGAAAGAACCTCTGCTGCCAGGTACCTGTACCAGTTTGACTTTACCTTCGTATATCCTTGTATCCGGTGTGATTATCTGGAGGTTCATATGGCTATGATTCTTCTGCAAGCATTTTGTCCCCCTTGGCTATGGCATCTTCAATGGTGCCAACCAGGTTAAAGGCCATCTCGGGATACTTGTCAACTTCCCCGTCCATGATCATGTTGAATCCTTTGATGGATTCTTCTATGGGGACTATACATCCTGGTATTCCGGTAAATTGCTCGGCTACATGGAATGGCTGTGAAAGAAAACGCTGAACCCTTCTGGCCCGGTGTACCACAAGCTTATCTTCGTCAGAAAGTTCATCCATGCCAAGGATGGCAATGATATCCTGTAATTCTGTATAACGCTGGAGTAATTCTTTAACACGTTGAGCTGTGTTGTAATGTTCGTCTCCTACAACATCCGGGGAAAGGATCCTGGAGGTTGAATCAAGTGGGTCAACCGCAGGGTATATACCCAACTCGGAGATCTTCCTGCTGAGTACGGTTGTTGCATCCAGGTGGGCGAAGGTCGTCGCCGGGGCGGGGTCGGTCAGGTCGTCAGCCGGCACGTAGATGGCCTGTACGGATGTAATAGAACCGCGCTTGGTGGAGGTGATCCTCTCCTGCATGACCCCCATCTCGGTTGCCAGGGTGGGCTGGTATCCAACCGCAGATGGCATACGGCCCAGCAGGGCGGATACCTCAGAACCTGCCTGGGTGAAACGGAAGATATTATCCACTAAGAAAAGGATATCCCTGCCCCCGCTTTGTTCATCGCCGTCACGGAATGATTCCGCAACTGTCAGTCCGGATAATGCAACCGTGGCACGTGCTCCGGGAGGTTCATTCATCTGTCCGAAAACCAGTGTGGCTTGCGATTCAGCAAGCTCCTTCTTATCTACCTTACTGAGATCCCAACCCCCGGCTTCCATGCTTTTTTCGAATTCCTTGCCGTATTTAATAACCCCTGATTCTATCATTTCCCGGAGCAGGTCATTTCCTTCCCTGGTTCTTTCACCGACGCCGGCAAATACAGACATCCCAGAATATTGCTTGACAATATTATTGATCAGTTCCATGATGATGACCGTCTTTCCCACACCTGCGCCGCCGAACAATCCAATCTTTCCTCCCTTGGAATATGGCTCGAGGAGATCTATCACTTTAACACCTGTGTAAAAAACCTCTTTTTCTGTGGTCAGGTCTTCAAATGAGGGTGGCTTATTATGAATTTCATACCCTCCTTTTTTATCCGGTTGCTCCATCCCGTCAATGGCATCCCCGATCACGTTCAGCAAGCGCCCTTTGATCTGATCGCCGATGGGCATCCTGATGGAAGCCCCGGTGGCCTTTGCTTCCATGCCTCTTTGCAAGCCATCAGTAGAATCCATTGCGATGGTGCGAATGGTATTTTCCCCAATATGTTGCTGGCATTCAATAACCAGGATGGAACCGTCTGGCCGTTTAATTTCAAGTGCATCATGGATTTGAGGGAGATCCTTGCCGTATTTTTCAAAACTGACATCCACAACAGGGCCAATTACCTGTACAATTTCTCCTATTATTTGCGCCATATAATTATAATTGAAGTGTTATTTCAGAGAGCATAAAGTTAGCATTTTTGATTTAAAGCAGATGAAACTTGTTTAATAAACCCCCGTATAAATTAATATTTTCCAATTAGACTAATAACCATACTATGAAGAGCAAGCAGAACCTTTTAATAGCAGCGATGTTTCTGTTTTTTGCGTCGAGTTCCTACAGTCAGTTTACACATGTAGGGGTGGCAGCGGGATACGGAACAGAGATCAAGGAACCCGGATTCGGGGCGTATGGAGTATTTTCCGTCAATGAAGAGATAAAGATCGTTCCAAACCTGATGTATTACCTGCCACACAAAGTTACTACTGATGATGGAACGCAAAAGTATAGCTGGTGGACCATCAGCGTGGATGGTGATTATATCATTGTAAACAAAGGAGCTGTGCGGTTCTATGGTATTATGGGACTGACATTTATCAGCCTGACAGGCGAGCAGGATGAGGTCATCAGCGGACAGCCTTTCGAGGACAAACTGACCATGCAGAAACTGGGACTGAACATAGGGGCGGGGGTAAGGTTCCCGGTATCTGAATACATTGCCCCTTTCGTTGAAGTAAAATATACCCTTGGAAGTGCGGCTGATTTTGAGTTCAAGAGTGTACCGGTTTCCCAATTCAACCTGGTAGCCGGTATAATGTTCAGGATCAATGAAACCAAACCCAGAGGCCAGCAGGAAGATTAACATAATACTATTATACGAGCAAAACCATGATCAAAAAAACCACCATTCATTTTTTTCTTGCTGTTTTAATATTAATAATGATCCCAACGGTAACAGAGGCCCAGTTTACTAGGATTGGCGGGGGACTGACCTTCAGTCAGGGGATAGACGACGCTACCTATAAAACCGGGAATCCGGGATTCAATGCCAGGGGCGTATTTGAACTGGCTGACCGTTTCTGGGCTGTGCCATCATTGACATTTTATGTGCCCAAAAGCAGAACGAGCACAGCATTAGACAAACAAACAACGTGGTTTTTCAGCTTTGACGGGGACGTAACCTTTACCCTGGCGACTGAAAAAACAATATTATTCTATGCACTCGCGGGTTTTAATGTTACCAATTTGTACAGTAGTTTCAAATCGGAGAATCCGGAATTGGAAAGTTCCTATGAGGTTTTACCGGGATTGAATATCGGGACCGGCATAGAAATGATTGTAGCTGAGGATATCAACGCATTCACACAGATCAAATATGTGGTGGGGAAATACCAGCACCTGGTAATCTCCATCGGGGTACACTATTATATTAGCGGACGGCGTTTTAACAAGTGGTAAAAGGGAATTTTTATATCTTTAATACATTATTAACCTTACTCAAAATCAGATAAAATGGGTTTATTCGGGGCAATGCAGCCGACTTCACAAATAGAAGCAGAAGAAGCTGCACTCATCAAGGAATTCAAGGATTTCCAGGCATATAAGAAATCTGAGGAACTAAAGCGGGTTGAGGAACTCGACAGGCTTGTTAAATCTGTAGAGTTTACCAGCAAAGTCAAGGAAATCAAGGCCCGCAAGTTCAGGGATACTGAAGAATACAGGAAAGAGCAGGAGTATTCGGCCCTGAAAAAATCTAAAGACATCAAAGGGTATTTAAAACTCAAGGGTTCAAGTGAGCTCTCGGAATATAAGCAAGCTGGTAAATCGGCGGAACTGGAAAAATACAATGAACTGGATGAGTATATAAAGACCAGGGAATTTTTGGATGCAAAATTGGCGGGTAAGAAGAAGTTCAAGAGCTCAGAGGCGTTTCAGAAGCTACGGCAGTTTAATGAGCTGAAGAAATCATCCATGCTCAGGAAGTACTTCAAACTGAAGGCTTCAACCAGGATGAAAACGTACATCCAGGTGAAAGGATCCGACCGGCTCAAGAGGCTTCAAGAATTGGAACAATATGTCAATACTGATGAATACAGGAAGGTAAAGGAATACATGGCCCTGAAACCCCAGCAAAAATATGAACAATCAGATGACTATAAACTGGAGCAGGAATACCTGACCCAAATAAAATCAGAAAAATTATTATGGTTCCGTAAGCTGCAGAAGAAGAATGAATTCGACAAATTGAAGGAATGGGAACTGACCTTTGAAGATGATTTTACCGAAGGAACACTTGATACAAAGAAGTGGATGACCAATTATTACTGGGGAGAAACCCTGCTGAAAGACACATATGCCCTGCCAGGGGATAAACATTTCTATACCGGGGGAAAGAATCTTGAAATTGCAGACAGCGTATTAAAAATCATCACTCGTAAGGAAACCACCACCGGGAAGGTATGGAATCCTCTCCAGGGTTTTCTCACCCAGGATTTTGATTATACATCGGGACTCATATCTACAGGCAAAAGTTTTCGTCAGAAATATGGTAAGGTGAGGGCCAAGATCAGGATGAGCCAGGCTCCCATACGCCAGGCCATGTGGATGGTTGCCGAAAAAGTACTTCCCCATGTGGATGTTGCAAAAATGGAACAGGGAAAACTTTTTTACGGGAATTTCTGGGGGAATATTGCAGAAAAAGGTGGCGTGAACAAAAAAATCCGCAAAAAAGCAGCCGAAAAATATACCGGTGACTATTTCATCTATTCCATTGAATGGACCCCTGAAAAGCTGGTCTGGAAAATCAATAACAAGCCAGTGTTGACCCAGACCAGGGGAGTTCCCAGCGAACCCATGTACCTGGTACTAAGTGCAGGTGTTACCAACGGGGTGACCGAACACCAGCTCCCGGCGAAAATGGAAATAGATTGGGTAAAGATCTATCAGAAAGCCGAACAATAGACTTCCCTTCTGGTTTTTCTGGCACAGCGCTGGATATTGCATTCTTAGCGATGTGCGGTTCAGCAGATACATGCCCTAAGCATGTTGAATCTGTTTAGTATATTGCAATGGTATTACGTCACAGATCAATAATAATCTTCGATCAGCCATGGGAAAATTCTTTAACAAATTTAACACGATCAGCCGTGTTGTAATTTGCTGTATTGTATTGCAGCTGTTTGTGAGGGCTGAAGCCCAGGACAGGGTCACAGGCCACACTTTTGCCACCAGGTCTGAAATAATTGCAACACATGGCATGGCTGCTACCAGCCAGCCCCTGGCCACCCAGGTTTGCCTGGATATCCTGAAACAGGGCGGGAATGCCATTGATGCAGCTATAGCCGGGAATGCTATGCTCGGACTGGTGGAGCCAGTGAGCAACGGGATAGGGGGAGACCTGTTTGCCATCATCTGGGATGCGAAAACCAAAAAATTGTATGGATTGAATGCTTCGGGCCGTTCACCAAAATCCCTGACCCT
>CAZXOJ010000165.1:0-9317 GCA_964642325.1 uncultured Bacteroides sp. | reverse complement strand
GGTTCCCCCAGTTCCATGCGTATGCATTCAACCTCCCTGAGCCAGTTCCTATCATCTCCCAGGAATGCTGCAGGTGTGGAAAGTAACCTGAAATTCACCCCTTCTTCTTCAGCATGATGGATCTCTTCATCCCTGGCCGGCATTTCCTGGCGGGACCGGCGGTACAGTATGATGGATTGTTCAGCCCCCAGCCTTAATGCCGTCCTTGCACAGTCCATCGCTACATTGCCACCCCCTACAGTGACCACAACCTTCCCTTTGGCAATGGGCGTTTTATATTTGGGGAATAGGTAAGCCTTCATCAGGTTGGCGCGGGTTAAGTACTCATTGGCAGAATAAATGCCATTCAGGTTCTCACCCGGTACGTTCAGGAACCATGGCAATCCGGCTCCTGTACCCAGGAATATCGCATCATATTCCCCGAGCAGTTCATCAATGCTCTTGATCATACCTATGACATGATCCTTGAAAATCCGCACTCCTAATCTTTCGAGGTAATTTATCTCCCTGAAAACGATTGACTTGGGAAGCCTGAATTCAGGTATTCCATAAACAAGTACGCCCCCTGGTTCATGCAGGGCCTCAAACATATCCACTTTATGGCCCAGGCGGACGAGGTCCGCTGCGGCGGTGATTCCTGCTGGACCAGCCCCTACGATTACGATCTTTTTACCGCTTGGTTTGGGCTTTGGGGGCAGTTCTGCTTCTCCCTGCTCTGCCTCCCAGTCTGCCAGGAACCTCTCCAGTCTTCCAATGGCTACTGGTTCATTCTTCACCCCCAGGATACATGCCTTTTCACATTGTTCTTCCTGGGGACAAACACGTCCGCATACGGCCGGAAGAATATTCTTTTCCTTTAAAAGGCTTATTCCTCCTTTAAAATCATCGTCGACGATAAACTGTATAAATCCCGGTATATCTATCTCAACCGGGCATCCCGCAATGCATTTTGGTTTCTTGCACATCAGGCAGCGCTCTGCCTCCAGGATGGCCTCCTGAGGAGAGTATCCGTAAGGAACCTCGTCATAATTCCTGACCCGCTCGGCAGCAGGCTGTTCCCGCATAGGGATCTTTATGGGACTGACTTTAGCCATAATGTTGTCGTTCCTGGGATACGATTTCTTCTTCCAGGTATGCTTTTCTGCGTGCAAGGATAAGGTCCCAATCCACCAGGTGCCCATCGAAATGAGGGCCATCCACACAGGCAAAACGTGTCGTTCCGTCCACTTCTATCCTGCATGCCCCGCACATGCCGGTGCCATCTATCATGATGGGATTCATGCTGACAATGGTTTTTAATTCAAAAGGCCTGGTTACCTGGGATATACGGTACATCATGAAAGTGCAGCCAACGGCGATGACACGATCATATTTTATCCCATTTTCAAGGTCTGACTGTAACCGGTCATGTGCATGTCCCTTGTAGCCCTTTGAAGCATCAGTGGTTGCATATTTTACCTCATCGGAGATTTCTTCCAGTTTTTCGTCCCAATAAAGGAGAAAATTACTCCGGGCTTCAGAGTAACAGATGACTTCATTCCCCTCTTCCTTGAGTGCCCGGGCGGCAGGGAATATCCCACCTATCCCGTAGCAGCCTCCAACTAAGGCCACCCTTCCGAATTTCTCCATATCGAAAGCTTTTCCCAGGGGACCGGTCAATGAATATATTTCCTCCCCGGGTTGAATTTCCATAAGCCGCTCAGTGCTGGAGCCAATGGAAAGGAAAATGAAGGTAATGGTACCCTTTTCTATATCCCAGTCCGCCACTGTGATAGGGGTCCTTTCGCTGTATTCATCCGGGATAATAATAATGAACTGTCCGGGCTGGACCTTTGCGGCAATATCCCTGGCATCAACGGTGCATTCATGCACGTTTGGGGCTATTTCTTTTCTTTCAATTAGCTTGGCCATCTTATTACTTTTTCTAGATCAGGGATCAGTTCGGTTAGGCAGTTGCCCAAATACCGATAATGATCATAATGATTCTCAGAAGTCAATTTTGTTTTCTCCTGGGACAATGGTTTCAGGGAGTGTATTCTTCCTTTTTCATTTAAAGCTTTAGTTTCCTTTGTTTTGATTACACTGTCAAGTTCTTTCCATAGTGTGGTTGGACTGGGACCAAAATATCCTGTTGCTTTCATTTCACGGGCCAGTAAGGAAATGATAGCCGGTATTGTTTTTGAACTCCCCTGACCCGGCAATATCTTCTTTAGCCGCTTGACCTGCCCTTCTGCAGTCATAAAATGCCCCTCGTTTTCCAGGAAACCTGTAAGGGGCAGGAATACATCTGCATCTTCTGACAAGCCTGTCCTGAACATATTTAACTGTACCAGTAACTTGAGTTTCCTGAGTTTGGGATGCTTGGGAATATCTCCTGCAATCATCAGGGATGAGATCCCGTCTTTTCCAATATTATCCAGCATCTCATTGCAGCTTAAGCCCGGTTTCCGGCCCTGTGTTGTAGTGGCCTTAAGCGATTCAAAACCAGGCAATGTACCAGGATGTGCACCTACGAGCGCCCCGGCAAATAAATTACCTTCAAAGCCCAGGATCATAACACGGCAATTGGCTTTCTTACCCTTTAGGCTGCAAAGGTTTTCAACTGCCCGGAGTACATCTATGCCCCTGTCATTTCTCAGCATATTATCCCCTATGATTACCGCCAGGTTTCGTGATTTTGCAAGGTTCTCACTGAAAGCTTCCAGTTCTGCAAGGGGCACATCCAACTTTTTTGCCCTTTCTGCCAATGTTAGTCCTCCTGTTGATTTATTCTCCCCTGAAAGCATGGAATAAAGCAAATAAAGGAACTCGTAGGCCCCGCCGCGAACATAATTTACCTCACTGGTCGCAAATTGAGAAGTCCGTGTATGACAGGGGTTTGCATACAGTATATTCCTGCCAAGGTTAAATGCTTTCCTGACCAGGTTTTCAAGAAGTGGATGGGATACCGAGGCATCAGATCCCAGGAGAAGAATGGTATCAGCCCTAGTAATATCTGTGGTTCTAGCCTGTAAAGCAGACAGGATGGGCTGCATTTCCCCGACCAGCCCCTTATCCGGATAGGAGGCATACAGGTCTATGTTATTGGAATGCATTACTGCCCGGGTAAATTTCTGGAGTATATAGTTCTCTTCCAGGGTATCCTGAGCAGAGGCTATCATTCCGAACCGGTTTTTTTTGTTTTCTGTAAGACTGCGCGCTGTAAATTGTACCGCTTCCTTCCAGCCTACTTCCACCCATTTCCCGTTTCTTTTAATAAGGGGTGTTGTTATCCTGGACGGATGATGGGTGATGTCCCCAGGAAGGAATTTACCACGGAGGCAGAGTTGCCTGGGATTGGTCCGTCCTCCCGGTCTTGCTCCCACATTAACGATTCTGTTTCCCCTGGTGTTGACATTCATGCTGCATCCTACACTGCACAGGACACAGGTTGTTTCCTTTGACTGGCTGGGCAAACCGGCCCATTTTCCCATTTTTCCGGATATGGATCCTGTGGGACAAACATCTACACAGGCTCCGCAAAATTCACATCCGGCTTCGAGCTGGGATTCGTTGAAAGCGGTGCCTACAATGCTTGTATTCCCCCGCTGTACAAATGCCAGAACATGGCTGTTCCGCTCTTCGTTGCAAATCCTTATACAGCGGCCACAGAGTACACAAAGGTTATAGTCCAGGTCATAAAAGGGATTTTTCTTCTCCGGTGGGATCCCCCTGTAGGAGATAGGAAACTTTATGTCACGGAGATCGAGATAATCGATCAGATCCTGTAATTCACAATCTCCATTGCTTGTACAGAAATTGCACCCGGTAATGGTACTGGATTTTCTTGTGGTCTGCATAAAATCCGTACATTCTTTTTTGTCTTTACAAACCAGGCAGGTATATGGGTGTTCCGAAAGTGTCAGTTCAAGGATCTCCCCTCTCAGCTTCTGCAATTCCGGCGTTTTTGTCCAGATTTCCATGCCGGCTTCAAGCGGGGTGGTACAGGCTGTAGGAAATCCTTTCACACCTTTGATATCAACCATGCAAAGGCGGCAGCCCCCGTAAGATTTCATATTCTCAAGGTGACAGAGGGTGGGAATGTAAATGCCTGCCTTTCCGGCTGCGTCGAGTACGGTCTGGCCTCGGGAGACCTGAACAGGTTCTCCGTCAATAATGGCGGTTATTTTATGCTGCTTGCTCATTCAATAATTATAGCATCTCCGGCAATGGCATCGAAACGGCAGATCTCGTAACAGGCCCGGCATTTAATACATTTTGAGAGGTCCAGGAAATGGGGTTCACTCCGGGGACCGGTTATGGCGTCTGTGGGACAAACATCCACACATCGCTGGCATCCGGTACATTTGTCCTTGATCACCCTGTATTCGACAAGTTCCCTGCATACGGCTGCAGCGCAGCGATGCTCATCTATATGTTGCTCATATTCATTCCTGAAGTACTTCAATGTGGTTAAAACCGGATTGGGTGCAGTTTGTCCCAGTCCACATAATGAACCTTCTTTAATTGTCCTGGAAAGACTTTCAAGTATTTCTATATCAGCCATCTCGGCATTACCGCTCGTGATCTTCTCGAGGATCTCCACCATGCGTTTAGTCCCGATACGGCAGGGTGTACACTTACCGCAACTTTCAACACTGGTAAAACGGAGAAAATACTGTGCCACATCCACCATGCAGGTATCCTCATCCATGACTATGAGTCCCCCGCTACCCATTATCGATCCCGCCCCGGTCAGGGATTCATAGTCAACCGGGAGATCCAGGAATTCTTTGGAGAGGCATCCACCTGAGGGGCCACCCGTCTGTACAGCTTTAAATTCCTTGCGTGTCCCGCCCCCTATATCAAATATTATCTCACGCAGGCTTGTTCCCATAGGAACTTCAATGAGTCCGGTCCTGCGCACTTTGCCCACCAGGGCAAAGGTCTTGGTGCCTTTGCTTTTTTCGGACCCATGGCCTGAAAACCATTTCCCACCTTCACGCATAATTGTGGGAACGGTGGCCAGGGTTTCGACATTGTTGATATTGGTCGGTGAATCGTTCAAACCTGAACTGGCAGGGTAGGGCGGTCGGCTTTTTGGCATGCCCCTGCTACCCTCAACAGAAGCGATCAAAGCCGTTTCCTCGCCACACACAAAAGCACCGGCACCCTCCTTTAGCTTGATATCCAGTCCGAATCCACTGCCCATTATATTCTCACCCAGTAAACCGAAATCGTGCAGATGGGCTATGGCCAGTTTCAGCCGTTCTATGGCCAGTGGGTATTCTGCCCTGATATAGATATAGGCCTGTTCTGCCTGGATGGCATAGGCCGCAATGATCATCCCTTCCAATAGGGAATAAGGGTCACCCTCCATAAGGGAGCGGTTCATGAAGGCTCCGGGATCACCTTCATCTGCATTACAAATCAGGTATTTTTTCCTGCCAGGTGCTTCCTGGCAGAGTTGCCATTTTTTCCACGTTGGGAACCCGGCTCCCCCACGACCACGAAGTCCGGCTGTTTTAACTTCCTGTATCACTCCACCTGGACCAAGATCTAAAGATTTTTGAAGTCCAGTAAAACCGCCTCTGCCAATATAATGTTTAAGATTTTCAGGATCAACGATCCCACAATTCCGCAGTACGATCCGCTCCTGCAATTTCAACATGGGCTGTTCCCAGAGCGAATTAATCCCGTCGAGTGGCTCTCTTATATCCCCCAGATGGCCCAACGGCCTGATCCCTGATTTTCCATTCTTTAAATAAGCAGGGATAAGCTTTCGCAGCTTTTGTTCGTTGACATTGTTAAAGCTTACCCGGGGCTGTCCGGGTTTTTGTATGTCCATGAATGGTTCAAGGTAACAAGGACCGATACAACCCACCTTCAAGACATTGATCTTCAGTTTCTGTTTATCAAGGATCTCTTTGGTCAGATCCCAGACTTCTCCTGCTCCGGATGCCAGCCCACAACTGCCCATGCCGATATAGATGACCGGATCAGGTGATGTTTGAAGCACCTGCCATTCCTCAAGGGATCTTTCCTGAAGTGTGGAGAAATCATTCATACCGGTTCAGGATTTCTTTCAGTTTTATGACAGACATGTTGCTGAAGATATCATCGTTTATCATCACCACCGGGGCTAAAGCACAGCATCCAAGGCAGGCCACTCTTTCCAGGTCAAACCTATAGTCGGGGGTGGTCTCATTGGGCGAAATGCCAATTTCTGACCTCAGGGCATTCAACAAGAAATCACCCCCCTGTACATGGCAGGCAGTTCCCAAACAAATTCTGATTGAATTTCTACCGGGCGGATTAAATCTGAATTGTGAATAAAAAGAAGCTACGCCGAAGATCTGGCTCCTGGAAATGGATAAATGGCTGGATATGCTGGTGACCGCTTCAGACGTGATATATCCCTCTGCTTTTTGAACCTGCTGCAGGATGGCAATCAGGTTGCTTTTATCCCTGGGTGCAAAATCGCCAATGATTGAAATGATGGAAGCAGCCATGTTTGAAAAGTAAATTTTTGAGAAATGTGATTCGAAACTGAGCGCTCTGAAACTACTCTCTATCTGACCTGAGAAGAAATGTGACTACACTGAAAAGTGATTTTTTAAATTTTCCTTAATAAATTTATGAAAAATCAGAACAGGTTGATTTATAATTAGCTATAAGTGCATGGTATTTATAACGATTCTAAACCAATCAGATTGTAATTTTATTCCTAAATTAGGGAGCTTTTATCATTCAGTCCCTCGTTAAAAAATTGCAGATATGATAGTTGGAGTGCTCAGAGAAGGTGGTTCGGAGAACAGGGTAGCTTTGCTTCCCGAGAATATCCAAACCCTCGCGAAAAAGAAAATCACGGTGCTGATTGAATCAGATGCTGGCACCTCATCCTGTGCAAGCAATGAAGAATATGTAGATGCGGGAGCAGCCATCCAGACCAAAGAATACATACTGAAAGAATCAGACCTGGTATTGAAGATCAATCCACCGGCAGATGAGGATATTCCTGCCGGAAAGGTATTGGTTGCCATCCTGAATCCCCTGAGCAATACCGATATAATACAAAAATTAGCAAAGGCAGGGGTTACTTCCTTCAGCCTGGATATGGTTCCACGCTCCAGCCGTGCACAGGCCGTCGATATATTATCCTCCATGGCCACCATTTCCGGGTACAAGGCAGTCCTGGTAGCGGCAAGCAAATTGCCCAACTTTTTCCCCATGTTCATGTCTGCTTCCGGGACTATCAAACCTTCTAAAATCCTCGTACTTGGTGCAGGGGTGGCTGGTTTACAGGCATTGGCCACGGCAAAAAAACTTGGAGCTGTGGTTGAAGTATTCGATGTCAGACCCGCTGTAAAAGAAGAAGTTATGAGTCTTGGTGGAAAATTCATTGAAGTGGAAGGGTCCATCGATGACGCTGCTGCAGGAGGGTATGCTGTCGAGCAGACAGAAGAATACAAAGCTAAGCAGGCCCAATTGATCCATGATCATGCTGTCAGCTCAAATGTAGTGATTTGTACAGCACAGATCCCGGGCAGAAAGGCTCCACTTCTAATACATAAAAAGACCGTTGATGAGATGTCACCTGGTTCTGTAATCATAGATATGGCTGCCGGTTCAGGAGGCAACTGTGAACTGACAAAGAAGGATGAGACCATCATCTATAAACAGATCAGGATCATTGGTAATTCTAATTTTCCATCCAAAATGCCAGCCGATGCCAGCAAAATGCTCGGGAATAATTATATAAATTTTCTGAACCTGATGATAACTGAGGAAGGAAACCTGAACCTGGATTTCGAGGATGATATCATTAAAAGTACCTGTATGACTCATGATCATGAGATAGTCAACCAGAAGGTGCTGGAGATCATTGAAATGGAAAGCGAATAAGAACCGAAAACACTTTACATATGGACAGTATCATAACTTTCTTTTTCACCAACAAGGAGGCAATATTTATCATTGTTCTAACCATATTTCTTGGGTTTGAGGTGATATCAAATGTGCCCTCCGTACTTCATACACCTTTAATGTCCGGAGCGAATGCCATCAGTGGGGTCATTATAATAGGTGGCATTATACTGGTAGGCCATGCAGACACGAGTACACTGAACATCAACCTGGTACTTGGAGTTCTGGCTGTGATCTTTGGAACACTTAATGTTGCCGGGGGATTCGTGGTGACCGACAGGATGCTAGAGATGTTTCAAAAGAAGAGAAAAAAGTAACATGGATACAGCGCTTAATAATCTTGGAGTCACCACGGGTGAAGCAATACTTGAATTATCTTATCTGCTTGCCGCTGTATTTTTTGTGATCGGCTTGAAATTGCTCAGCCATCCACAAACAGCCCGGCGCGGAAATATGTGGGCTGCAGGAGGCATGCTGTTGGCCATGATCACTACCCTTGTATTTCATAAAAATGCTGCCGGGGAGGGTATACAACTTTCAAACCTGGTCATCATCCTGGTGGCCATTGCTACAGGTACGGTACTGGGCTCGGTTATTGCCAGAAAAGTCCAGATGACTGCCATGCCCCAGCTGGTATCCATTTTTAATGCCACAGGTGGGGCTGCATCTGCCCTGGTTGCCCTGATCGAATTTTCCAATCCGGATAATGAGTCCACCCTCGTTACTTTACTTGGCCTGGTAATAGGGAGCATAGCCTTCAGCGGGAGTATGATAGCTTATGGAAAATTGGATGGCAAAGTGGGGGATGTATTTGCCGGATTCATGAAATACCTGAACCTTTTTATGCTGGTGGTGGTAGTGGTAATTATTATTTATATCACAGGCGGGAATGTGCCTGCTGGTTCCCAGCAGTTAGTAGTATACGCATTGCTGGCCATTGCCCTGGTATACGGTGTGACATTCGTCCTTCCGATTGGCGGAGCAGATATGCCTGTGGTGATCTCCCTGCTAAACTCATTTACCGGGATTGCTGCGGCCATGGCGGGATTCATCTACCAGAACCAGGCCATGATCCTGGGAGGTATTTTCGTAGGTTCAGCCGGCACCATCCTTACAGTACTCATGTGCAAGGCCATGAACAGATCCCTATTGAATGTAATCATAGGATCGTTTGGCGGTGGCGGAGCTGGTGTAGACAGGGAAGCAGGAGTTGTTAAAGAGATTACTGCCAGCGATTGTGCCGTTCTCCTGAGTTATTCCTCCAAAGTTGTGATTGTCCCGGGATACGGCCTTGCCGTCGCCCAGGCTCAGCATGTATGTAATGACCTGGCTAAATCACTAGAGGGTAAGGGGGTTGAGGTAAAATTCGCCATTCACCCGGTAGCTGGAAGGATGCCCGGACATATGAATGT
>CAZXOJ010000164.1:0-9509 GCA_964642325.1 uncultured Bacteroides sp. | reverse complement strand
TTCGAATTCTGGAATATCCTCGATAAACAATCCAAGCAAAGTGGTGAGTTGTATGAAACACAACCAGCACAGATCATTGGCAATATCCACTCCCAGGAAGATGGTGGAAAACCAGTCCTGGGTCTGTTCTTCGCTACTTCAGTTAAGGAAAAGCGCATTTTCGTAAGTCCTGCCATTGAAGTTTTGAGGCCAAACTGCGATCCACTTGGGCTTAGTACTTTTGAACTAAATGAATTTCTCGGCTCAATTAGCCCTAACCAATATCCCATTTATCTATATTTTGAAGATTTGGGCATAGCTAGGGTATACGATTATGCAGGGCAGGAGTGTTTTGACTGCAGGAAAAGAGGAGGAATTACTGAGCGTCCTGATTTTTGGGAATAATTGAAGTGTTATGAAAATTTTTATGCTTATAGGTTATTTGGTTTTGGTGCTTGTCCCGTATTCAACAAAGGCCCAGGCTGCTTACCCCAAATATCCTGACGCTGATACTTCCTTTTCCATCCCGGCTTCCCTGAACGAAAGGATTGAGGTAGTAACGGACAGGTTTATCTATGGGATTGGTGAAAAGATCTTGTTTGCAGGAACAAATATCATTCCACCTGAACTCGAGGCCTCTAGCTGGAGTAAAGTTCTTTACCTGGAATTGCTGACTCCCGGGGGGACCTCTGTTGCCCAGGGCAAGTTCCCAATATCTTGTTCCGGAGCATCAGGATACCTTACCATTCCAGAACAACTGTTAACTGGAAATTACTACCTCGTTGCCTACACCAAGTGGATGAGAAATTTCTCTCCCTCAAATTTTCATTACCAGCTGATCAAAATTATCAATCCTTACACTCCTCAACTGGAGACATCCAATTTCTCAACTGGAAGTTGGAAAACCCAGGAATGGGAACAAAAACCCATGAAGAAGGACATTTTATGCAGCACGGATAAAACTATGTATCAACAGCGGGAGAAAGTAAACCTGATGATCAACATCCCTGGATTGTCACCATCCCTGACCAATACATATAGTGTGACCGTAGTCAGGAATGGTTCTCCTGATACCCTTAGGAATTTGAATATCCTGCCTGAAAAAGTCCAATATCACAGGCCTCCCGGAACCCTGTACCTGCCGGAGACCAAGGGCCTGTCTGTAAGCGGCAGGATGATAGCTGGAGACTCAGCCGGGTCTTTCTCAAGCGACAATGTGAACCTTGCCATACTCGGTCAGGAACCTGGCTTCCGGGTAATCCCTTCAGGCCCCCAGGGTTCATTCTGCTTTGTTTTGGATTCCATGAGTGGAAGAAATGACATGTATATAGTTTCAAATCATGATGAAGAGGACCTCCAGATCCGTATCGATAATGATTTTGCTAACCCCGCGGTAAGATTCCCTGAAATACCCTTCATCCTCTCTGAATCAGAAAAAGAACTAGCCGCCGAGATCATATTTAATATGCAGATCAACAGCCATTTCCAATCTCACGACACCAACATTTCTGAGACAGAGGAGGAAGAAGATTCCGAAATAATCTCATTTTATGGTCTGCCAACAGCTTCCATTCTGATTGATGATTATATAGATCTGCCAACCTTAAAAGAAGTGTTGATCGAACTTGCCCCCGGTGTATTTCCCCGTGAACGTAACATGGAACCCTATCTCAGCTTTAATGGCAACAAGCTGACATTTGATCTTATCAATCAGTATCCTCCAATGCTTTTGGTGGATCATCTACCCGTATTCGACCTGGAGAAGCTATTATTAATGTCACCAAAAAAGATTTACAGGGTTGAGGTTCTGAATGAAATATTTATTCTCGGGAGGATTTCTTACGGCGGGATTGTAAACGTTATCACAAGAAAAGGTGATCTTGCCGGGATTGATCTGCCTGACAATTCATTTTTCTTTGATTTTACATCATTTCTGCTGCAGGATGAACAGGCTTTCCCCCGTCACGAAGACCAGGAATTTGACAGTGAAAATCCGGATTACCGGAATTGCCTTTACTGGTCGCCTGATATCAAAGCAGCACCCGGACAGGATCTTGAGCTGGATTTCTTTACTTCGGATAACAATGGGGACTACGAGGTACTGATCCGCGGTATTGGTAAAGATGGCTCAATCCTGCAGGGGAAGTGTTACTTCAGCGTTGAATAATATCCATTCCAGGGTTTACATGGCCAGGCCATAACGTAGTTTGATGGTAAGTTGGCTGGCATCATATTGCCACCACCTCTCGGGAATGGCCTGCTGAATATTGTGTTTGTACACAATGAAAAGATCTCCCAGGGGGGCAAAGGTCCATCTGAGCCTCGAGTAGGAGCCCACTGAACCAGAATCATTGTCATACTGAATAAATGAACTGATATTCAGGTCAGAAGTAATATTGAAAACCGTCCTGAAAGCCATCAGTTCCTTGTTGAAATTCCCTGCCGGGATACTTGCAATGTTGTTCTCATACATGAACTCCAGGATTAGGAAGGACATCAGCCTCCAGTTCAGTTGCAATTGTACCTGGTTAAGATTGCCCCCGTAGAATCCTCCGAACTGTAAGCTGGCCGCACCATTAATGGCCCTTTTGCTGGCTGTTCGGACTGCAAGGTTGTACCTGAGCCAGTGGTAGGCTCCTTCCTCTATAACTACCCCTTGGGATATTTCAAATGGAACTTTCAGGTTTTCACCCTGGGGTTGAATACTTGCTTCGAACTGATCACCGCTCTCGAGCTGGGGATTTATTGGGACCATAGAGATACTGTAGCTTTCCCACTGGTTACTAAGATCGGTGTACAGGGATGGCGAGATCAGCAACTTGTGTTGTCTCACAACACTGCTCTCGGGTCGGGGCATAAATTGGACCTTACCTGAATAATAATTGATAGCAGGCCGGGTCACAAATCCCAGGGAGGGATCGAAGGCATCACCTATATGCCTGTACATCAGGAACCAATCCCACAGGTCATTGGGATAGTCAATCTTAAAGCCATAGGCGGTTTTCTTACCTTGCAGGTCCTCCCGGTCGTTTACCAATCCCCATACCCCCACAAGGAAGTTTTTATTCCCTCCAAAAGTGGAAGTCTGATAGGTAAAATCAACACCCGCCGTCCATGCCTGCTTTCGACCTGCCGGATCTCCCATGGTGGCAATCATGCCAAAGGAGGATTCCTTCAGGATATTCTGTTTAACCCGTACTACTGCCATACTCGACCTGGTTACCAATGAATCAACTGCGGCGGTTTGCGTTACCAGGCTTCCGAAATGGGTGTTTTTTATCTTACCGTTGATTTTACCTCCCCATAAAATCGGGATCTCTTGTCCGCTATGCAATCCGATACGGCGACTGAAAAAGGGCATGAAAGACCTTCCCAGGCTCAGGCCGAAATCATATATATCCGCCCCTTCCAGGAAGAACTGGCGTTTTTCTGGGTATAGAACCGGGAACCTGGTAAGGTTGGTTTGCCTTGAATCCACTTCGGTTTCTGCAAAATCCGTATTCACAGTCAATTGTGCTGTGATATCAGATGAGATCCTTTGGGTTACATCAAGGCTGGGTTTCAAGTCGTATGTTGTTTCTCCATCTCTCCTGTGGGTAGCCTTGACAAGGCCTGAAACTGTTGGTGTCAAACCTATCCCCAGGTTGAATTCCGGCAGTTCATTCAACAAGCCGGCATGTATTGTCTGTCCCAGGGTATAGTCCCGGCTGATAGCAGTCCACCTGTTCACCTCCAGGTAACGCTGAATCCTTCTCTCGATATTAAACCCCCAGGAATCCAGTCCCCTTCTAAAAGTAAGCGTACTCACAGGGATCCTGATCTCGGCACTCCAGTAGCTCTCATTGATCTGGGTTTTTGCATCCCAGGCCCCGTCCCAGTTAGGGTTCTCAAATTCTCCGTTAAAGGATACCAGGGCATCATACCTGGCTCCAAAAGGATTGATCGAGAAAATGTATCCGTTCCTGCCATCACGGTAGGTGTCCAGTATTAATTTGATATTGTCCTCATTTTCCAGTTCAGCGTCCCTGGCTTTGGAGAATGAAACTATTTGATCCGGCTGGTTATCAAAACAGATCAGTCCTATATAAATATTCTTCTGGTCCACCAGGATCTTCACGACTGTCGGGTAGGTAGGCATACCGTTTTCCTCAGGTTCTACCATGGAGGCAATAATAATTGAATCTGCCCGGCCCCAGTCAGCTTCATTAAGCCATCCGTCCAGCCTTACCGCATCCTGGGCAGGTATGCAAACGATTTGAGGCTTCCCCTCGTCCTGGCCGGAAGAAGTAAGGCAAAATGGTAGCAATAACAAGAAGATTATCAGCAGCCTTATTCCATGCCTGTCCCAAAAAGTTATGATTAAACGAGAATACATCGGGGGCGAAAATAACTAATCTATCAATACAACACTAAGGTTGATCTTTAGATGTGGCAAGAAATATAATGGCAATAACGCTTTTTCTCATGATCTGGATCCTATTTTTTTCGAAGTTTTACCCTGTCAGTCCAGTTTACGAACCTTCTCAGAAGGTCAAATACCAGGGTGAAGTACAAGAGAAAAGAGGTCACCCATATGAAGATGAAATTGAACAGGAAAGTATCAATTGTCAGATTACCGATCTTCTTCACCGGAGCATAGAAATGTGCCCTCCCGTAGCGGGAAGTGGGAATCATATATACGGGCGTTTTCTTTCGTATTAATCGATTGTCGATTTCGACTATGGCGAGTTGATTCTTATTTAACAGCAGACTGGCCAGATGATCGTTGTAATAATCTTTTTCTAATTCCAGGTAAGTTTCTAAACCTCCAAGGTCAACACGTAATTTCTCAGCAATTGCATCCCCCTGACTGATGGCTTCATTTTTGATATCCCTGAATTGAACCTTTGCATTATTCAGGTAATCAGTAACCGTTCTGAACACCTGATCATTATACCTATCAGGGCTGAGTTTGTCAAGGTCAGTGAATGTTGACAGGAGGCCCTGATCTGTAAGGTTCTTTATTTCAGCTTTTACAAGATCAAAGTCCTGGGCAACAAGTCCGGGATTCGTATCTTTCTTAATATAATAATCTGCACCATTGACCTTGACCTGTAATTGATCTACCAGGTTCATATGATAGGAGGCATTACTTTTGAGCATATCCTCAGCAAAAAAGTTCCTGGTAAATTTATTGTCCTTGAACTGGTCGACAGCAAGTGCTTCAAAGGCCCAGCGGGAAGTCATCAAATCTCCGATTACCGGCACATTAACGGGGTTTCGCCATATCTTATGGAGCTTGTCATAATTTACGGTAAAACCACTGAAGAGTAGTTGCGGGACCAGGATAAAGGGAATGATTATATAGATCGTTATCACAGAGTTCATTCCGGATGACAAATTCAATCCTATCAGGTTGGCCAGACAGGATGTGGTAAATAGGATCAGCCAGTAGGAAAGGTACATGCCTTTTATCTCCAGGATCAAGTTTCCGACTATAACGAATGATAAAGTCTGTATGGCTGAAATACAAAACAACACAAAGATCTTTGAGTGGATATAACTCAACCAGCTTAGCCGGAGGAATGATTCCCGTTCAAGGATCTTTCTGTCCCGGATGATTTCCTCCGCACTGACCATTAAACCCATGAAAAGTGCAACTACAACAGCCATGAAAAGATACACTGGCAGGTTCACATTATTCATGAATACATAAGTACCCCCCGATGAAGGATCGACAAACTTCGTAAAATACCCGATGATAAGGGCCAATAGTGGCGCTTCGAGAAAATTAACCAGCAAGTATTGCCTGTTGGCGAGCTTTGACAGAACGTTGCGAGCTACATATACCCTGAACTGGCTGAAGGCTCTCGGCACTCTGAAATCAATATCAGGCAGCTTGCCCTCCCTGGGCCTGATCTCCTGTTTCGATTCAATTTTCTCCTTGTAGACAGCATGCCATTCCTCGGGTTCAACTTTCCTCTCTTTGGTTAGCTTCCCATATTCATTAACCTCCCTGGCTTCCACGATTTGCAGGATCTCTTCAGGCATTACGTTCCCGCATGAAATGCAATGTCCCTCCTCGGCATTCACATAATTACTCAGGGTCTTAAAATAGACAATGGCATCGATGGGATTGCCTTTATAAATAATATAACCTCCTTTATCCAGGATCATGACCTGGTCAAAAAGTTTATAAATATCAGAATAAGGTTGATGAATATTGGCTATCACCAGCCTTCCCTTTAATGCCTGTTCCTTTAACAGAAGCATGACCTTCTCCGAATCATGGGATGAAAGTCCGGATGTAGGTTCATCTACGAAAAGCACACCCGGCTCCCTGATCAGTTCCAGGGCTATGTTAAGCCTTTTACGCTGGCCGCCGCTGATTAATTTTTTCAGGGGATTTCCGACTTTCAAACGCTTCGTCTCATCCAGTTCCAGGTCAATAAGGATCTCGTTCACCCGCCTTAATATTTCATGTTCTGAGAAATGATCCAGGCAGAGCTTTGCATTAAAATACAGGTTCTCAAAAACACTCAGCTCTTCTAAAAGCAAGTCGTCCTGTGGAACGAAACCGATCAAGCCCCGAATTTTATCAGGCTCTTTATGGATATCAATGCCATTGATAGTGATCCTTCCGCCTTGTGGCTTAATCTTGCCGCTTAACAGGTTGATCAGGGTGGACTTCCCGACACCACTGCCACCCATAATACCAATCAGGGCACCTGATTCCTTTTCAAAGCTGAATTTTTTAATGCCTTTGGAACTGTTTTTAAATTGAAACTCAACTTCTTCTGCTACAAAATGCACCTTGGATGATGCCTCAGAGTGATGAAACCGGTTTGCTATATCGCTGTAATAAATGGGATTGATTTTATGCCCGGTAATCATGGCACCCTGTTCCATCAATTCTATTCTGCCAGGGATGATATTATATCCATTTAAATAGAGCGTCGAATCACCTTCATAGCGAAACACAAAAGTATTGGTGCTGGCATGCCTTAAAATCACAATCCTGCCTTCCATGTCATGCACATGGATATGTTTTACCCCGGGTATGACAGGTTCGGCATCGTCATCAACTATAAGCAATTTATCTGTCTGTATCTCCTGAGAGAGCGAATCAAGAACAAATTCCCTGATATTGCTTTGTTCTGTATCTGAAATATTGAATGTATTGGCAACGGTGCGGATGAAATCCAATTCCTGTGCCGTCATCACATCGTCTTCGTTGATAAATTCGACGAGGCGCAGGAAAACAATAAATTTTTCCCGCTGTAGCAAATTCCGGTTGATGGCATTGCCAATTTCAGTAACCTTCTGTGAATCAGATAAGGTTGTTTGACCACTGCCTTCTTCACCTCTCAGAATATCAGGATGGTGGATCTTAAGGTAATCATCAAAAAGCCTGAGGTATTTCCTTATCAGGTTTGAACTGAGATGTTTTGAGAGATAGGATTTTACAATATTCCTTGCCTTGAATGAGATCCCGTCTTCAGACACGTTGGCAATAATCGCAAAAAGCTGAAGTAATGCATTTAGGATAAATTCATTCATGGAGGAAGCAGCTTAGACTATGCCTTCCCTTAATGGATCGATAATGCTCAACATCTTTTCAAGCTGATCGTTTGTTAAGGTTTCTCCTACGTCCTCATAGATCTTTGCCAGATCGCTCAGTCCATTATAGATATCTGATATATCTGCATCATTCTTGATCGGGTCGATAACATCAATCAGGGTATTCAAAGATCCCTTCTGATGGGCAATGACCTCCAGGAAGCTGGAGTTATCTGCAGCGGTAATGGCAATTTGTATGGTAATGTATATGCCTTCAATATAACTGCCGCTAATCACCAGTATGGCCAGTTTGTCCTGTTCATTCTCTACCAGATATTCCCAGGTATCAATGAATGATTCAGATATGATCGCGATCAATGAGTCCCTGGAGTCCAGGTTATTTTCCACCCTCTCAGCATAATCAAGGTTGAACCTGGTTGAAATTTCCAGTTCATCGACAAGTTTTTTTGAGGATTCAAGGTACTTCATCGTCTCCTGTTTCATCATATAGGTACTGGAATATGAAAGATCCGAACCGTAAACACCAAGGTTCAATGCTTTTTCTGATGAGGAAATATAATTCCCAACATTGCTGGCCGGGTTTGACAGGGTCAGGATATAGGATGCACCAGCTTTTTGTAACATATCCGTGACTTCATAGGCGTCAGGCAAGGGATAGGTGGTCAATTCCTGGATCACAGATTCCTTTGAGGAAAGATCTTCAGCCGGTTCGATAGTATCAGCAGATTCTTTTTTGGACTGTTTACATGCTGAAAGGATCATTAAAACACCAAAAATGACGATAAAGGTCCTTAATATGGACTGGTTAATTGAATGTGTTTTCATTAGTTTGAAGTATTGTTTTCGAATTAGGTTTAGATCAAAGCAAATCACAATTTATAAAAAACAATAACATAATTGCAAAAAGGCAGGCTAATTTATCAGAATTAATAGAAGAGATAATATATTTTTCTAACTTGAAATCGGATTCTAATCTGCTATTAATAAACATTTCAAAACAATGTCTGTACCCACTAAGCCTGATTCATCCCCAGTTACGGGGTTTGATAATGAAGCCTACCTGAAAGAACAAACTGCCTCCATCCTGGAACGTGTTGAAAGATTTCATCATAAACTTTACCTCGAATTCGGCGGCAAGATCATGTTCGACTACCATGCGGCCAGGGTACTTCCTGGATTTGATCCCAACGTAAAAATGCGTTTGCTCCAGAAGCTCAAAGATAAAATAGACATTATCCTTTGCATTCATGCGGGTGCCATCGAAAGGAAGAAAATAAGGGCAGATTTCGGGATTACCTATGATAACGATGCCTTAAAGACAATTGACGATTTCAATGACTGGGGCATTGAAGTCACAGCCGTCGTTATCACCCGCTATCAGAACCAACCTGCTGTCAGGTCCTTTAAAAATAAGCTGGAACGGAACGGCATCAAGGTATATACCCACAGGTTCACAAAGGGTTATCCTTCAAATGCTGACCTTATCGTGAGTGATGAAGGATATGGATCCAACGAACATATTGTAACCACCAAGCCCATCGTGGTGGTTACCGGACCCGGACCAGGAAGCGGAAAACTGGCCACCTGCCTGAGTAACCTCTACCATGAGTATAAAATCGGAGTGAAAGCCGGCTATGCAAAGTTTGAAACATTCCCCATCTGGAACCTGCCGCTCTCTCACAAGGTTAACATTGCTTATGAAGCAGCCACAGTGGATTTGAAAGACATTGTACAGATAGATCATCATCACCTGGAAGCCTACAATATTAAAACCGTCAATTATAATCGTGACATAGAAGCTTTTCCTCTCCTGAAAAGGATACTGGAAAAAATCACCGGAGAAGAATCAATTTATAAATCTCCCACTGACATGGGCGTAAACAGGGCCAGTGCAGGGATCTTAGATGATAAGGTTATACAGGTTGCATCACACCAGGAGATTATCAGGAGGTATTTCAGGTGTGCGGTGG
>CAZXOJ010000163.1:0-9517 GCA_964642325.1 uncultured Bacteroides sp. | reverse complement strand
GCATTAAAATCGGTTTGATGGCAGGAGAAGCAATCGGGTGAAATATCTGAATAGTCACTGCCGGTATGACATTTATTACAATCAAAAACCGCGTGACCTTCGGTGAGGGGAAAAAAGAAATGATTAAAACCGGCTCCTCCCCAGGTAAAAGCATTCATTGAATGGCACTCCAGGCAATCGGTGGATATGTTCCCCTGGACATGGTTTGGACTGGTGGCAGCAGCATAATCTTCCTGGTGGCAATCGATGCATTCAATCCGCAGCGGTTCAAAACGAAGAAGTGATGCAGATGGATGACAATCCACACATTCAGCCAAGAGGTGTGGCCCTTGAAGTGGGAAACGGCCTTGTCTGTGAATATCAGTAATGTTATTAACGATCCATGATTCTGCAGTGTGGCACCTGGCACAATCAAATCCCACAGTTTGGTAATGCATGTCTGTATGACATTCAGAACATTCTGTTCCGGCTTCAGAAAAAACCAGGGTAGGATGACATAATTTACAATTGATAGATGTATGCTGTCCCTCAAGGGGAAGCTTTGTGCTGTTGTGGTCAAATGAATAAATTTCCGGGTCCAGTTCCCATCCCTCCGGACTGTGGCAAACACTGCAGCTTATTTCAAGATCGCTCCCATGGGGGGACTCCTGGACCTTAAGAGCCAGTAGCAGGATCAGGAGTGGTATGGTTAATGGCAGGATTCGCATGAATGATCTTTTAGTTTATATTCTGTAAATACAATTTCATCTCTAACCACCTGTATATGACATTTTACACAGGCAACATCCTGATGTTTACCAAGCAGTTTGAATGCCGTTTGATCATGGTCAAACTTGCTAGCTGACCAGTCTGCATAATCATGGCATTTCAGACAGTCAGTGCCACCCGCATTCTCAAACTGCCCATTATGTACATCCTGATGGCAACTTATGCAGCTAGTCGATAGTTGCGAGAATTCCTGGTGTAAAATGCTGCCTTCATCTTTGCTGAAATGACAGGATCTGCAAGATTGCCTGAGATGGGCACCTTCCAGTTTGAAATTTGTTTTCGAATGATCAAACTCAATATCACTCCAATAATTGCTGCTGTGGCAACTCTCACAGCTTTCTTTCGGGTAGTACATTTCATCCAGGTAAGGTTCATGGATATTATTGTGACAATCGACACATTTTTTGCCAATCTCCCTGAAACTCCATTTGGTGTTCTTTTTATGACAGGCGAAACAAGGAGTGGCTAGGTGAGCCCCGGTGAGCTGAAATTCGCCTTGATTATGCCTTTGAATTGTGAAGTCAGACCTTTCAAAGCCCAGGGTAGAGTGGCAATCCGAACAATCGGAGGAACCCCCTTTTCGGGTAAATTGTCTATTATGGTAATCTGAATGGCAATCGGAACACTGATTATATTTTATGGCATCTGTATACTGGGTTTTATGACACTTGGCGCATGAGACAAACTGATGTTTTCCCCAGAGCGGAAAGTCGGTCCGGGAATGATTAAAGTTTTTTAATTGCTTGATCTTTAAAAAAGATACTTCGGAATGGCATTGGGAGCAATTTTGTCCGAATTTATTATCATGAACGTCTTTGTGGCAACTCGTACAATTTTTAAAGGAAACACCGGCAAATTCCTGCATTTCAATCCCATTATGGACGGACACCTTATGGCATTTTATGCAATCAACATCAGCATGTTTCCCTCGTAAATTGAACCTAGTTTTTTGATGTTCAAATTTTGACGCAGGACTAAAAACCTTGAAATCATGACAGGATGCACAATCAGAAGAAAGGGTGCCCTGGTGGTAATCATCATGGCATGATAAGCATACCTGGTCAAGCCCTAAATAAGTTGATGACTTTGACTTAATCTGCGGATCTGTGATAAATTCAGGCTTATGGCAATTCCTGCAACTTAATTCAGCATGGGCGCCATGCAGGTTGTAACCTGTGCGCGCATGGTTAAATTCATCTGTTTCGAAGTGGATCATCTGAAATTTTCTGCCATGGTGGTCACTATGGCATTTAATACACTCCTTGACCCGGACCTCTGCAGAAGCATGATATCCCTTTTGTTTATTGATTCTGTATGCAATTTCCTTATGGCAATCCAGACACTTTTCATTGGAAACTTTTTCACCCAGGACATGGCACTTTGTGCAATTTGACAATCCTTCGAGATGAGCATGAGATTCAGCAAGTTTACCCGGAGAAATCTGGGCAGATACTAGCAGCACAACAGTTAAAAAAGTCAAACTGACTATGGTTATATATTTAAACCATTTCTGCATGCTCCAAAAAAATCAATTGTGTTTTAAAACGGTTTCTCCGAATTTCTTTGTGATCCGAACACCGATTTTTTCTAAGAATTGAGTGGGCAACTCACCGCCTGCCAAAATGTAAACAAGGTCATTTTTTAACCTGGTCTTTTCTGCACTCTCCCCTTCGGAAATAATCACCTCATCTTTTTCGATAAGAACCAGGTTTGAATTAAACCTTACATCAATGCTGCCCTGGCTGATGGCTTCCTCAATGCGTTCATTATTTTTGGGTTTGATGCGTTGAAAAACATCCTTGCGGTAGGAAAGCGTTACCCTGTTTTTATCAGCAAGTAATAAGGCAGATTCAATGGCTGAGTCACCCCCCCCGACAACCAGGATGTTTTTATCCATGATGTACTCAGACTCCAGAAGCCTGTAAGCCACTTTTTCCATTGACTCACCCGGGATATTAAGTTTGCGGGGAGTGCCCCGGCGACCAATCGCTAACAAAACATTCTTTGACAGGTATTCTTCACCATTCAGGGTTGCTAATCTGAAATGTCCGTTCACACGGGAAATGGACTCAACTTTGGCGTTTTCACTGATTTGAATTTCATTTTTACCCAACACCTTTCCCCAGAGGTCAAGCAACTCGGGTTTACTGGTCTCAAACAATTTAACTTTTCCAAAGAGTGGCAGGTCCATGGGTGAAGTCATCACAATTTTAGCTCTTGGAAATGTAAAAACGGTACCCCCGAGTGTATCCTGTTCAAGCGTCAGGAATTTCAACCCGTGTTTTTTAGCCGTCAGGGAAGCTGAGATCCCGGCAGGGCCTGCACCCACTACGATAAGGTCATTTGTTGCGTCATGAGCCTGATTAGTGGATTTAACCATATTTTCAACTGCCTGCTTACCCTGTTCAACTGCATTTTTTATTAATCCCATACCACCCAATTCTCCGGCGATATAAATGCCTGGAACATTTGTTTCAAAGCTTTGGTTTACATGAGGTAATTCTACACCCCGCTTCTCCGTACCAATACAGAGTGAAATAGCCTGGGTGGGACAGGCATGAAAACAAGCACCATGACCAATGCATCGTGAGGCATTGATGGTGGTTGCCTTGCCATTTAATATTCCAAGAATATCCTTTTCTGGGCATGCCATGATACAGGCACCGGTCTTGATACAACTGTTCACATCAACCACAGGATACAAGGATACTGGTTCATGCAATCCTTCTTTTTTTGCCCTTTCAATTTTGGCTTCCACTTCCTTTGATTCCCGCTTTTGTTTCCGCAGGTAAATTGCTACAACAGCAACGAAAAGGATAAAGACAGATCCATATACAATGATATTTTCAATCAATAACTCCATCTGCAGGCTCAGGCTCGTTCACTTAAATTTGAATGCTATCTTCGAATTCACATATATAACTACATTGCTGAGAAATATATTTTGTTTGTGTGTGGATTAAAAAATCCATTTATAACCAAAAACAATGGTAACAGCTACATGTATCACCATGACAATAAGCATTAAAAGAGCAAAGGGTAAATGAGCAACATGCCAGTATTTAAAAAGATTTTGCATGGTTTGCAGCCTTTCTATTCTGCGGTTAAGGGATATTTCATTTTTCACCAACTTTATCACACTGGATCTCTGTATCCGTGTGAGTTTGTTTTTTTTCAAGGCTACCTTAAGTCGGCGGACTTTCAAACGGTCTTCCCGGTTTTTCCGGAAAAACTTTACGATTGGATGAAAATGGTTGGGGGTTCCCATTATACGTGTTGATTCGAGAATGGTTTCAATACTATCCTGATCCAGGGCATACCTGGATTTTAGAATGATGCTGATATCACTTTTCATTCCCCTGATTTCATTCAGGCTCAACTCACGCCCTTCAATGGACCTTGGGATCTGGATATAGATAAACCGGCCAATGATGCCACTGAGAAATACGGCCACCATACTCCAGAAGCTGATGGATACCAGTCCCCCGAACTTAAACGAAGTATGAAACAGAATAAGAACAGGTCCCAGGACGCACAGAAAAATATGGAACTCCAACCAATGTTTTAATTTGCCCATGCGTGCCATTGATCGCATTCGTTTCCGCATCATATAAACAGACATGCCAACCACCATTGATAGGGATCCAAGTATCCCCATGCCATGCCCCATTATTCCGCTGGGCTTAAGAGTTTCGTAATCAGGATGATAGAACCTTTCCTCCAGGGGGATGTTGTAATAAGCAAATCCGCTGTAAACGAAATAAACCAGGGCGGCTATTACCACCAGGACCATTGATCCAATATATATTTTATGTGCTTTTGGATTCATTTTAACCAAACGTAATCTTATTCCGGGTATTGCTTGTCCTGCCTATAAGCACGGCAAAACTAGTTTCAGAATTTACACCAGGTTTTGTTAAATAGAAAGGGTATTGATCGTTCCGGCCATCAATGATCATTCGTAGAGAGAATCCACAGCCAGCACAAGGAACATAAAATTGGTAGCTCCCCCTCCCATGACATATTCCGACTGTTGCCAGAAAAAGGGCCATATTTTTAATTCCGGCAGGTCAGGCCTTATGAGTGCTGTTCCCGAGGCGACACCACCTGGAATGAATGACCAGTCAGCACGGTTCACGCCATAAGCAGTTGTCACCGAATTCGCTCCTACCCCGGAAGCAAAAGAGGAATTGTTTATCCCAGGATGCACACCCAGGATAAAATGTAATGCATTTTCAAAGTGATAGGTTGGAGTATGTTCAGGCCAGCCTTTATGGAAAAAATATTGTTCGACACCGAAGCGCTGGATATTCCAACCAGCTCCCCAGATATTGGGCTTGTAGGGCACACCATACGGAGAATCTGACGCCTGCTGCTGTTTCAGTTCCTTCTGGTAGGCTGCTACTGCATCGGCAATGTCTTTCGTGAAGGACGGATCATTGATTAGGTGGATCACACGGCCGAGAGACCAGCCGCAGCGACCGATCTGTTCAATGATCTGTTGCTTCATTGAGACAAGCTGCTTAACCAGCTCAGGATCACCAGTGGTAAGGATCAGCTCCGAAAGTACCTGTACCCTGGAGGAAACACCTGTCCGGCCACCTGAAGCACTTTCCCATAATGCCTTGGCTGTGGCAAGGCATTCATCCGCCAGTTCGGGATTATATTCTTTGAGCACCCTCGCTGCGTTGGCCAGCGCTGCCGCAACACCCAGTTGTCTTCGCGGATTTTCCTGGGTAAAAACCCATCGGTCGTCGAAGACTCCGGACCTGTGGGCTTCTGCTTCCCCAATTGCCAATGAGGGATCATACTGCAGGTTATCGGTCATGGAGGCAGCATCACCCAGCATCACGTACTGGCGTTTTGTGGGACAAATAATGCCGCGGTAATGCATTCCCGTGGAACTGTAGCCACCAAGGATGGCGGCGAGTCCATGTTCAATCTGCTGCAATGCATCCGACTTTCCATCAGGCTGATGTATCTCTACAATTTTGTTTTCGGGGTCTATGAAAGTGGCATCATAATCCAATCCGAATTCCTCTATCATCATAGCCAGCCGGTGAACGGTCCCTGCCTGTGATTCAACACGAAGATCATAATCACCAGCATCATGCCATCCACCTGAACTCAATCCCGGCACCGGATCTCCGGAGCTATGATCGCATAATGTAGAAGGCCCCTGTCTGTATCCATCGAAATGATTATGGTCGGTTGGGGCCATCAGTGCATCATCCAGGTGGCAGATCCCATGCCAAACCCTGTACTTTTCATTCACCCGCATATGGCACATCTGTACCGGGAGGTAATATTCCAGGGTGGGCTGCCAGGTATTGTGTTTGAGTATGTCCTCCGAGATCCGAAAAGGGTGAGACCTGGTTTCCCCGTAAGCGAGCTCATATACGCCTGGAATATCAACCTCCGAAAAGTCCAGCGTGGCATAACCATAACGGAGGAAATTACCCCAGAAACGGGCTTCTCCTGTTTCCACCCGGACCTTCCCTGTACTTTCAACCCTGAACAAACTGAATTCCTGTAATTCGGTATCCTTACTGTCAAGTTCAACCACAGCAACTTTCCGTTGTCCGGGATGATAACCAAGCTGTGATACCTGGATTACAGGGGCATATCTCCATCCTGGCTCAGCATGGGGTGTTACGACCCACTCAATGGCCCCATCAGTAACATTGGCCGGAACAGTGCTTCTCACAATAAACCATCCATTGTTATGATTTGACCTGCCATCGCGTATCTCCAGGGGCTCACCCTTTGAGCTTATAATTATTCGCTGGGCCGGATCTTCGGGTGCGATCACCAGTTCATTTCCCACATCCATTGCATCTGAAAGGTATTCATCATTGTGAAGGGCAAGGGAACCTGTGGGTTGTAGTGGGAATAATCCCGGTCGTCCATCCATGAGATATGTTTTTCCGAACAGGTCTCCTGGGAAAAACTCCAGGTTAAATCCAACTTTTCCCAGAAATTCCTCCGGGATAGGTTCATCAAGATCAATCCTTACCTTAAAAGAACTGCCACCGATCGCTGTAACATGAAAATGGTAGGTGAGGTGCAAATCGGGGTACAAAACAGGGTTAAAACCATTCATCTTGGAAGAATCCGGATACCATAATGTTCTGCTCATCCTGTTTCCGGGCTTGTCGATCTGGGTTTCGGAACCTGCCGGAACGGGGGACCATTGTCCGGGTGAGGCTTCCAGCCTGAGATCTCCGTTAGCAGCAACCCTGTTGCCATGCTGGATGATGGTTACACCTGATTGGTGGCCTTCAGGATAAAAATCACTAAAAAACGTGACATCCAGCCCATCCATGCTGAAATAACCCTTATCATTCAGGGTCAGTGATTCCTGTCCGTAAGATGTTACTAATAAGAATAGCATCCCTGCTGTCAGCAGAGAACAGGCACGAGCAAAAGTAGTTTTCATAATTGAAGTTCGAATTATTACAAATCCAAAAGTATGCAATTTACTTTTGATCGGCCACCTGCAAATTAGAATATGAATAATTATTTATGTGGCTGCTGTGCCCCGGCTACTGAGGAAGCTCCAAAAAGTGAAAGAGATTCCTTCCATGGGTATTTATTCATAAACATGCTGACCTTGGAACTCATGGTTCCCTGCTGGTTCATTCCCAGGGCCCTTGCCCACTGGTTCTCAATGGAATTAGGATCATAATTGGTGGTCTCATTGTACCTTGCACTGAAAAAGCCCTTCATATAGGCCTGGTTAACACCAATTTCAGGAGCTTCCCCCATATTGCCTGAATTACTCTCGAATTCAAGGTCTTCAAATTGATCTACGGTTAGCTGCAGCTTGGTGTTACTGGCCGGGGTGTAGTATAAGTCACCACCCTTGTTCCCAAACATAATATTATTATCGATCTTAATATATTCATCCTTGCAGAACCGGCTGTTGTCAATACCCCCAATTATACTGGCCCCAATAATGTTGTGATGGATATTATAGGTGCACTTGGTCATCATTCTTACACCATATCCCATATCCAGAAAATCCTTCAGCCTGCTCCAGGTAAAGAGAATGGTATTATAGGCTACCTCGACATCTCCACAGGCAACCATATCTCTCTGCTGGTTGCTGCCGGCACAGGTACCATAAATTTCAAGGGCCGCCATCCTGCTGGCTACAAAAACATTATTTATCACTTTAAATGTACCTGATCTGTGACCTGCCTGAATGGCAAACTGGGCACAGTTCACAAAAGCACAATTCTGTACGGTCACATCTCCACCCTGGGCAGCGCTAGCAATAGAAATTGCAGGTTCTTCAACCGTACCGTTCTTCGGGGGACTGGGTTCTGAGGAATATCTCATCCTTCCGCCTTCCACTCCTTCGACGAGACCATCCTTGGCATCGTAGCAATTTCTTTCTCCCATATCCCACACTATTCCATCAATTACGGTTCCGTCTACTGCTTTTGTAAACTTCAACAGGGCTTTCCTTGACTTACCTCCACTTTCATTATCAGGCTGAAAAACTGTGGGATGGTTAACAATATCCTGCTCACCGAACTGCTCATCCCAGCTGCCATATAGTTTTACGGGTTTGTCAGTTTCCAGGTACCCAATATTAAATGTCCCCATGTATGTGCCCTGTGCAATTCGTATTTCATCTCCGGCTTCAGCTTTTGCAATGGCTTTATCTATGTTCTTCATGGGAGATTCTTTAGAACCATCATTTTTATTGCTGCCGGATTTCATTACATAAATAATCCTGGAAGCTTGCTGGGAAGCGGCGTCAGTTTCAAGCCCGACTTCCTGTTTCTGGGCTGGATCCTGGGCCTGGGTTTCTTCTTTACCGACAGTGCTTTTAGCTTTGTCTTTTAATTTCTTCAGATTGAGCTGGGCATCTGCAATACCCGATGAAATGGTAATAAGTGCAAGTACCATTACCATGAAATGTAATCTTTTCATAATTAGGGGTTTTTAAATTGTAAATATTTCGATCGAATAGAGAATTGTAGTGGTTCCAGGTAAATAAATTTATTCAAAAAAATTGAGAATATGAAGCGAAATAATGCTAAATGCGAGGATTAGTTAAGCTATGGCATATTTATTTTTTATAAATTGGAAGGTCTTTCCTGAAAAGCTGAAATTTAACACTAAATCTAAAATAGAGAAGATGAATCAAAAACCCGTAGATTCTAAAAAACAACAGTCACGCAGAAAGTTTATCAAAACGTCCGTAGCGGGCGGCACTGCAGCCATGCTGCTCCCGAGTGGGATGTTATATGGCAAAAGTCCGGATAAAATTAAAGTTGGTTTGATCGGCTGTGGTGGCCGTGGTACCAGGGCAGGTATTATCGATTGTGCCGAATCCACACCGGGAGTAGAACTGGTTGCCATAGGTGACATTTTCGAGGACCATGTAAAATCCGCACCGGAGGCCATTAAAACAAACCTGCAAAAACGCAACCTGCCCGTTAAAGACATTTACAAGGTTACCCCGGAGACGACTTTTTTCGGTTTTGATGCCTACAAAAAAGTCATTGCCAGCGATGTGGACATGATCATCCTGACAACACCACCATTTTTCCGTCCGGAACATCTTCGTGCTGCAGTAGAGGCAGGGAAACATGTTTTTGTGGAAAAACCCATCGCTGTAGATCCACTTGGTGTACGATCGGTCATCGAAAGTTGCGACCTCGCCAAGGAAAAGGGACTGGCCATTGTTGCCGGCACGCAGTTACGCAGGATAACGTCCAATCGTGAAACCATC
>CAZXOJ010000162.1:0-9597 GCA_964642325.1 uncultured Bacteroides sp. | reverse complement strand
ATAAACCGGGCATAAAAATCATTAACCAGGTATGAAGCACCCCAATTGATGTGGGTTGAAACGGTTGACATATAAGCAGCAATCAATGATGCGAAAACCAATCCTAATATACCGGGTGGCAGGAATTCCCTGAGCATGGCCGGATATGCTATATCATTTTGAATATATTGCTCCGGTACATTCTGAAACTTTTCAGCTATTGATTGTAAATCCGGAAATATAATCAATGAACTTAACCCAACAAGGATCCATGGCCATGGCCTTATCGCATAGTGAAAGAAATTAAATATAAGCGTGGCACCTACAGCATGTTTTTCTGATTTTGCTGACAACATTCTTTGTGCAATATAACCACCTCCACCAGGTTCGGAGCCTGGATACCATGCAGCCCACCATTGTATTGTTAATGGAATTACAAATACTATTAAAAGCATTCGTGTATCCGTAAAATCAGGTAAGAAACGGAGTTTGTTATGAACGGCTTCATGTTGGATAAGATTTGAGATTCCCCCAATCTCTGGTGAATTAATGACGAGATAAGCTGTGAGTATAGCTCCACCTGTGGCAAATATGAATTGAAAAAAATCAGTCCATAAGATTGATTTTAAGCCTCCAATTGTACTGTAAACAAGTACAAGAATTGAAATTGATATTAATGCAAACAAAGGGTCGCCGCCCAACATAATGGTCGTGATTTTAATAAAAGCCAGAGAAGCACTGGCCAGTACCAGGACATTATAAAAGAACCCTAAATAGATCGCCCTGAATCCCCTTAAAATGGCCGCCGTCTTTCCGCTGTACCTTACCTCGTAAAATTCAAGGTCTGTCATTAGCTTTGAGCGGCTCCAAAGTTTCGCATAGACAAAAACTGATAGCATCCCTGTTAAGAGAAAAGACCACCATAACCAATTCCGGGCTACACCACCAGAACGGACAATGTCTGTAACAAGATTCGGTGTGCCGAGAGAGAAAGTAGTTGCGACCATTGAAATTCCTAACAACCACCATGGCATATTCCTGCCGGAAAGAAAAAAGCTTGCAGAATCCTTACCACCCTTTCTACTACTAACCAGTCCAATGATTGTTAAAACAATCAGGAAAATCAGGATAATGGTCCAGTCAATATTATTAAATGCCATTGTACCATTCTTTTGCATTTCCAGCCAATTCAATGCCACGTAGGATCCGTTCCCTGTACTCCTCAATGGTTGGTTTCCAGAATGTTTGTAAGAAACCAAGCAAATGCTTGTCTTCGAAATGTTTTTTGCCGAACCTGACCGTATTGCCTATGCTTTTATCATTTTCAGCATGATAGCTACCTGTAGGGATTTGATCATACCCATGGGCGTTCAGGTCAAGATAAGATTTTACATATGTATTCGTATTCCCGTCCGGTTGGATCAAATCAAAATCCTCTCCGTAGTACCAGTTGCCCTGAACTACGGATTTAGGCATTTTTTGGAAAAATTGCTCAGGGTTATTCCATAGCATATAATCAGGCCAGATCCAAGCACGGGAGCCCTGGTTTTCCACCTCATTAACCAGGAAGAGAAAATCTTTCCACCACAGGTCATTATTCCTGACAACTACATGTTTCTGATACCTCTGATGACTTGCCGTTTCTTCATCCATTCCCAAATGAAAAAAGCGTGGTTTACCAAATAGTTCGTTTACTTCCACAATGAGGTCTGAACAAATATCATAATATTCCTTTGTGGATACCATCCTGGAATATTCGCCCAGCCAGGTATCATGCCCTGCAGAAAAATTCAATTTTGGGATAGGTTCCAATCCTATTTTTCGGAGTTGTTCTATTTCGTTCCGTAAGCGCGTTGTGGTCCATGCTTTATTAACTGCAATTTCCGGGTGGCTCTCATATTTGACAGCATCGCCGAGGTCAATCACTATCATATTCATTCCCTCACCGGCCATTTTGGATACTGCGTTTTTCCATAATGATTCACTTAGTTCCAGGTCCGGCCGGTATCCCCGGAATGGGCGGTGTGGAGAAATGTATTCTTCCCACATATTAAAGCTCAAATGAAGAAGGCATGCCCATATTTTATCATTGGCTTTGTTTTGTTGTGAGAACAATAGATTCGGCATACCTGACAATATACCGGCCGCTGACAATTGTTTGATAAAATCTCTTCTATTTGTCAATGATTAATGTATTTCACGGTTTAAATACACAATTTTGTCCTTAGCGATACTTTCATAGCAGGCATTCATCGCTTCTATTGTTTTCCGGTGCCACTTAAGATTGATTTTTGGCGTTTTCTTATTTCTGATGCATTCCGCAAACTCATCCATCATACCAATCCACTCGTCAAAATAGGTATATTGTACAGTATATCGGTCATTCGGAATGCCATTGTGGTAAATATTCGGGCCAAAACAATCCGCGAATATTACACCTTTCTCTCCACTGATATTAACATTTACTTCCATGCGTTTGGGATAAATTTCCCAACCGGGACCAGGTACTTCCAGGCGTTCTTCGAGGCGTGACCAGGAAGGATCGAATAAGAAGCTGGTCCCGTTTTTCATTTTACCGTTGATAAGCATTACGTCTTCCACCTCAATATCCTGTCTGATATTGGGTCCCGCTTCTGCATATACATAATCGAAATCGCTAATTGTCAACCACCGTATAAGATCAAATACATGCGGATGGTCGCATAGAGATCCACCCCTGAAACGGTTGTCCCCGGTACGGAGTGGCACCCGTTTTCCATAGCTCTCCTCAGGGATACCCTGCCAGGGAAATGCCCATACTGGAGACAGCGTGATATTTGTAGCATTGACAGACTCAAGCTGTCCTAGATCACCCTGCGAAACTATTTGATATAGTCTTGTTACAACTGGATTGTAATGCATTTCCAACTCTACCTGACAAACAATCCCGGACTCTTCAACCAGCTCCTCGATCTCTGTGTACTCATCCATATCGAAGGAGGGTATTTTCATGCTTAGGATATGAATACTCCGCCGGGCACATTCCCTGAATTGCCGGAGGTGTTTACTGTTTGCCGAGGCCATTACGACTGCCTCGATGTCAGGATGGGTTTCATACATTTCCTCTTCATCCAGATAACAGGGAATATCATAATTCCCTTTCAGAAAGATCTCCTTTACCTGTTCTGTTTCAGCATGGACGGCAATCCATTCAAGTTTGGGATTTTCCTTTAATGTCTGATAATATTTACGTGTATGGCCATGCGTAAGCGACAACATGGCTATTTTTATCGGTTTCATAATGAGTCCAGCGCTAATTATTGAAAGTGATTTTCCTCTTCTCTTTATCAGAGATAAAAACGGAATTCGTAAAATTGACCAGTCGTTTGTGTTGAAAATGACATTGTTGAACCAGTTCAGGTTGCTTCAGAACCTGGAAGGCAGAACGGATATGGTCAATTTCTTCTTCATCGAAACCATACAATTCCATATCGACATCTCTATACCGGTCTTTTCCATTGTCGGTGTAACAGTAAATAGAATGCTGAGGGATCATTGTATCCACAACAAGATCACTAGCAACTCCCCTCCGGGCAATGATTTCATGCCTGTCCGTCAGATCTGATCCAGATGGCATCCTGGTACTGATTTCAACACTACAAATGATATTATTATCCAGCCTTAGAATGACATTGCCGGTCTGACCCTCATTGATAACTGCCTGCACGGATATAATTTTCCCATCCCCGATGAACTCACATAAATCCATTTCCCGGTATAGCAGGGATTTCCAATCCCAATCATTGCTGTTTCCCATACAGCTGAAACGAAGCATGCACACATTTTCTATAGTAGCATCTTCCACTATTTTTTTCAATTCCAGGAATTTTCGTTTTAATCTCCATGTCAAAAGAGGGATCTGGTTTTCTTCCAATGAGGTATTTATCCACCTCCATCCAGGCAGTAAAATCAATCCTTTTGAGTCCCTTGATGAAGACAATTGCAAATCCCTGGGTTCCCGGACATTATACTTTTCTAATAAGCCGGATAGTGCTTTCTCCATATTATAAATATTTCACGCGAGGCAAATATTTCTCCACAAATTTTGCATTGATCTCATCGCCACCCGGTGCATTGGCACTTGACCACACAGGTGGTTTTATCCCTTTCGCTAGACATTTTTTTATGGTTGCTATTTCAAGGTAATGCGCAATGTAAAAATCTATAATGTTGGAAATGGGGGCGAAAGCTGTTTCAAACCCATCTATTTTTATAACCGCATCGCCAACCGGATTGTAATCGTCAATACATACATCCGCCAGGTCGAAAAGATTCATTTTGTTAGGATGGCGGATGAAATGATCTTCAGGTATATCATTTTGCCAGAAAGATGAGCTTACAGCAATTATTTTTGCTCCATTTTCTTTGGCTTCCATGGCCGCATCAATCGTAGCCGCATTGATTCCGATATTATGGAAAATAATTAGAACTTCATCTTTCTGGATTCGGAAGTATTTTACGATGGCTCGCCCGTAATTCACTGTCCTCTCAAGCTCCAGGTATTTCAAGGCCTGGTTAAATACTGAAAGACCCGGCTCCATCACAGGATTAATATTTGCCAATCCTCCCGCCCGGAAAAACATTTCACCCATTACCAGGGTCGTATGGCCGCCTCCGCCATAAACGTGAATTAATTCGTCTTTTTCAATAGCACTGGCCATTAACTCTGCAGCTTTGTCGATATTCACTGTTTGTTCTTCCTCAACCTTTTTTAGCAGGCCAATTATCTTACTTAGATAACCTGAATCATTTGTTTCCATGTTTGTTTCCTCCTTGATTATTTTATTACATACTTTTTTGACAGGACCTCGCCATAAGCTTTACCCAGCATATCCCACATTTCCAGGGCACGGGGTGCTGCAAGCACTGTGCCATGTCCTCCACGGTAAGTCCAGGCAAAAAGGCTTTCCACACCCATGTCTGCATAGAGATGGGCAATCTCTTTAATCTCCTTAATCTTTTCCGGTTGCTGGTAGTAATTCATCAGCCAGCGTTGTGAACCTTTGTTATATTTTTTTGCAATTTCAACTGTTTGTTGTGTAATTGTTTTAAAGAAGCTACGTGGAAGTTTGTAACTAATGATGGTAGTACTGAATACATCAAAAGCATCCACTTTACCAACTTTGTTCCAATCATCATATCCCCTGTTTTCCTTTACATAGTAGCTGTTTATTGTAGCATGCACACAACAGGTGATTTTACTTTTAGAACGGATCTCCTTGATTTTGCGAGATGCAGTTTCAAGGATTTCAAGTGCAGCGTTTTCCCTGAATGCAATCACCTCTTTTGTCAGTATCCGCGGCATCTCATACCCGTATAGTCGCTCAAACTTTCCCCGGCAGACCGGGCAGCGGCAGGACCAGTCATCACCTGCTCCACCAGTAATCGATGCATAGCTTTTAGGCAACGCATAATGGGGCTCGTCCCAGAAAAATCCGTCTGCATCTACTGCAAAGGCCAATTTTTCACATAGTCCATAAAAATATTCCTGGAAAGCCTTGGTGTTGAAACATACGGCGGGCAACTGTTCATTTGTGACTGCTGAGACCTGCCTGTTTCCCGGATTATTGGTTAAAAAGATACTGGGCGGTTCACCGCCAAACCATTTGCCAATGCCCCAGGTATCTAAATACACTTTTAAACCGAGACCTTTTGCAACCTTGGCTATTTCAATAATGTTAGGAAACCAGAAGTCGATATCGAACTCAGAAAGCGCCAATAGTACAGCATTGCAGTTATGCTTCACCATTTCCTTAAAATCTTTCTTTGCATGTTCAGGGTAACTTATACCATAATAACTTACCCCTGTTTCTTTTACACTCATATAACTTTTCTATTTGTTATTATAAAACACAGTTCTATATAACAAAAATAATTAATATATTATATTTATCAAGTCAGATCCATGATTTTTCAATTAATGAGTGGCATTGGAGTGTATATGGCTTATCTTCTGTATGCTATCAGCTAATTCCCTTACAACAACAGTAAATATCAACGTAGTAAAAAATCGATTTTTCTAATTGTGAGTTTTATAATATTGAATATAGTCTATTCATTTATTATATTTGTAAATTAATGTTTAAAGACGCAAAATTCAAATGATACAGGTTATTCACAGAGCATTGGATATTGTAGAATTTATTGCCAAGGACACGACTAAGGAATTTGGATTAGGTGAAATTTCTGAGAGTCTGGAATTGAACAAGGGTACCTGCGCCAATATTATTAAAACCTTGGTTAACAGAGGATATCTTGCTCAATCAGGGAAAAAGCAGGGGTATAAACTGGGTTCCGGGGCATATTATCTTACGGGTAATTATTCCAACAAAAAAGAGTTATTGCAAGTGTCCAGAGAACCGATGAAAGAGGTTCAAAGAAATATAAACGAGTGTTGTATCCTGGCCATTATTAAAGAAAACAAAAGATACACTCTGCACAAGGAATCAAGTACCCAGGTATTGCAGGTAATTACCAACAATGAGGAAAAGAATGTCTATCTGACAGCCACCGGCAGAATGATCTTAGCCTGTATGGATACCCAGGAACAGGAACTTTTTATTCAAAAATATGGTTTGCCTTTTGAAATGTGGGAAGGAGTAGAAGACAAAGACGATTTGATTCAAGAACTTAATAAGATCAAAGAGAAGCAACTGGCAATACATTATGATGGTGCACATGTTGTTGGCGTTGGAGCCCCTATTTATAAAAATGGTAAAGTAATCGCAAGCCTGGGGATTTATTTGCCGGAGGTAAGGTTTAACTACAAGCTACAGGAATCAATTTTTGAGGAAATTGGTAATACTGCAAAGCTGATTAGTGAAAGAATTGGGATGCTGCCTAAAAAATTGGATAAAGAAATTAGTTCCGATCAGAAGTGAAAACAGACATCTTGAAAACAGGTTGATTTTGTCTAAATTCCATATTCTTAATACCTTTAAGTTATGAAAAAGTATCTGCTATTCTATCCAGGCTTCTTGTTTTTTGTATGCTTTACTACGCCTGGTACTGCTAAGGATTCCAAAAGCAAGGAACTGGTCCTTCATGAACTAAAACTGGATTATCCCTGCCCTGCCATTCCCTTTTATCATTTTATAGCTGAACTGGAATTGCCCCAGGCTTCTATCATTGAAGCAGAAGCAATCGTCAACGGTAAATCACTTCGTTTTACTGACCTGCACCGGGCAGGTGAAATTTCAGATATGGGCAGGCCGGTGATAAGTCACCGACCCCCCTCGGGATACGGCCTATCACAGGATGGTACATTATATCACAATCCACATTTGGTAGGATGGGTGAAATGGGAACCGGGTAAGGAATACGAGATAGTTATCAAGATCAGGATGAAGAAGAACATTCATGGATCCGACGATGATGTATTTCTGACGGCCAAGAAAATGCTGAAAGCCCCGGAAGATGCCCCGGTTTTTGATGCAGCATGGAAAAACTATAAAGCCATAATAGTTACAGAAACAGCTGGAATAGACCGGGAGGAAGAACCTGTGGAGGTATTACTGCCCTTTTACCCTGATGAAGCAGGGCAATTGACCAGAGATATCCGTGTGGTATCTGTTGATCCACGGACCCATGAACTCTCAGAAGTGCCCAGCCAGGTTTATGATATAGAACAGTATCTTGAAGCCGATGACATGGGGCCTGACGAGAATGGCAAGCCTACCCGTGAAATTCCATTATGGATGCCGACAGTTACTGCACGCGTGGCATTCCTGGCTGATGTACCGGCCAGAACCAGCCAGGTATTTCATATCTATTATAATAATGAACATGCGCTTGCCAGGATGTATAAAACCGATCTGAGGGTGCAGGGAGAAGCACCTGGTTTGCGTGTTGATAATGACCTATATTCCATTGTATTGCATCCCAATTCCGGCCACCTGGATCAGATTACCCTTAAAAGTATGCCGGATGTACCATTGTTTCACAGGATGGAGACCAACGGGGCCATCCATTGGAACCCCGGGGCCTATACGCCACCTCGTCCCTGGACACATACGGCTGACTGGAAACCACCGAAAAATGTGGAATTTATGGCGGGACCGGTAATCTCCACAGCCGAAATGTGGGATCATCTGAGGGAACTGCCTGAAGTTGATGCCTCAGTCCGGTATGAGTTCTATCCTGGTAAACCCTACTTCATCAGTTCCACCTCCATGAGAATCAATGATCGGATTGATGTTATTGCACTTCGAAATGGTGAAATAGTCTTCAAGCGGGAGTTGATGACACATGCCGCCTGGTACGATGTCTTGAGGGATAGCGTCATTGTGTATGACATAACCAAAATGCCTGATCTGACAGATCTTGCCATGGAGGCTGATGTTCCGTGGATCACCTTTTTTAATAAAGAAACCGGGATAGGTTTTTGCGGAATACAGCTGGATTATTCTAATGCGGGACTGGAATCAAGGCCCCGGCTTCTCAATCCTTACATGTATATTACCGGAGGACCCTGGGTCTATTGGACACGGGCACTTACTTTCAGTTTCCTGTCTTCTAACCATCAGCAAGTGATACCAGCTATGAAAGGATATTTCTTTGCTGAAAGATGGGCCTATCTGACATATGAGCTGGCAAAAGGAGAAAAGCCATATGCTCCCATACTGGAATGGCAAAAACGCCTGACCAATCCTCTGCGGGTGCGCCTGGTAGAAGAGGTCGATGAACGTGTCTCAAGGTCAGTGCATGAAGTTTACATGGATGAAGGAAAAAGCGGTTGGGAGGACCGTGAAACTGGCAGACATTAATTGGATTATATTATGATAGCATTTCAAGCGAGTGTTTCCAAAGGATGGCTCCATGATAAGGGGGGCTTTGTTTTTGATGAAAAGTATTACAAGGACCCGATTTACAGGCAGCTCCAGGACAGGAAGATGAATGGTTTGGTTGGAAAAGAGTTCCCTGGTTACCCTTTGTACAATATGGAGGCAAACCTTATGCAAGCCGGTCATACCAGTGAGAACCAGGTGCTGGTAGGAGGTATACAACCCAACCTGATACTGGCGATTGCACTGGGTTCTGAATTTGTGGTCTACCCGGATAAAGATTCTGATGTATCAGGTAATCCTTTGAAAAATATAACATTGGGCAAGGATCTTCCCAGTATGGAGGAAATCCTGGGTCACCCCTTTATCATGGAATTGGATGCCCAGATCCTGCAAGTGAAGAGTGCACATCCGGAATTGGAGATCATACCACCGTTTTTCTGGGACAGCTCCGGCCGGGCTACCATCCACGGGATCATCACTACTTCTCTCAAACTTATCGGGGACGATGTGATGATCATGATGATCATGGATCCTGATCTCGTTCATAAAGTCCACCAGTGGATCACGGATGCATATATTTTACTGATCAATCATTTCTCCGAATTAGCCAATATTCCTGTCACATCAGTTCATGTAGGGGAATGTTCGGGTACCATGATCTCGAATGAACAGTATGCCGAGTTTATTACCCCATATGTTACCCAACTGGGGAAAGCCTTCGGGAATATCAGGCTTCATTCATGTGGCTCTACAGATCATTTACTCGATGCCATTTCACAGATAGAAAACCTGG
>CAZXOJ010000161.1:0-9609 GCA_964642325.1 uncultured Bacteroides sp. | reverse complement strand
TTGTTTCTTCCTTATTGTCGGAAGTAACTGAACTGGAGCTTTTATCCTCCTTGGTAGCGTTCTTCTTTATTTCGCCGGAATCACCGGCGACTGGTTCATCATGAACCTGGTCGTTTTGTATCATCATCAATCCATTCTAAACAAGCTTGATCCATGCATTTACCTGCGAAAATAGCCAAATATGCAGTATAGACAAAGTTTTTTTAAGCTTGTTGACTATTTTTACATAAAATTAAGAACAATGAGAATCGACATCATTACTGGTGTGCCGGAACTCCTGGATAGTCCGGTAAATCATTCCATAATCAAAAGGGCCCGTGATAAAGGCCTGGTAGAAGTGCATATCCACAACCTGCGGGATCACTCAAAAGACAAACACAAAAAGATTGATGATTATGCTTTCAGCGGTGAGGCCGGTATGGTGTTGAACATACAACCCATTGACGATGCCATCAATTCTTTAACCAGAAAACGCACATACCAGGAAATTATTTACACAAGTCCGGATGGAGAATCTTTTGGTCAGCAGACAGCCAACCAGTTATCGACCTGCGAGAATCTAATTTTCCTGTGCGGGCATTATAAGGGAATCGACCAACGCATAAGAGATCATCTGGTTACCAGGGAGTTATCAATAGGGGATTATGTAATGACCGGCGGAGAACTGGCTGCAGCCGTGATGGTCGACTGCATTATTCGGTTGATTCCAGGTGTACTTTCTGATGAGACTTCTGCACTTACTGATTCATTCCAGGATGGATTGCTCGCCCCACCGGTATTTACCCGTCCGGCAGAATATAAAGGTTGGAAGGTACCTGAGATTTTATTGTCAGGCAACGCTGCTGAAATTGATAAATGGAAGTTTGAGCAATCCTACGAACGGACAAAAAGACTGAGGCCTGACTTATTGCGAGACCAGCCATAGCTTAGCGCAATATCTTTCTAACAAAGGCCACTGTAAAATAGGACATCAGGAAAAGCCCGGTAAATCCAACGACACTGGATACCCACCGAATGATCCCAGACGGGTAATAATCACCATATCCTATCGTCAGGAAAGTTATGGCACTGTGGTAAAATGATTTGGCAACCAGGTTGAGCTGATCCGGATCACCCAGGGCGGATACAATATCGGCACTTGTAAAGATGGACAACAACATAAACACAATACTGAAAAATGTATAGCATACCAGCATTGTGATCATTACCCTGACTGGATTGGTGGCATAGAGCCCGGCCCAGTCCAGGATCACCAGTTTTAACCAGTACAGGGGATACATCCAGATGGCATTGAGCCGTTTCCCTGAAACAGATTCCTCGAGTACAGATTTTGATTCGAGTCGCTTGAATTCCACATAAGCCTTATCTTCATCTCTGTATTGACCGGTTACCCTGAAATTTTCTTTCAGAATGCGGAATTGTTCTGCCTTTTGCCTGTTACCGGTATCTGTCTGGTCATATATAAGTCTCTGTACCTTATTTTGCGTCCAATCAATGAAGATCCTTCCTATCAGCCTCATCCCGGAGAAATTAATACTGCCAATATCCAGGTTAAAATCATAAGGTTTAAGGTCAATGATATCCCTGGCCACGGTATCCGACAGGTCAATATGCCCGCAATGGGCCAACCTCAGATCCAGGTAATAATCAAGGTGGCAGGAAGCTAGGGACAAGCTTCCAAACCTGGCATTGTGAAAGGAAATACTGCCTTCTCCGAAGACAGCTCTGTCAAAATTTGCATCTACATTATCAAATTCTGCCAATTCAAAATCGATAATACCTTCCCCAAACTGGGTCCTCTTAAAGCTGATCTTCCCTTTGTCCAGTCCACTGGCTTCAAAACTCACATCCCCTTCTCCGAAAACAGCTCGGTTAAAATTAATGCGCCCCGAATGAAACTCTGCAGTACGGAAATCAACCCGACCATCCCCAAATTCAGTTCTTTCGAAAGAGATATCCCCATTCTTGAATTTTGCGTAATGAAAATCAATTTTCCCTGTCCCAAACCTGGCTATCTTAAAAGAAACATTTCCATTGCCAAACTGGGTATTGATGAAATTAACATCTCCATCATTAAATTCAGTATTGGCAAAAGTTGTAATTCCATTTCCAAAGCTTGCATCGTGGAAGTCTTTCAATCCAACACCTAATACGGCATTTTTGAAACTAACATCTCCTTCCTCCACATGGATTCCTCTGAAATCAAGGTGGCCGGGAGGGAGATGAGCATTGCTGAAATTGATCCCTCCATCCATTACCCGGACACCATGCATATTTAAGCTGCTTTTGGCAAAGTAAGCCTGTTCCAAATTGACTTCACCACCGGAAAACACGGCATAGCTGAGATCAAGGGTCCCCTTATTATTAAAAAAAGCTGAACGGGCACTGAATTGATTGATCTTAATTGGATGCCTAATATCCATACCTTTTCTGAACCGGTAGTCTGTCAGGGATAGTTTTTCGATAAGACAATGATCCAATACCAGTGGCTCCTCCTTGTCTATCCTGTCAAAGATCCACTTCTCATCTACATACCCCAGCATCTCTACAAACTCGGAATGTCCGTCAGGAGAGATCAGGGTCAGGATAGCTGTCTTAGGATATTTGCGTCCATCATCTGTTGTGAATCTCAGATTCTTGATCTCGACATCGAATGCGGCAAATTCAGGGAACATGATTTCGTGGTTGACTTTACCTGTCTACGAAAGATATAATTATCTGTTACAAATACCTCTGTAGGAACAGTTCTTGCATATCTCTACCTCCTGGGTTTGCCGGAATGGTATTTCCGGGTCATAAAGTTCAGCCAGCAAGGCCTGTAGATGGCTGGTAAAAACTTCATCAAATATTGCGTATTCTGTTACAGGAAACTGTTTTCTTGCCTGCCCCATCCGGAACTGGTAATTAAAATCCTGTTTATAAATATCCCTGATCAGGTATACTCCCGGCACGATCCTGGCATTTTCCATCCCCTCGTGCGACATGAAAACTTTTGCGTAGAGGAATGTCTGAAACGCTGCCTTATTCCTGTTCCTCTGTTCCCCATCAAAGAGATCCTCTATGGATTCAAACTTCATTTCACCTTTACCGGTCTTGTAGTCGAGTACCCGGTACATCCCACCTGACATATCTATCCTGTCGATCTTTCCTCCTACCCTTACAGTATATGGATGACCGGATGATTCAAATGCAAGTCCGGTAAAATAAGGGACCTCCAGGCTATAGATGTTTATCGGGCAATATTCCATATCTCTTTCCAGGATTTTTTGGAGATAGGTAAAAATGATCTCCCGTATGACCAGGTTCCGGCCCTCAGGGTCGTCACCCGATCCTCGCTCTTTATACCAATACTCTTCAAAGGCTTCATTTATAGCCATTCTGACCCTCTTCTCATCTTTAATAACCAGCTTAATGTTGGCCTGCTGGATAGGGTTATCCTCCTTTTTGTAAATCTTCCTTATACTTTCGTGCAAAAGCGTTCCAAACAGAGCCGGATCAACCTCTTCCTTTAATTCATCCGCTTCCCTGAATCCTGCGACATACCTGAAATAAAACTGTAAAGAACAATCAATCAGTCCGTTCAGGGCGCTCGGAGAAAAATAGCTGCCCTTTTCTCTGGCCATGGTATAGCGCATCAGCTTCTCCATGACTGCACCGGACTTCCTGACTAGTATGGGTGGGAATTGCCCGGACTGTATATCAAACCCGGCAGAGAATTCCTTGACTTCAAATGCCGGCTCGTATCGGAGTTGATGGATGTACCTTGATTTCTCCCCTGTACTCAATCCCTCCGTTTTATTATTGTAAACCAACGATATGTCCTTTGCCCGGTGAATCAACCGATAAAAATAATATGCGTAAATGGCATCCTGATGATCAAGGGTCGGCAGATTGAAACCAAATCTCAAGTTATGGGGAATAAAACTCATGCTTGCACTGTTCTTCGGAAAAGCGCCTTCATTCATAGAAAGGATAATGATCCTGTCAAAATCCAGCACACGGGTTTCCAGGACGCCCATTACCTGTATCCCTGAAAGTGGCTCACCGGAAAAAGGAATGCTGGTCCGCTGAAGAATTTTATGGAACAGACGCAGGAAGGTAGGAAGTGTAAATGTAAGGCTAAGGCGACTGATCACATCTTTGAGGCGCTTGATCCTTGTATAAATCCTGAAAATAAATTCCAATTCCAGTGCAGGTACTGCATTTGTATCCTCCTCATCCGAACGGGTTATAGATTCAAGGATTGCCAGGAGATAAGCAGCTATATCCTCCGGATTTCTGAGTTTCCTGAATACCTGGAGAAACAGTTCATTCTGATCCAGGTCCCCCGCTTCGACATAAATCCTGTTTTTCTCATGTATTTCCCTGACCATAGCCCTTGCATCTGCAGGTTCACGCATCAGGATATACTGATGCTGCAAAACAGCCAGAACATCCGGATAATAAAACCTGATGATGCCATTCTTCCCTTCCCTGGTATTACGTTGCAGGGTAATCAGGTGTTCGATCAGGCTAAAAACCGGTGCTGCCTTCACCGGGAACCCCATGGTAACATTGATCGCATCCAGGTTTTCAGGCAGGGCATGCAGGACTGGGATCAGTAATTCTTCGTCTGCCAGAATAATGGCAGTTTCTTCCCCAAGTTTTTCAGATTCCCGGGCCTGTCCAAGAATGTGATGTATCAGCTGAGCCTGCCCACTATCCCCGGGCATGGAATACACCTGTATCTGCTTATTTGAATTGAGCAGGTTATTATGGTTGATGCGGTGTCCGGAGTCTTTATACCTGTCCAGGTTATGCCTGATAAACCTGCCTGCCTCATGCATCTCGTTTTCCAGGTAGAAATTATCGAAATCCCAGTAAAACATGGCTTTACCAGCATCAGAGAGTGATTTGAACAGAACTTCTTCGCATGGATTCAATGCATTAAACCCGATGAACACCATGATTGATCCTGGCAGTGTAAGGGTTTCACCCTCCTTAGTCTTGTCCGCAACATTCCTGTATATCATCCCTTCATATCCTGCCCCATGATCGAGCAGATTTTCCCTGAGCTTGTTATAAACAGGAAGCAGTATATTCCATACCTCTAAAAACTGTTTTTTTTGTTCACTTTGATGATCCCTTGAAAAATGTCCCCAGAACCGCTGTATCAGTTCAACTTGCTGTTCTGACAGGTACTGGAAAGAGTCTTCCATTTCTTTCAGATCCGCAAGGTTCCGGAAAAGATCGCCAGCATTGATCATGTATTTGTCCACATCATCAAAATCCGCGAGCATTACCTCTCCCCAATAGTAAAAATCATCAAAGCTCTCATCTTTACCCCGCACCTGAATATATACCTTAAATAATTCACTGATCAATTCCAGTTCATCAACATAGGCCAGGTCTGACATACCCGCCATAAGGTCCTGTATGGTATAAATAGAAGGAGACCATACCGGTTGCTTTAGGCATTCTCCGAGGTATTTATTGAAAAACAAACCTGCCCGGCGGTTTGGAAATACCAGGCATAGATCTTCCATCCGTTCTCCATGCAACAGATATAACTCCTCTGCTATTTCCTTTAAAAAAGGCTTCATAGGTCGAAACGCTTTCCCTGCCAGGTATCTTTCCTTGCAAGCATCTGTTCAAATTTGTTCAACACCTGATCATATCTGATCCCCCAGGACTTACTCAGCAAAAATCCCTGATTCGATTCCCCGGCGATCCTTTCAACCACAAATTCAGGATTTAGTACTTCCAGTATCCTCAGCATTAATCCCAGGTATTCATCCAGGTCATAAATCCTAAAATCTTCAGGATCTGAAATGTATTCTTTTGCCATGATGGTATTCCTGACTATCTGCAGCTGATGAAATTTGATATTGTTGATAGGTAATCCTGAAATAATCTTCATTTCTGCCAGGATATCTTCCGAAGATTCCCCTGGCAGGCCGATGATGAAATGAGCTCCTTGCCTGATACCCCTTGATGCTGTCATATCTATGGCCCGGACAGAATCCTCAAAGGAATGCCCCCTGTTCACCCTTTTCAACGTATTGTTATAGCAAGATTCTATGCCATACTCAATGACCACATAATAGTCTTTCGCCAATGTCTTTATATAATTAAGTATTTCAGGATCCACTGTATCCGGACGGGTTCCAATGACGAGTCCTATCACCTCATCCCGCCGAAGGGCCTCTTCATATCTTTCCCGCAATACATCTACTCCGGCATAAGTATTGGAATAGGCCTGAAAATAGGCCAGGTATTTATCAGCTCGCCGGTAACGCTTCTTGTGAAATTCAATGCCTTCATCTATCTGGGTAGATATGGATTTCTCCGGCTGGCAGTATGATGGATTGAAGGCATTATTGTTACAGAATGTACACCCTCCTATGCCCTTACTCCCATCCCTGTTGGGACAAGTAAACCCGGCATCAAGGGTCAGTTTCTGGACCCGTCCCCCGAATTTCTTCCGGAAATATTCGGAATAGCTATTGAAGCGCCGTTTGTGTCCCCAGGGGTATGTCCTCTCCGCTGCTGTCATACTTTTACCACCTCTTTAAGGTTTACATACCAGATGAATCCTTTCACCTCTCCATAGCTCATTTCTTCAAGCACTAACGTATACTTTTTGACCTGGGTCCTATGACTGGCAGATTGCTGCCTGCCAAATTTGTAGTCCACCACGATGACCTGTTCATCCTTCAGCATCACACGGTCCGGCCGTTTTAATGTTCCCTCGGGGGTAAGGATATCCTGTTCGGCAATTACCTTCCAGCTACCATCAAACCATTCCATTACATTACTATCCCGAATCAACCTGCTTATCTCTCCTTTCAGCTTTTCAGCATCCGCAGTTTCTACCATCCCTTCCCTCCTTATAGCCTCAATCGCCTTGTCAATGTCAGCGGCGGACCGGATCCTGGAAAATAGCTCATGCATAAGGTTCCCCTGGTGAATACGCTGCTCGGCCCGGGTATCAAAGAAGCTGGTCCCCCGATATTGTAACCGAAGTTTGCCCGAAAATTCATGGCTAAACAACTGGCTGATCAGCAATTGTTCCCTCTTCACCGTTTTACCTGAGCTACCCAGGGAATGAAAATCCCCTGACATCCAGGTTACTCCATTCTCATCAATTGAGTCTCCCAATGAGATTTTATGCAACATGTCAGCTGCGTCAGTTAATTTATCCCTGGCAGGGAGGGGGGCAAAAATAATTAAGCCTTCCATAGCCCGTGTAAATGCCACATACATCAGGTTCAGGTGGTCAACATATACCCTGAACCGTTCTGCCTGGTATTCCTTATCGAAATAGGTATCAATGAGGGCAGAAGAATATTTCACAGGCAGCAGGCTAAACTGGTTAAAAGGGCTCTCCTCAGGTTTGCACCAGAGGATCTCGGCATTTAATCCCCTGTGATCAAAAGACCAGTGGCAATACGGAATGATCACCGCAGGGAATTGTAGTCCCTTGGCCTTATGGATTGTCATCACCCGTATTGCATCCTGGTCCTCCGAAACTGTCAGTGCGACATTCTCCCCGTATTCAATCCACCAATAGAGAAAGGAATTAATATCAGCAGGGTTATTCCGGCTGTAGTCCAGTATTACATCCTGGAAAGCAAGGAGATATGGTGTTTCTTCTTCTCTGCTATTCAATGCAAACAGTCGGATTATTCTTTCAATAAGTTCTGTCAGTGTAAGATAGCGCAAGGTGTCAATCTGTTCCAGGAACCCTGCCGGAAGTCCATCGATCCCGGCAGTCAGAAAATCATTTTCAAAAGCCTGTCCCTCTTTAAACAATCGGCATTCATAGACCAGTTGGGCAAGGTTGATCAGGTCACCGGGCTGGGTGAGGTATTTTAGTACACCTGCAATGATCCTTACAGACAGCGCATTCCCGAGAAACAGTGATTCATTCGAGATCATGTCATACCTGTACGCACTCCCGAGATGCTGGCTTTTGTGCTGGAGTATGGCATCGGAGATCTCCTTGCCTTCCCTCTTTGTCCTGACAAGAATGGCTATATCCGAAAGGGATAGTCCCCTGTCCTGCAACTGCTCAATAACCTTTATCACCTGCGCATGCACCACCGATTTCCAGTCCCCCGTCTCATTCCGGATCAGGCTTATCCTGACAAAACCTCCATCTTTACCAGGCAGGTCAGGCACCTGCTGTATTACATCTCCGTAAGCCCTGTCAATTTTTTGCGGATACAGGTCCCCATCTTCCCCTTCTGATTGGAAAAATTCCTTGAGTATATCCCTTGATGAGGTGAAAAAATCATTGTTGAAGTTTACGATATTGCGCCGGCTCCTCCAGTTTTGCTCCAACTCCTTTTCCTCTATCTGCGCAGGATTGAATGCCTGCGGGATCACTTCACTGAGGATCTCCCAATCTGAATTCCGCCAGCGGTAGATGGATTGCTTTACATCTCCAACGATCAGGCATTTGCGATTGTATGCAAGGCTATTGTCGATGAGCGGTTTGAAATTCTTCCACTGGAGTCCGGAGGTGTCCTGAAACTCGTCAATCATAAAATGATGGAAATAATTACCCACCTTCTCATAAATAAATGGCGTTTCATTTTCCTCTATGATCCCATTTAAGAACCTGGCGGCATCTGACAGGAGGAAGATACCCTGGTCCAGGGTATACTCCTGCATCCTGGCTGAGATATCGGTAAGTATGCCCAGGGTATAAAGAAAACTCCTAACCGAACCGGTGGTCATATACTTTCGGTAATCACTTTCATACAGACCGATAATCTTTTTCAATAAATCGTTCAGTCCCCTGTCATAGGCTGTCAGTATCCTGTCCTTTTCCTCAGATGCCCTGGCATACCAGTTCTCGGGTGTATCAACAGCATTGATAATGGTATTGGAAGGCGGGCGGTAGTCTCCGCGCAGGATCCTGTCGAAAAACCATCCGACACCATAAGCCCCCTTGAAATCCCCTGCATCCAGCTGCGCCTCACTCATTAATCTTAAGGCATCTTTGGCAAGTCCTGCTAGACCATTCTCAAAACCAAATTTTAAACTGTTTAAAGCATCCTGGAACTTGGTCAAACCTTCCCTGTCAGATAACTGGGATACCAGTTCTGTACTTTCTTCCTGGAAGCGTTCATTATTCAATTCTGCGCCCAGTACCAGCAAGTCATTCTTCAGGTTCCAGTGCTTTCCTTCCTGCACCTTTTCCCTGGCGAAATCCACAAACCATTTTTGCAGCTCCGGATCCCGGTCAAGACCATCCAGCATCATGTCCACTGCTTCGGACAAAATACGCGGAGCATCCAGCTCCACCTCATATCCGGCAGCCAATCCTATTTCCCTTGTGAATGCACGGATGGCCCGCTGGAAAAAGCGGTCTATGGTCTCAATATGGAAACGGGAATAATTATGCAAGATGGTTTCCAGGATGATCTTCGCCCGGGCACTAACCTCGTTGCCGTCCAGTGTTAGCTCCTTCATGATCTCAGTCCTGATGGAAGAATCCACACCCGAGGCCAGGCGGTATAATTCTTCCAGTATCCGGCCCTTCATCTCGTCGGTGGCCTTATTGGTAAAAGTGACAGCCAAAATATGTCTGAATACTTCAGGATCCTGAATTACCAGGCT
>CAZXOJ010000160.1:0-9662 GCA_964642325.1 uncultured Bacteroides sp. | reverse complement strand
ATATATGAATTTTCTAATAAGATTTTAGGTATTGACCCCTTAGAATATTGGACCGGCAAAAAACCAGAAGCACCTGAAAAATTTGAGATTCCTGAAATGTCATTCCGTGAAAAAGCCCCTGTTTTTCCTATGCGGGGTTATTTTGATAATGACGACGATATGCTTGCCAACTGGAAAGGCAGAAAACTCATCGTTGAGCTTGATACCTGGAAAGAGATAATTAATTCACTGGCAAGGCTTCGATACAATTATATTGATCCACATGATTTATTGGGGAGACCAGAATTTTGGGTATGGGATTATTATAAGAATATGGTGGAGTATCATACCGACCTCGAATTAGTTAATCAGGTAATTGATTATGCGCACAGTAAAGGTATGATGGTACAAATCCCCATGTATTTAGGTTGGGAGTTTCATCATATCGATTTCGATAAAATATGCCTCACCGAACATTATGATCATTGGATGGAGGTATATGAATACTACCTGACAAAAACACCTTTCGCAAAAGGAGATATTTATTTGGCGCGTCCCCGCCATCCAATCTATGATTGGGCCTATTATTGCGAGGCAGAAGAAAAAGCCGGAATTATGACTGGCGCCTTGATGAATAAAATGTTTCAAGGATTGTCTGATTTGATTGATAAATACAGGCCAGAGGCAATTTTGGTCTGCGACCTGTGGAGAGAGGGTCGCCCAATGTGGGAAAGCGGGGAGTTTGCACCTGATAAAAAAATACAGATGCTTTGGGCCGACTATTATGGCGGAGATTTCAGGGAATGGCCGGAAGATTTAAAGGATTATGATTTTGGTATTTATATTCACGCAGGAATTTGGCTTAACCATGTGATGCAAGATCCTTTGGTACATCAAATTTCATCGGCTGTTAATGAGGCAGTTGGAAGAGGGATGACCAACAATATTTTTGTCAATGGCCAGGATTTTAAACATTTTATCCTGAACCTGGAAGTATGCAGTAAACTAGCATGGGATCCTGAAGGTTTTGATCCTGATACATTTTACAAAGAATGGACAATCCGGTATTTTGGGGAAAAAGCAAGCCCGCTTATCATAAACAGCCTTAAACTATTGAATGAAGCCCACACCACTCTTGCCGGATATAAAGATATTACAACTGCTTCTGTTATTACGCTTAACAACATTGAAAAAGGCGATTTTATTTGTAAGGGTGATTTAAACAGAACACTAAGATCAATAGGATTGGCAAAAGCATCATTACAAACTGCCATTACTGCAACTTCATTAGTTCCGGAAGAATTCCAGTTAGTATATGATGACCAAATTGTTTTTCCGGCAACTATCTATTATCAGAATATTTTACTACTCGAATCAGTTACTCTTTATTGTGAGTTTCTACAAAGTGGTATTGATGATAAAGTAACCTATGACTATTATGCCAATAACATGAGAAATGCACTGGTTACAATGAGAAATACCTTGGATGAAGGTAGCAAATGGAAAAAGTGGGATGGATGGACAAAATGTGAGAATTTCAGGGTTTATACTCCTCCACCAGGTATTGAACAGGTAGATGAGATAATTAAGAAATATCGTAAATAAAATAACTATGAAAGGGAACGCAGATTCGACCATACGGGTGAGAATAAGGTACGGAACAATGGCTGATATTTAAATACTCAAAATGAATAGAATAATAGTTGGTATAGCATTGTTAATGATGTTTCTTCTTTCATGTACAGATCTAAATAATAAAACAGAAAATCATCGTCCGAATGTATTAATGATCTGTGTTGACGATCTAAGACCTGATTTGGGGTGTTATGGAAATGATTTGATTGTTTCGCCGAATATTGACAAGCTTGCTTCCGAAGGTTGCCTTTTTAAAAGACATTATGTCCAGTGTGCAATATGTGGTCCCTCGAGGTCAACATTGCTGACCGGGAAACTTCAGCAGGGTTGGGACTTGTGGGAAGAGATACGGAAAGAAGGGATGGAGCCTGAAAATGCAATAGCCCTGCCGCATCTTTTTAAAAAGAATGGGTATAAAACCATTTGTATTGGGAAAATTACACATGAGCCCGGTGGGGTTATGGACGAACAGCAACAAGTCCATCAAATCCCTTTTAGCTGGGATACTTGTTACACTGCCGTAGGGAAGTGGGAAACTCCCTGGAGGGCATTCTTTGCCTATGCCAATGGGGATGCCCATAATACGGCTATGAGAATTGGTATTGAGACTCCACGATTGCCATATGAAACCGAGGATGTCGAAGATGATGGGTATCCCGATGGTTTAAATGCGCTTGAAGCAATCAAACAGTTAAACTCATTGGAAAATGAAAAGAAACCGTTTTTTCTTGCGATAGGGTTTTATAAACCACATTTGCCATTTAATGCCCCTGAAAAATATTGGGATATGTATGACGGGGAAAAGATTCCTCTGGCTGCCAATTACTATCCTCCCAAAAACAGCAACAATAATTATTGCTTAAACGAAAGCCCTGAACTTACAACCCATTACCCATGGCCTGATGGCCCGGGAGTTGTAAGCCCGGAGCATGCCAAAGAACTTAAACATGCCTATTATGCCTGCGTCAGTTATATTGATGCTCAAATCGGAAAGATACTGGATGAATTAAAACAGCAGGGGCTTGATAAGAACACAATTGTATTGTTGTGGTCTGACCATGGCTGGCATCTTGGGGAACATGGTATTTTCGGGAAAATGACCAATTTCGATATAGCTACAAACAGCCCGCTAATAGTAAAGGCTCCTGGATATATTAATAATGGCAAAGTTACCAATGCCCTGGTTGAAACTGTTGATATTTATCCAACACTTGCTGAATTATGCGGATTTGATTACGCGGATGACCTGGATGGGGAAAGTTTGGTTCCCATACTTGAAAATACCGAAATGAAAGGGAAACCCCATGCGAGAAGTTTTTATTACCGGAATAAAGCACTTGGAAAAACTTTAAAAACTGAAAATTTTCGGATTGTACAATGGGCAACTGAAAATGACAGCACAGTGGCTGTTGAACTGTATGACCACAGAAATGACCTGGGAGAAAACATCAATATCGCTTCTGAAAACAAAGCTTTAACCGATTCATTATTGATTCAGCTAAAAGGAGCAAAATTTTTAAGTGCAGATATGCAATTTTTGAAAGGTTGGGAATAATGTGATCCTTTATATTACAGCATAAAGTAGTGTACCCCTAATAAAATTATAAATGGAACGTAGAAAATTTATTCAGGTAACAAGTAATTGTGCTGCTCTAATAACTACTACCGGTATATTGTTCGCATGTAAGAATTCAACGGAAAAGGATATTGAAGATAAACTAAAAACATGGGCGTTTGCCGCTTTCAAACGTTTTGAAGAGATCTGGAATTTTAATGATTTCTGGAAAAGAGGCAATACGTTTGATGCCTGCCTGACTTTTGTGGATGCAGTACAGCAGCTATGGCCAAATGATAGTGCTGTTAAGGTAATGCAGCTAAAAGTAAAAGACATGCTGGAAGAAAATCTTACCTTTTTTAACAGGTTTGATCCTGGTGACCTTTGGGCTGATGATTTTGGCTGGTGGGGGCTTATGGCACTAAATGCACGCAAACATTTGCTTAAAATTGGTGAACCGGAGCTTGCAGAGACATATTTAAAGCTTTCAACCGACCTGTGTTGGGAATATAAGAAGAAAACCGCTTATGACCATACAACGACAGCCTCTCCCGTTCCCCATGGATGCAGAAACGGAGATGCCAATGGAAATAGCAAAGGAGTTAAAAATACTGTTACCAACGTTTTATTGTTTCTGCTTTCTTCCCGAATATACCGCTTAACATTGTCTGAAAACATCGGGGACAATGATAAATTCCTCGATATGGCGTATCGGCAGTGGCTGTGGTTCGACCAGTGGTTTAAGCTTGAAAAACATGAATACCTGAAAAAGATATCACCTTCGGGAGCTTTGGTGCAAGAGCGGCCAATGGCCATTTTTGAAGGTTCAGGGTATCAGGAGAAAATCCATCCACCATGGGCTGAAGGTTGGGTTTGGACAGGCGATCAGGGCATGTTGGTTGGCGCTCTAAGCGATATGTTGGCAGTGAGGAAGGAGCTTGCAGAGTGGCTTAACAAGAATAGTATTGACCTTGATTTTGATACAGCTGCTTTTGAAACAAAAATACGCACTCTGATAAAATTGGTTGGAAAGGGTGTAAGAGAAGCTTTAATAAGTAACGAAGATGGCATTATTCGTGAAGCGCCCTGTTTATCCAGCTTTGGACCAATCCACGGCAGAGATTATGTAGCTGGCCGAGGTATCATGATGCGGTATCTTGGAACCAATGAAGAGAAAGCTCTTCTTGGTGTTGACCTGAGTGATAACATTATGGCGACAGTAGAAGCAATCTGGCAAACGCGTGACATGGCGAACAACCAGTTTCAACCAGAATTTACAACCCATGAAAATGACAAATTGTATATTGAGCAGTTCAGGAAACTTTGGGGGCTGGCAGATGATGTTTACAAGTGGGACATTAAAACAATGAAACAGCAGAACAAATATGGTGTTTGCCAATCGGTCGGGCTTGATGCCCTGGGCGCGGCGATTAGGATTGTAAAAAATTATTAATGGGATAACGCTCAGGTAGCCTTAACGGTTTGGATTTATATATATAAAAATCAATTACGAATGAATTCATTCTTCAACCGATTTTACTTTGCAATTCTAGGAATTATTTGTTTGGCTTGTTTTTCCTGCCAGCAAGAGAAACAAACTCCGAATATCATCTTCATAATGAGCGATGACCATGCCTCTGGAGCCATAAGTGCGTATGGCAATTCTTTGTTGGAAACACCCAATATTGATAAACTGGCTGACCAGGGCATGAGGTTCAATAACTGTTTCAATGTTGTTTCTCTTTGCGGGCCGAGCAGGGCAGCTATCCTTTCGGGTGCTTACAGCGTTCATAATGGGTACATGCGAAATGGCGACAGCTTTGAAAGAAACCAGGTAACCTTCCCAAAGCTTTTACAGCAAGCCGGTTATGAAACAGCTATTATTGGTAAATGGCACCTGGTAACCCAACCCGCCGGATTCGATTATTACAATGTAATACCCTACCAGGGAAAGTTTTTTGATTGCCCAATGAAAGAAACAGGGCAGGAGTGGCAAGACCGGGACAAAGGCGGGATTGTCCAACCGGGCTATCTTACAGAAGTAATTACAGATAAAGCCATTGAATGGTTGAAAAACCATGATCAAAAGAAACCTTTTTGCCTGCTTGTACATCATAAAGCACCTCATGGACCATATGATTATCCGGAACGCTATGAGAAATTATTTGATAATACATTATTATCCGAGCCCGAGAATTTTTATGACAATTTTGAAGGTAAAAATATGGCATTGGTAAATGGTAATTGTGGTTATACCAAATTATCAAATATTTATCCAGCGCATTTTAATAAAGAAGTTCCCGACACACTTGAAAATGGGACATTGGGCTATAAGAAATGGGCATATCAGAATATTCTAAAAGGATATCACAGGCTAGTTGCCTCTTTGGATGAAAATATTGGCAGGCTGATGGATTTTGTTGATAATTCGGGTTTGACAAAAAATACCATTGTGGTATACACTTCCGATAATGGATGGTTTTTAGGTGACCACGGATTGTTTAACAAAATGTGGATGTACGAGGAATCATTGCACGTACCGTTAATTATTCGCTATCCGGGAAAAGTAAAACCTGCAACGGTATCTGACGATTTTGTTTCAGTACTCGATTTTGCGGCAACCTTTCTCAATTATGCAGGAGTTGAAAAACCGGAACACTTTCAGGGGCAATCTATAAAGCCGGTTCTTATGGGGGAAACACCTGATCATTGGAGGTCAGCGCATTTTTATCATTATTTCGGGCAGTTTGAGGTACCATCGCATTACGGGATTCGGACAAATGATTATAAGCTGATTAATTTTTATGAAGCTGAAAGTGAACCTAAATGGGAATTGTATGATATGAAAAATGACCCTCAAGAGATGATCAACTTAATTCGGAAACCTGATTATGAGCAGGTTATAAAAAATTTGAAAATACTATTACATGAAAAAAGAGATCAACTGGAATAAAGTAGCATCTAAAATTCCAAAGGTTAGAACGGTATGATTCTTATTTGTAATGAATACCCTGAATCACGACAGGAAATTTTGAACCTGAAAAATGAGCTTACAGAATTAAGGTTAATTATATGAAAGAAACATATGAGTAATTATCGAAAAATATTAAGACTCATTTTGGTTTTCTGTTGTATCGTCTGTGTACCAGCTGCAACTGGAAAAACAAATACCAGCAGGAAAAAGAATATAAATATCCTATTCCTGATGGGCGATCAGCACCGGGGTGACTGCATCGGAGCCGATGGAGCCAATTGGATTTTTACCCCCTATCTCGACAAACTCGCCAGTGAGGGAATCATATTTACAAAAGCCTACACTTCGGTTCCATCTTGTCTGCCGGCTCGAACAAGTATATTAACGGGAATGAGCCCTTGGCAGAGCGGGCAGTTGGGCTATAAGGATATCCCCGAATACCCCTACGAATTGCCTGAAATGTTTACAGGGGCGGGTTATCGTACCCATGCCGTGGGTAAAAACCATTTCACCCCGATGAGGAATACACATGGATACCAGTCAGTTGAATTGGAGGAAGCCTGGCACACTAAATTAAAGGATACCACGAAATGTGATTATACCACCTGGTTTGAAGAAAATCTCCCTGGTAAAGACATAAATGCTTCAGGATTGCATTACACTGACCACCGGGGAGGGGTAGCATTCCCATTTGAAGAAAAATACCATGCTACTCATTGGACTGCCGAACGGGCTATCCGTTTTTTGGAGAATTATGATGAAGAAGAACCATGGCTGCTAAAGGTATCTTTTCAAAGGCCACATCCGCCATTTGATCCACCACAGAGGTGGCTGGAAAAATATAATAATATTGATATCCCTGAGACAGAAGTAGGCAGCTGGGCTGAAGAGAAATACGGTGAAAAGACAGGTTCGCTAAAGGAATTGAAAAACCCTACTTCAGGGAATTTTCCTGAGGATGAAATTGATGCTTCAAGACGTGCCTACTATGCTGCCATATCGTTTGTCGATGAACAGCTCGGACGGGTTCTGGAGGCGCTGGAAAAAAGGGGTGAACTCGAAAATACCCTGATAATTTATACAGCCGATCACGGCGATATGATGGGCGACCAGCATATGTGGCGCAAATGCAGGCCATACGAGGGCTCAGCCCGTATTCCAATGATCTTGCGCTGGCCTGAAGGCTTTGAGTTGAATGCTGAGCGTGGACAGGTTAGTTCTGAGCTGGTAGAACTCCGCGATGTCCTGCCCACATTCCTGGATGCCGCTGGTATTCCCATACCACAGGTAATGGATGGCGAGAGTATGTTGGATATATTGAGGGAAAAGTCCTGGAGGAAAATGCTGGACCTGGAACATGCCCAGATATATGAGAAAGATAATGCATGGGTAGCCCTGACCGATGGGCGCTATAAGTACATATATTTTACGCTTACCGGGCAGCAGCAGCTGTTTGATTTGAATAATGACCCGTATGAGTTGAATGACCTGGCCTCTGAGGAATTATTAGATGGAAATAAAAGCCTGGTGAAGAAGTGGAGAAAAAGAATGATAGACCATCTTAAAATAAGGGGAGAAGAATGGGTGGCAAATGGGGATCTAGTGGTTCAGAGTAAATCGATTTATTTTGGGATAAACCATCCGATGTTTAAATAAGAATTTTTAATGGACAATATTTCATTCAATATGGATCCGTTAACAAAAGAACTGAAGCTGTATAAAAACAAATTCAGCCTGGAACTGGAAAATATTCTCAGCTGGTGGCAGGACCATGCAGTAGAAAAAAATGGAGATGGGTTCTACGGTGCGGCCGACCTCGAAGGAAAACCTGTGTTGGGTGCCAATAAATCCTGTGTGCTCAATGCACGCATATTGTGGACCTTCTCTGCTGCGGCAAAATTGACAGGCAAAGAAACTTCCCGGGAAATGGCCTGTAGGGCATTCAGGTTCATCTCCGAAAAGTTTACGGATCATGAGTCTGGCGGGTTTTTTATGGAACTTAGCCCTGAGAATAAGATTGCCAGTGACATCAAACATACATATGCACAGGCTTTTGCCATGTATGCGCTGAGTAAATACTATGAAATGGAGCCTTCACCAGGACTTTTGGATACGATTCAAAGCACTTATTACCTGCTGGAAGAAAAAACCAGGGATGAACAAAGTCTGGGATACGGTGAGGCTTTTACGAGGGACTGGCAGCCTATTGAGGAAAACCGCATGGCCGACAACAATGAGCCCAGGTCTATGAATACCCATCTGCATGTACTGGAAGCTTATGCTGCTCTTTATAAGGTCTGGAAGGATGATGGGGTCAGGGAAAGGCTCACAGGGCTGATGAATCTTTTTATCAATAAGATCATACGTGATGATGGGCATCTCGGGATATTCTTTGATGAAGATTTCAATGAGACTGAATCATCAAAAGGAATAATTTCTTTCGGTCACGACATAGAAGCCTCATGGTTACTGCTGGAGGCTGCAGAAATTCTGGGAGATGAAGAAATCATTTCCACGATGAAGAAAATAGCTGTTAAAATGGCCGATGCGGTGGAGAGGGTAGGTGTTGACAAGGATGGCGGACTGTTCCTCGAATCAGTCAGGTTCGGGAGCCATGTCCGCACCAACAAGCACTGGTGGCTGCAGGCTGAGAACCTGGTGGGCTTCATGAATGCGTTTGAACTTACTGGGGATTATAAATACTGGGAAACCGTAAAACTTTCCTGGGATTTTATAGACAGACATGTCATTGATCACGACAGGGGGGAGTGGTACACAAAAGTCAACAGGCTAGGGGTCCCCTTTCTTACTGAACCCGAAGATGATCCTTCCCCCTACTATCGGAACGATTGGAAAATAGATCCCTGGAAGTGCCCCTACCATAACGGGCGGGCCATGATGGAACTCCTTGGCAGAATTGAAAGAATCCTAAAAGACAAAAATTAAGCAATGAAAAACTACAGAGACGTGATCAGGATTTTTAGCTTATTGTCAATGTTTTGTTTACTGGCATTGCCGGTGAATGCCCAGGATGATGATTTCCTTAAGAAACAGTCCGAGTTTTTAAATACCATTAAAGGTAGTTTCGAAGGATATCATTCCAGCGATTGCAAAAACATATTTTCCTACCACAGCTTGCGAAATGATGTAACAGATGGCTTGCTTACCCGGGCCACAGATGGCTCTATGGGAATTGATTGGATGACACAGGCCATCCCTGACTATTTTAGATCCGATGGGGCCTGGTTTGTCTGGCTTGCAGCTGTGGAAGCACATAAGAGCGTGAATTTCGATGTTTTTATTGATGGCGTACAGCGTTTCAATTTTCATTCCGGTCCGGAGAACGCCTTTTCCATAACACATCCGGATGGAGGCATATTAAATTTCGAATCATTTAATATTGACCAGAATGGCGACAGCCATGGTTATATGACTATGTATGCTCCCAAAAGCTGGTTAAAGCCTGGAAAGCCATTGCATATTAAAATATTGGGGGAAGCAGCAGGTCAAAATACCTGG
>CAZXOJ010000159.1:0-9752 GCA_964642325.1 uncultured Bacteroides sp. | reverse complement strand
CGATAGGGCATGACAGCCTGGGTGTGTGTGTGTGTGATGCTCGTGGGGAGAGCAGGATTCGAACCTACGAAGGCATCAGCCAGCAGATTTACAGTCTGCCCCAGTTGACCGCTTTGGTATCTCCCCAATATGTCAGAGCCAATGAAGGGATTCGAACCCCCGACCTGCTGATTACAAATCAGCTGCTCTGACCAGCTGAGCTACATTGGCAAATCAAAGAACGTTAGGGCATAATTATACCCTTGAAAATCGGTTCGCAAATGTATATATATTTTATTTATATCACAAATAAAATTATTGGCTTTATTTCAGGCGCGTCTAAGTTTTGTTTTGTGCTTCATAATCTGCCTTCGTAAAGCCTCGACGGACATGTCTGTGGATTCTTCAAATGTTTTACTCTGTTTTTTCGCAAAAAGCTCATTACCAGGAAGTGAAAGCCTTATTTCAACCACTTTATTCTCCAGATCCTGTGATTTATCAAGCCTGAGGAAAACCTCAGCACCCATAATTTCATCATAGTACTGCATTAATTTCAGGATCTTTAAATTGATAAATTCAAGCAGTCTGGTATCTGCATCGAAACGGATTGAATGAATTTTGATATTCATAGTGATTCCTCCATGGTTATGCCCTAGGATGAGCTTGTTTATATATAGTAACTAATTTTTCAAAAGTATTGTGCGTGTATACCTGGGTGGCGGACAGGTTGGCATGGCCCAGAATTTCCTTAATAGCATTGAGGTCTGCCCCTCTGTTCAGCATATGTGTTGCGAAGCTGTGACGCAGTACATGCGGGCTGCGCTTTTCCATGGTGGTTACCAGTCTCAGGTAGTTGTTCACCACTTTATAAACAAATTTCGGATACAAGGGCTTTCCCTTATCGGTAACAAAAAAATGCGCTGTTGAAGTTTCAGGAAATTCCTGCTTTCTCAATGCTAGATAATTTGTGATAACGTCCACCGCAGACTGTTCAAGGGGGATGATCCTCTCCTTGTTCCTTTTACCGGTAACCCTCACTGTACATTCATAATGATCAATATGCTTGTCCTCCAGCATGATCAGTTCCGATAATCTCATACCGGTAAGATACAAGAGCTCTATGATCAGTTTGTTCCTTGCCCCATGGAAATCCTCACCGAAAGAATGCAAATCAAGCAACTCATCCATTTTTTCCTCTTCCACGAAGGCAGGGAGGGTTTTATTTGATTTGGGACTGATCACTTTATCCATCGGGTTGATCTTGATGTGCTGCTCACGCATCATGAATTTGTGAAATGTTTTCAGTGTAGTGATCTTCCGGTTGACTGAGCGTGCAGACAATCCGGATTCCATCAGGTGGGCGACCCAGGAGCGGATGAGCTTTGTGTCAGCCCTGTCCAAGCCCCCTTCGTCCTCCAGGTAATCGTGGGCATACCTTTCAAACTGATCCAGGTCTGTCTGGTATGAGAGAATAGTATGTTGTGAATACCTCTTCTCGAACCGGAGGTAATTCAAAAACAACTCTTTATAATTCATTAAGTATACAGGGAATCGGTTTTATTCAAAAACCGGCAATGTATATAAGGAAGCAAGTACAGGGTTCAGACCCGCTGACGTAAAAGTTTATTCATCCAGATCCTGAAGTTTCTGGATATACTGTGCACGCATTTTCGTCTGGCGTTTTCTAACGGATGGTTTTATATAAGCCTGCCGTCCCCGTAGTTCCTTTACCGTACCAGTTCTTTCGAATTTTCTTTTAAATTTCTTTAAAGCGCGCTCAATATTTTCACCTTCTTTTATGGGTACTACAATCATGATTTTCTCCTAGCTTAATTTATTGAGCCGCAAATTTATAAATTGTATAGAATTAATCAAAAAAATTCATAAAAATTCCATAGATCATTGTTTTTGTGTTAATTTATCCTGATACAAACCCCTAAATTCATAAAAATGACTGACTTAGGGTATAAGCTTCTATTTGGATCTCCTATACAATTTACAAAAATCCGGGGATATAGTCCAATATTCACTTGTTAAAAAACAAATAAATTTACATGGATGGCATGATCATCAGGACTGATGCAGCTTTCCGTTCCCATTATTTTTCGATTCTCAGATATGGACTGATCTTGTTAAATACTGAATCAGGGAGGAGTTGATTCCTTTTGATTTCATGGATATCCTTCCATTCCCCATTGTATTCCCTGTATGCAATGATGGCATCTGCCTGGTATCCGTTCAGATAGGGATGCTTTAGAAGGGTATCCCGCTCCACCGAATTAAGGTTCATCCTTTGCAGGAAACTGGTATCGATAAACACATGCTTTAGTATCTCCTCATATTGCTCCTCCCGGAGGCCGTATACCTCATTTAACTGTTCGTGGGTGTAGAACCCTCCCAACAGGTCACGGTATCTGATAATCCTGTTCGCGAATACAGGACCTATCCCATAGATCCCCTGAAGCTGTATAGAGTCTGCACTATTCAGCTCAATGGCCATAGGAACCTGCTTTTTTACGTCCGGAGCCGGAACGGATGGGATATTTATATATGGCTCGAGCCGGTAAAAATCTGCCTTCTCGAGACCATAGACCTTCATCAGGTCCGGTTTGCTGTGAAACCTACCCCCGCTGTTCCTGTATTTTACCAATGTCCTGGCAACCCTGTTCGAAAGGCCAAGTTTCAGCAGTTCCTCATAAGTGATATGATTGGGGTCGAAATTGAAATATTGAATGGCAGCATGGATTGGTGGAAATATCTTGCCCGATTCCATTCCAGCAGATAACTGTTCAAGCTCCTCCCCGGCTTCAGCTTCCTGCATTGCAGACCTGAATGCCAGGAAGGCTGATTCGGCTTCCTTAAAATCGGGAATGGGCCTTTCTTTCAAGACCGGGATGAGGATGCGCCCGGCCAGCAGGATCATGATCAAAATGGCCAGTACAAAGAACCCATTCCGCTCGCCGCGGGTCAAAGACATGTAAGCCAGGATGATCCTGCGGACCATGGCCGGGATCAGAATTTGATCAACCCGATCACATTCAGGAATACCAGTGCGATAGCGATGGGTGCAAGATACCTGACCAGGAAGATGAAGAATGGATAATAGCGTATAGAGAATTTTCCATCACTCGATAGTTCTGCCTTGCTTTTATCGCGTTCAAAAAACCAGCCCACATAGATCACAATAAAAAATCCTCCGAGGGGAAGGTAATATGCCGGGGAGGCATCGAAGATCCCAAATATATTAAGGTCTCCCCAGGTTACATTGGCCAGGGGACCCCAAGACATGGTTACCACCAGTCCGAGTATACCAATTGAGGATCCGGCCATCCAGATAGCCTTTTTCCTGCTCCATCCCAGTTCTTCTGAAAAATATGCCACCACCACCTCGAGCATTGAAATGGTAGAGGTGAGCGCGGCAACGCAAAGAAGCAGAAAGAACAGCATGGCCCAGAATGACCCGAAGGCCATTTTCTGGAAGATAATGGGCAGGGTTACATAGACAAGTCCCTGGCCTGAATCCGGACTGATCCCAAAGGTAAAGACAGCAGGAAAGATGGCAAGTCCCGCGATAACAGCAACAAGCGTATCAGCAAATGCAACACTGACTGCAGTATTGGCCAGGTTATCATTTTTCTGGATATAGGATCCGTATGTGATCAAGGTTCCCATGCCAACAGACAGGGAAAAGAAAGCCTGTCCAAGTGCCACCAGTATAGCATTGCCATTGATCAGGGAAAAATCAGGTTTAAAAAGGAATTGTATTCCCTCCCTTGCACCTTCCATGGTAACACCCCTGACAACCAGTACAAGAAGCAGGACCAGCAGGATGGGCATGAGGATCTTGGCATATTTTTCAATGCCATCCCGTACACCTGAAAACACAATAGCGATGGTTAGTCCCATCATGGCCAGAAAGGTAAGAATGGGTTTCCATGTCCCGGCCAGAAAATTATCATAACCCTCCTGGAAATATGTCCGTAGCTGATCAGTAGACATTTCTGCAAAACCGTATTTTGCCGGCTGCACGAGGTACCTGGCTGAATCAAAAAGATAGCTCAGCGTCCAGCCCGCCACCACCGCATAAAATGCCAGGATAATAAAAGCTGCAGCCACTCCAAGCATGCCGACGAGGAACCAAGGTTTACGGGGAGCCAGCTTCCTGAATGATCCAACAGCATTCCTTTGGGCATTCCTTCCTACCACAAACTCTGACATCATCACAGGGATGCCGAGCAGGACTACAAAGGCTACGTAGATCAATAGAAATGCTGCACCACCATTTTCTCCAGCGACATAAGGGAATCGCCAGATATTACCTAGCCCGATTGCTGAACCTGCTGCTGCCGCGATCACACCAAATTTACCGGAAAATGTATCCCGTACTGAAGGAGGAGTACCTGCCATAATAGTTGATTAAAAAAAATGAACCGCAAAGACCACATTGCTTAATGGTGATCCTTGCGGAATATCATATGCATTTTCGAAATTAATTCCTGTCAATACAATTAAGGTCTTCAAATGCCAGTTTCAGCCTTTCCACCAGGGATTTCTCCCCTTCACGCAACCAGACCCGTGGATCGTATTTTTTCTTATTGGGTTTATCTTCTCCCTCGGGGTTCCCAATCTGTCCCTGAAGATAATCACGGTTTGCCTTTTCATAATTCCTTACGCCATCCCAGTAAGCCCACTGGGTATCGGTATCAATGTTCATTTTGATCACACCATAGCTTATGGCCTCCCGGATCTCTTCACGGGTGGATCCTGATCCACCATGGAATACAAAATTAACTGGCTTGTCGCTTGTATTATATTTATCCTGTATGTATTTCTGGGAGTTCATCAGGATCTTCGGGGTAAGTTTGACATTGCCAGGCTTATATACACCATGGACATTCCCAAATGAAGCAGCAATGGTGAACCTGTCACTGACCTTGCCTAGTTCACTGAATGCATAGGCCACTTCTTCCGGCTGGGTGTAAAGTTTGGAACTGTCTATATCGGAATGGTCCACACCGTCTTCTTCCCCCCCTGTCACACCAAGTTCTATTTCCAGGGTCATACCTATTTTGCTCATCCGTTCAAGATAAGTCTTGCAGGTTTCGATATTCTCCTCCAGTGGTTCCTCTGAAAGATCAAGCATATGTGAACTATACAGGGATTTCCCATGTTGCTTAAAATGCTTTTCACCAGCCTCGAGCAATCCTTCTACCCAGGGAAGTAATTTCCTGGCAGCATGATCGGTATGCAGGATTACCGGGACCCCATAGAGCGCAGCCAGGTGATGCACGTGCAAGGCTCCCATGACACCACCAGCAATAGCAGACCGCTCGTTTTCATTGGACAGCCCTTTCCCTGACCAAGATGCAGCACCACCATTCGAAAACTGAATAATCACAGGTGAGTTTACCACCTTGGCTGCTTCCATGACTGCATTAACAGTATTGGTTCCAACTACATTGACAGCGGGAATGGCAAATTCATTCTCCCTGGCTATAGCAAACACTTTCTGAACATCGTCTCCGAGTACCAAACCCGGCTTTACGGCCTCTAAAACTTTAACGGACATATAATTATATTTTAATGGTTAATAATAATTGAACATTCAGGAATAATTTCGCAAAAATAGAAGTTTCAGGGATAGAATAAAACAGAAGGCCGATTTTATTTTCGAAGGGAGGTATGAACTGCCTAAAACGGGTAGCCGATGGCGATATTAAATTGTGGCCTGCTATAACCGCTATTCATGAACACCCACCGGCTGCCTTCAGGTTCCGCCGGGTCCCTGACCTTCATCCCCAGGTCAAACCTGAAAACGAAAAAAGAGAAATCCATACGCAATCCAATACCTGTCCCCAGGGCAAATTCCTTGTAAAAGCGGTTCCACTCAAAAGCAGACCCGGGCCTGTCATCATCCTTGTTCAGGGACCAGATATTCCCGCCATCAAGGAAAAGGGCTCCCTCCAAGAGCCAGAACAAATCGAAGCGGTATTCAATATTTGCTTCTATCTTAACATCCGCTGTCTGATTCGGATACCTGGGTGCAGTTGGCTCATCGTAAATATTGAAGGAACCTGGTCCCAGGTTCCTCACCTGCCAGGCCCGTATACCATTTGCCCCTCCCGTGAAGTATTGCTTCTCATACGGGATGGTAATGGAGTTCCCGTAAGGAAATGCGGCTCCCATAAATACCCTGTAGACCAGATTGGTCTGATCATTCAGGATTTTGAAATACCTGAACTCCACATCTCCTTTTACAAATTGGGCAAAGGCATTACCGAACATAATATGCCTTCCGAGGCTGTCCCGCTCAGCACCTATTGCTTTGGCCAGTCCTTTCATCAGGAGGCCGGCCGATTCCAGGTTGGTTCTGAAATACACAAAATCCCTGGACTTCTGGATATCCTGGTTGGTATATATAAAACTATAGTTGATCCCAAGGATCAACCTGTCTTCATAACTATACTCAAGGTATGTATCTTTGATTTCTTTCAGGAATTCATCCGTGGCATCGATCATTTTAACGAAGTTCAGTTGTACAGGGTTGATAATATGCGTGATAAAATCACCGCTCGTCCAGTTATATCCGAAGCTTGTCTGGAACACGGACCGGGTGTAATCGGGTCGGTGCTGATAATTATAACTTACCGCTGTGCTGGTCTTCGGATTATATTTTCTGATAAATCGCTCCGTCTTGAAGGGGAGCAGAAATTTTGGAATAGTCAACCTGGCTTCCATTCCCAATTCAATCATATTGCCGAATCCTTCCTGGTCAATTTCTTTGATGGTTTCCATAGCTCCAGACAGGCGTGCGGTAAAGTTCTCTGCACCCCCAAAAAGATTCCTGTGGGTATAATTCAGATTTCCTCCTATGCCAAAGTTCCCGGCAGAGTTTGTACCTTCCAGCTCAACTGTATAAGATTGTGAGGTGGTAGGGCTCAGCTGGATATGGCATACAAGGGGATAATAATCATGCAGATAGGGATCATCGGGATCCTTTTCCTCGAATGCGATGTTAACGAGTTTGTAAATACGCAGTGAGGACAGGTGCTTGTAGCTTTGCTTCACTTTCTCAGCGTCATACTCTTCGCCGGGCATAATGAATACTGACTGAGATATGACACCCGGATCGGCTTTGAGTTTATCCTCATGCCTGAATTCAAACTCTTTGTATTTGAAAGATGTGAGTCCATCGATATAAGCCTTATTATCTGCTATGGCCCTCTTGGGATCAAATGCGGGGTAGATATATACCTCCTCGATCCTGTATTTCCTGTGTGGGACCAACAGGTAATAACCTTCATCCGATGGCAGGATGAATTTCTTTACACCAATCGTGATATCCACCTGGTGAGTGTTTAATGAACTATCAACCTCAAAGAATATGTATTCCCTGTTGAAATTAAAATACCCTCTGTTCCTCAGGTATGTTGCTGTCCTCGCCCGCTCAGCCTGCATTGCATCCACATCGAACATGTCCCCGGGTTTCACTAATGAATTAACAGTATCAGGGGCCAGCACGGATCTTAGGGAGGTATCCTCATAATGATATTTAATACTTCTTAATACGTAGGGGATCCCGGCAACTATGTCGTAGCTGACCTGTACCTTTTTCTTATTTGTCCTGACACTGTCTGATACCTGGGCGTGATGATACCCCTTATTCCGCATATAGAGTCCCAGTTGCTTCTTATTCTTGTCTTTTTCAAAATCATCATACAGGACAGGTGCCTCACCAATCTTCCTGAGCCAGCGGTTCCATCCACTGTCCTTCTCCCCGGAGAGGTTGTAGAGTCCCAGGTAAAATTTTGCACCAAGGATCTGCCGGTTGGGTTTGGGCTTGATGTATGAATCCAGCTCTTTCGAGTCGACACGTTCGTTGTCAACCTTTATCTTGTAACTTTTCAGCAGGTGGGCTTCATCCGGAACATATTTGGTCGACTTACAGGAAGCAAGCAGGAAAATGGTCAATCCAATCAGGCAATAGCATAAGGCAGTTTTCCTATGATGATATTTTACAGGCAATGGCAGTCTAAATTATTCCTATCTTAGGGCAAATATACTTAACTTCCAGCAGAACAATGCTCCTACTCAGCCTCAGCAAGAAGAAATTGATACGCGGCCTGGCCATGAAAAAAAACAGGCAGGCTGAAAAGCTATTCCTGGCAGAAGGGGATAAGATGGTACGCGACCTCATCACCCATCACAGGGGCAGGACAGAAACCCTGTACAGAATAGAATCTATCATTGCCACGGATGAGTGGTTAGCTGTGAACGGGGATAAACTCGGACAGGATTTCGATATCTTCCAGACTACCCAGGCCGAATTGCAGGAAATTTCCCAACAGCAAACACCTAACCAGGCAATGGCCATCGTTCACCAGCACCTCCCGGAGCTTGAGATCAGCCAGGTAAAAACAAAACTCTCCATCGGACTTGAATACCTTCAGGATCCAGGGAACATGGGAACCATCATCAGGCTGTCAGACTGGTTTGGGATCCGCAACATCCTCTGCTCTGAGAATTGTGTGGACCTGTACAACCCTAAAACGATACAGGCAACAATGGGGTCCTTCCTGAGGGTCAATGTCTTTTATGTTGACCTGGCATCAAATATCAGCAGCCTGAGGGAAGAAAAAAACTATATGGTTTACGGGACAGGCCAGAACGGTAGCAACCTTTTCCACACGCCCCTCTTCCTGCCCGGTATCATCCTCTTCGGTAATGAAGCCAATGGTCTCTCCCCTGACATCATGGACCTGGCAGACCGCATCCTGACCATACCCTACCATGACCGTACATCCCATCCCGATTCACTGAATGTTGCCACTGCAGCAGCCATACTCTGTGCAGAGTTCAGGAAAGCACATGCCAAATAAAAGTTTTATTCGAAATAAAAACAAAGCATCACAACGTAGGAGTTCAGCTTGTTTATGGAGTTGGTATACTGTGGATTAGCACCCCCATGGTCATGCACTTGTACATCCCTGAAGCCAACAGAAACTTTTAATTCCGGTGAGAATTTAAAATACTGGAGGAAAATATCGATGCCGAATCCGAACTCCGCGTAGAAATCTAACGGTTCCAGCCTTACCCAGGGACCGTCACCATCGTAGTCCTTTCGGGCTGCCATATCATACCGCATGTTCAGTCCACCGACCAGGTAGGGCCGGTAATTATTCACTCGCTTGGACTTGTACTTGAGTAGCAGGGGGAAGTCCAGAAAATTTGATTCAACGGTCTGCGGATCGCTTATCGGCTGGGAGCCTGAAGTTCCGGGATATTCATAAAAACTAAGGGTGCGTGATCCGAAAGTGATCCCTGGCAGAAAACGAAGGGAGAATCGGTCCCCCAGGCGAAGGTCTGACACTATGCTCACCTGGAAGCCGGGATTGGGTTTGCTCACATCTGCAAATAATATGTCTGACGATCCCGGTACCGGTGCCGGACGTTTAAAACCGAAGTCCATGGTATTCAATCCCACCATGAAACCAAAATGTATCCATTTATAATCGTAACCCGGATCGTTTTGTACTCTTTTTACCTGGCCGGCCACCTGCATGGCCATCAGGATGAGAAGGAATATGATGAAACTTTTTCTCAATTTATTGGGAACTTACCTCTTTTAACGTTTTGTGGTTTCGGTTATTATATACTGGTCCGGAATTAATCTGACTGTTCTTCCCCCTGATCATCCAGGATTTTTTCCAGGGTTGTCAGGTAAACTTTCTTTACATCATTGATAAATCCAAAGGAGATATCATCTACCCGCA
>CAZXOJ010000158.1:0-9779 GCA_964642325.1 uncultured Bacteroides sp. | reverse complement strand
CCCAACAAGATAAACAGCCATCCCGTTTTGAATCAGTCAGTTTCAATAATGATGATGGCTAAAATTTTATTATTTTTTCAACAAATGATTCAACACTGGTATGAATTACAACTAAATATATTCCATCTGAAAATGAGCTCAAATCTATAGGATTACCTTTGTAATTATTAACTGCTAATACTGTTTGACCATTAATATTCTGAATGGTAACTTTTTCAATTGAACCTGCATTATGTTCTATGATCAACAATCCACTTGTCGGATTAGGGTATACCAATAGTTGGGTTGCTGATTTGATCTCGTTTTCCTTGAGTATTGTAAAATCTTTTATATCAAAATCAGAGTATTTAGCAATAAAAATATCCTCTGGCGGACCTGCACTGAGACCTGATATGCCTTTATCGAGGTTCAGATCAATGGTATTAAAAAAATGACCACAGATATAAGCTACTGAGTCATCAATTATTCTGAAATCCCCAATATAATCGTTGTAACTGCCGCCCATAAATTCAGTCGCCGCCAAAAAATTACATGAATCATCATATTTCGCGATGTAGTATCCATATCCGGAGTTTGTCAGTTGTCTGTTGATTTCTGTATGGTCAAAATCAGCTAAAGAACTAAAATTTCCCAATGTGAAGATACTTCCATCACTTGTAGTTTCAATAATATCCGGTACCGGACTGTCGTCTCCAAAATCATAAACCCATCTAATGTTTCCGGCAGTATCAAATTTTGCAAGATACCCGTTGAAGGAAGGACAATCTCCGCAAGCACCCCTGGGAAGGCAACAATATGTTCTGGTATTGGTCATCGTAATCATATCGTCAATGCCCGTGAAAGCACAGGTGCCCCAGAACATCCCACTGATTATCAGGTTCCCGGATTTGTCATAGGACAGGCGTCCGGATACGCCATTCGAAGAATTTGAAATAATTTCTTTTGTAAATAGTTCAGAACCGGATGAATCTATTTTTGTAAGTAACAAATGATCATTCCTTTCTGGAAAATATGGGGTTGTAGGACCAGATAATATATAGAAATTGGATTTTCCATCATATTCAGCTAATCCATCAACTGGTATCGACCATGCATTTCGTCCGTCCTGATCGAACTTTCTCAGTGTTTCAGGGGTATTTAAATAAATGTTTGAATTTCCATCTGAGAACATTTTAGATCCTATTAACCCAAGGGAGGGATCTGTTTCATCATAAATATTTTTTGCCCATTCAAAAACACCGTTTGAATCATATTTCGCAATAAAAAACATGGATTCTGGAGCTGAGAGCTTGTACTCATCCTGGGATGGATCAAAGTCCACTGTACCATAGTAAGAACCACTGATATAGATATTATTTGATTCATCAATTTCCAGATCCGTGGCATAATCCCATTCGGTACCGGGAAGAGCAAATGCATTTATCAAATCCATATTTGAATCATACATAGTAATAAATATATCAGACATGTTTGTACCCAGTGCCGATACGATGGTTGATTTGCCTTTTACATCAAAATCAACTGAATTACAAATTCCTCCTGTCAGATATATGTTACCGGAAGTGCTGATCTCCATATCATAGCACCTGTCATCCTGGTTTCCTCCAATGCTATAGCTCCAATCCAGGTGTTGAGCATAAATATTCGGACCCAATATAAGGGCCATCATTATGACAAGCTGTTTACTCATAGATATGTCTAATATCTACAAGTTACGCATTAATCTGTTATTTATACAGAAAAAAAAACGCAACCACCTCTGATTGAGATGGCTGCGTCATTATTTTATAATTTATGGAGGCCGGCTGAGAGTCCCTTATTCGGCGAAGATCTCGAATGGGATTTCGACCTTGACTTCCTTATGCAGTTTTACAGTTGCGGTATAACTGCCCACTTCCTTGATCAACTCTTCCTTGATGGTGATGTCTTTCCGGTCAATCTCAAATCCTTCTTCTTTCAGTGCCTCTGCGAGCTGAATGGTGTTTACCGAACCGAAGATCTTACCCTTGGTACTCGTTTTGGCGCCAATGGTCAGTTTGATATCCTTCATTTTTTCAGCGATACCTTCTGCTTCGAGTTTGATCTGCTCCTCCTTGTGAGAACGCTGCTTAAGAATTTCCTGGTGCATTTTTTTTACAGATGCTGTGGCATTAACTGCCATTCCCTTGGGAATAAGAAAATTCCGGGCGTAACCATCCTTTACAGTGATGATGTCATCTTTATGACCCAGGGTGGGTATGTCTTGCTTTAATATAATGTCCATGACTGATCCTCCACTTTATTATTTCAATAAATCTGTTACATAGGGCAGCAGTGCCAGGTGGCGAGCCCTTTTGATAGCCCTGGATATTTTACGCTGAAACTTCAGCGAAGTACCAGTGAGCCTTCTGGGGAGGATCTTACCCTGTTCATTCAGGAATTTCTTGAGGAATTCAGGATCCTTATAGTCAATATATTTAATCCGGCTTTTCCTGAACCGGCAATACTTTTTCTTTTTGATCTCTACTGTTGGGGGAGTGAGATACCTGATTTCTGATTGATTCTGTGCCATGATTAGTCCTCCTTGATTTTTTCTTTATCAGCTTTCTTTCTGGCCCTTTTCTTTTCGGCGTAAACTACGGCGTATTTTTCAAGCCCGACGACTAGAAACCTGATGATGCGTTCATCTCTCTTAAATTCTGTTTCGATCTTTTGAATAAGGCCTCCATCAGCCCTGAATTCAATCATGTAATAAAATCCGGTCGACTTTTTCTGAATAGGATAGGCCAGTTTTCGAAGGCCCCAATTCTCTTCATGAACAATCTCTGCACTGTTATCAGTCAGGATCTTTTTGAACTTGTCGACCGTTTCCTTCATCTGGCTTTCAGACAAAACGGGAGTTGTAATGAAAACGGTTTCGTACTGGTTCAACATTTTAAAAAATTTGGTTATCAATTATTGAGCGCACAAAAATAGGAACTTTATTGATATGTACAAAATAAAATCACCTTGGTTACTAAGCAGGTAATTACTAATTTTATCCGCATGGATAATTTCATTGTATCGGCACGGAAATACAGACCCGAAACATTTACTTCTGTAGTTGGACAAGCGGCGATCACCAATACACTGAAGAATGCCATACAGCATAATCACCTGGGCCATGCCTACCTGTTTTGCGGTCCCAGGGGAGTAGGCAAAACCACCTGTGCCAGGATTTTTGCCAAGACCATAAACTGCATAAGTATAAGTAATGATACCGAACCCTGCAATACCTGTGAATCTTGCACTTCCTTTAACGAATCCAGGGCTTTTAATATTCATGAACTGGATGCAGCATCCAATAATTCAGTGGATGACATCAGGAACCTGACCGAGCAGGTGAGGATCCCGCCACAGGTAGGGAAATACAGTATATATATTATAGATGAGGTTCATATGCTGTCCGCCCAGGCTTTCAATGCATTTCTGAAAACCCTTGAAGAACCTCCTGCACACGCTGTATTTATCCTGGCTACCACAGAAAAGCATAAAATCATCCCAACCATCCTTTCACGTTGCCAGATTTTTGATTTCAACCGCATTAAGGTGGAGGATATTGTTGCCTATCTCGAATTTATTTCAAAAGAGGAAGGTATTGAATATGAAGTAGATGCCTATAATATTATTGCACTTAAGGCTGATGGTGCGATGCGGGACGCCCTCTCAATATTCGACCAGATCGTCAGTTTTTCAGGGAAGTCAATCAAATACAAGGATGTTATCCGGAACCTGAATATCCTTGATTATGATTATTATTTCAGGATAACTGAAGCCTGTTTGGGATCAGAGGTGGGAGAGACCCTTATGATATTTAATGAGATCCTGGAGAATGGATTCGATGAGCATAATTTTCTTGCGGGACTCAGCAGCCATTTAAGGGATTTGTTGGTATGCCGCGATCCTGTGACCCTTCAGCTACTGGAAGTAGGAGCAGGGATCCGGGAAAAATACCAGCAGCAGAGCCAGGTAACCAGCCAGGAATGGTTGTACCATTCCCTTGATATCCTGGGTGCGGCAGATGTCTCCTATAAAGCCAGCAGAAACCAGCGGCTTCATGTCGAGCTGGCCCTGATAAAGCTCTGTAACATATTAGCGGTATCAAAAAAAAAAGCCCTGACCAGTGACGAGATCCCCAATGAGAAAGAAGTCCCTGATAAAAAGCAAGCTGATCCTGCTGCCGAGCTGAAAAAATCCCCTGAACCGGAGCCATTGGTAGAAGAGAATAATGATCTGCCGCCCCCTAAGGAAAAACCTTCTCCTGCGACCGGGCAGAGTGAAGTAAAAACAGATGCGGAAAGCCCTCCTGCTCAGCCCAGGAAAATAATACCTGGGACAGTTCCTTCTATCAAGGATGCCCTGAATGGTGTTAGCAGAACTGCAAAGGAAGATGGAAAAAATGCAGGCGGAACAATCCGACAGGTACTGTCAAATGCATTTACCCAGGATGACCTGCTCGAGAAATGGAATGAATATGCTGACCAGATAAAGGAAGACAGGCCCCGTATGTCAAGTAGCCTTAAACACCACCTTCCCTCCCTCGGAGACGCATTGCAAATTGAGGTAACTTTCAGTAATTCCTCGCAAATCGAGGAATTTAACAGGGACATCAAGCAGGTTCTTGTCAGTTATCTTGAAGATGCCCTGCAGAACACACAGTTCAAAATAATCACTGTGGTACAGGAGGTAGAGGGCAATGAGAACATACTATATACTTCTGAGGAGAAGTATGATCACATGATCAAGAAGAATCCCAACCTGGGCAAACTCAAGGAACGGTTTAACCTTGATTTTGAATAATCCGGTTATTTAATTGCATGGTTTCTATCTTTTGTTATTTTTGCGTACGACTAAAACTCAACTCAAAATGGCAGGACAAAATATAACCGTTCAGAACGGCATATTGCAGGTTCCTGATTTTCCTATTATTCCATTTATCGAAGGTGATGGAACAGGCCCCGATATTTGGGCATCTTCAGTCAGGGTTTTCGAAGCAGCAGTAGAAAAGGCTTACAACGGCAGCAGGGAGATTGTGTGGAAAGAGGTATTAGCAGGCGAAAAATCCTATAACGAATCAAAAGAATGGTTGCCCCAGGAAACACTGGATACCATTAATGAATACCTGGTAGCCATAAAAGGACCACTGGCAACCAAGCTGAAATGTTCTGAATTCGGCACCGAGATCATAAACAATATGTAAGACTTAAAGTTATTAATGATTAGAAACCATTAAATATTCAATGGCATGTTATCAAAAAAAGTTGAAGACATTTTAAATGTACAGGTGGATAAAGAGGGATACTCCTCTCACCTCTATCTATCAATGGCTGTATGGGCTGAGACAAAAGGACTCGGGGGTATTGCAGACTGGCTTTACGCCCAGGCAGAAGAGGAGCGGATGCATATGCTCAAACTGGTGAGGTATATCAACGAACGGGATGGCAGGGCAGCCATCATTGCCGTTGGGGAACCTCCCACTGAGTTCGGGACAGTTCGCGAGATGTTTGATAAGGTCCTTGAGCATGAACAGTTCATCTCAGGTTCCATCAATGAGATCGTGCAGGTCTGCATTGATGAGAATGACCATACCACCAATAACTGGATACAATGGTTTGTGACAGAACAAATTGAAGAGGAAGCCTCAGTTAAAGGCCTGATAGATAAACTGAAACTTGTTGGTGAACATAACATGTATATGTTCGACCGGGATATTATGGGGATACGGGGTGGAGGAGAGGCTGCCGCAGAATAATACCAGGACTATCTGATTCTCTTCATTTTTTTCGACAGAACAAGGCTTTCAATGTTGTTTTCAAGGGTACGAAGTGCTGATGGTGCCCCATAGTAATCCATTATTTTCTTTCGATTGCCATCCTTGTTGTAGGTAATATAGGTAGTAGGCAAATCGGATACCTCTGCGTCATAGATCTTTTTTAGCTGGTGAAAATCAACCTGATGGAAGGCATTTTCAATTTCCATAAGTTCATCCTGGCTGAGTGAAAAACTGAACATGCCGATTTTTTCAACATTTTCTACTCCCTCAAACAACCCTTTTCCGTTTTTATCGATCTTTACCGTATAAACCTGGCAGGTTCCGTAACAGGGTGTGCGTTGCAGTTCAATGAGAACATTCTCATCAGCAATTGTTCTCGGAGCGGAACAGGAAGAAAAAATAAGTAATACCAAAACCCATAAAATGGCGTTAAAACATTTGCCAGCCAATAATTTATCAAACATATTCTTAATTTTGCTGCTGTTATAATAATATAATATATCTAAAAATAGAAATTTCATGGCATTTAGGAGAGGATTCGCAACGCTGATTATATTTTCACTGGCAGGATTTACTGCATATCTTACCGGACAGGCTAAAGTTTTGAAATACTCCCATCTCAATGACACCATAGTATGTTACGCAGCACCAGGGCATAGCGACCTGCATATTGGTCCGCCTGAAGCTTATTTATCCCGCCTGAAATCTTCTACAGCTGTGAACGCTGAGATTAACATTAAACTCATCCCTATTCCCAATTTTTTTGCTGCTCAATCCGCCGATAAAGCGGAAGAGATATGGGGCACACTGATCCATTCTGATGTTCCCATTGATATTGAAGTCAAATTCAGAGAAATGACCGGGGAAGAAGCTGGAGTACTGGCATATACCCTGTCAGACGGGCCATATGCCATCTATAGCAATGGCGCTTTACCTCCTAGGCTCTATAAGGCTGCCCACGCTGAAAAATTACTGGGAAGGAACCTGAATGGTGATGAGCCTGATATACTCATTGAATTTAACACCGCATTTAGCTGGTATTATAAGGATGACGGAAATCCGACTGTGAACCAGCATGATTTCCTTTCGGTCCTCTTGCACGAAATGGCACATGGATTAGGATTCTCCGGTCATTTCCTGGTATTTGAAGAGGAGGGATGGCAGGCATATACTTTACCGGGTGTATTCGATCATTTCCTCTGGGCCAAGGACCCAAGGGATGGGAAAGGAGACTGGCTGCTGGATACTGTCCTTTTTCCTGTTCCTTCTACAGCATTGGCCGATCAGCTTCAATCATCACCGATCTATTTTAAAGGTAAGGTTACCAGACAGGTGGGTGGGGAGAACCCCAGGGTGTATGTACCAACTGTATTCAACCGGGGATCCAGTATTTATCACCTTGATGAAAATTACAATGGAGGTTCAAACGCCATGATGACCTTTTCATCCCCACGGGGTGAGGTGATCCATGATCCAGGTCCCCTGACAACCAATATGATGTATGATATCGGGTGGAAACACACTTATATTGAACATGATACCCTGTCTGACAGGGAATCACTCTTGGAGCCATTTACAGCAACCGCAAGGATAGCGGGAGATGAAGGCATTCAGGCAGGGTCACAGTACCTTAAATGGTCGACGGATGGCTTTCAGACCAGGGATTCTGTGCAAATGACAGCGACCGGCAATCCAGATGAATTCACCGGTGATTTGCAGGTGTCTTCTTTGGGAACCACCGTTAATTATTATATAGAGACATTAGATAATCATGGCCGGCTTTATTCCTCACCCTCAGAAGCACCTGGAACAAGCTATGGTTTTTATGTTGGCGAGGATACCTTGCCACCTGTCATTGAACATATCCCAATCCAGTTCATGCTGGTAACAAATGACTCAATGTTTATCACTGCACAGATTTCCGATAACCTGGGACTGGCCATTACGCAGGTTGAGTATAAGATCAATGAAGTGGACCAGACCCCCATTGACCTTGAAAAGGATACCCTGAATAACTACCAAGGATATTTTGTGTTTACAGGCGGGCAGGTGAATATTGGGGATCAGATAAAATACCGTATCAAGGCCGTAGATGGTGCTGTGGCTCAAAACACCACTTATCATCCGGAAACTGATTACCATGAATTTGAGATCGAGGAAATCCCGCCTTCAAGGGATTTCTATGAAAATGATTTCGAAGAAGGCATTTCAGATTTTCTAACTTCCGAGTTTTTTCATGATAAGCCGGTGAGTTTCAGTTCGTACGGCTTACATAGCGAACACCCTTACAAATCCCCGAACGAAGACCTTACATATTATAATTTCTATGCCCAATTGCGTATTCCCATACGTTTGAGCAGTGACAATTCCTTCATGTCATTTGATGAAATTGCCTATATAGAACCAGGGGAAGATGGAACTGTATTCGGCGATGATGAATTCTGGGATTATGTGGTCGTTGAAGGTTCCAAGGATGATGGAAAGACCTGGCATCCCTTTAGAGATGGCTGGGATTGCAGGGCCAATGCCACCTGGGATGAAAATTACAACAATGGTTTCCTTCCTGGAAGCAATGATTCCCAGGCCATTCCCAAGGAAGAAGAAACACAGTACAGGCTGATCAATATGCTCGAAGATCCTTACTTCCAGTCAGGTGATATCGTACTGATCAGGTTCCGCCTGCTCTCAGATCCTTATGCCAGGGGATGGGGCTGGATGATTGACAACCTGCGTATACAGGGAACAACGGCTGTGAAAGATTATCCAATTATTCCGGAGGGTATAAATATTTATCCGGTTCCCTCAAGCGGACTGCTGAATGTCAGCATACAGATGAAGGAAAGTATAGACCAGTTGCAGGTAGACCTCATGGATCTTACCGGCAGGGAGTTGCTGACCGAAAGGTTCAGTTATCCGGCTGATGCCTTCGCTGAGCAGTTCGACATAAGCCATTTGCCGAACGGGGTATACCTTATGAAATTCACTGCCGGGGATCAGACCATTGTCAGGAAGGTGATCCTGGCGAGATAAATGCTAATGGCGGACCCGGATCATTGTTTAATGATCCGCTGGTTTGCTACCTTTTCCCCATCGATCAGCAGCAGCTGGTATATACCACTTGCATACATGGAAAGATCCATCCTGGTAGAGATCATGCCCCCCTGATTAGCAATGGTTTTTATTTGCAGGGCTTTTCCGTTCAGGTTGTAGAGGATGATATCTGCACTGGTGGACTGTACCCCTTCTGCGATGATGTTAAATATGTCCCTCCCCGGGTTTGGATATACCTGTATAATTGCACTCCCGGAGGCTTTCTCAGGAATTTCATCCACTCCGACATTATAGGCATAAAAATATAGCTCATAGGTGCCTTTTGAGCCACCAAAACTACCATCAATCTGCAGGTAGTATTTGGCTCCGGTTATTACAGGAACAGCCTCCAGGGTAGCGGCAAGTTCTGTGGGACTGTAATCATCGTTTGCGGCAATCAGGGAATGCTTGAAAATTTCAGAACAGGTATCCGCTCGATAAATGGCCATCTGGTTGTCCATTCCGTTGGATCTGAGAGAGGCTATCCCGGTTTCCGGACCATAAAAATAATACCATAGGCTGTTTTGAACACCTCCTTCTATGCACCATGTTTTGGCTGTCTGGGAATAACAATCTTCCGATCCATCGGGAAAGGGTTCATCAACTTCGGCAGTAGCCAGGTGATTTGAGTGGGTGGCTACCCGTCCACCCGGGGTGATCAGTTGGGCATCACACATATCATCATTGGCCAGCTTGTTCCCGGCATAGATCGTGACAGTATCCTGTTCATAGCAACTTCCATGGTAACCCGTAACGATGATCTCATATTGCCCCGGGGAAGAAGGAGTTACGGTAACCTTTTGTCCGGTGGACTGGTTCAGCATGGTTCCCGGGAACCAAACATACTCGGTGGCACCAAATGCATCCAGGACCCTGGACCCTCCCAGGGGGATCTTTA
>CAZXOJ010000157.1:0-9804 GCA_964642325.1 uncultured Bacteroides sp. | reverse complement strand
CCGCGAATTCGGCCTTTATGGTAGAAAGTTCTTCAGGTAGTGTCAGGAGATCAATAGCAGAGGCTGCCATGGCCCTTGCCCCGGCATTCAGCCCTTTCCAGGCGAGTGATCCATAATTTCCAGCCACAGCGGACCAGTGGTGTCCGATGGAACCCGGAACACCTCCCGGAAATACTATGGTTGCTGTTGGGGCTATCAAAGAAACTTCTCCGACATCTGTGGATCCTCCTCCAGTAAATTTCCCCGACGGAGCCTTTAATGAATCTACTTTTTCAGGCATGCCCTTCTCTTCCTTGCCCATTTCCTTTTGCATGGCCCTGGCATACTCCTGCTCTTCTTCTGTCCACTCCGGCATGCCTGCCAGTTCAATATTCTTCTGAAGAAGCTCGGCAAGGGCTTTGTTGGAATGTTTCTGGTGTATGGCAGTCAGTATCCGGATATCGCTCAGTTCTGTCCCGGTAGCCAGCGCTGCCCCCTTCGCACAATTCACAACCCGCTCATACATTTCTTCCAATCTTTCGTCGGTATTCCTGACATAATACCAGACGCTGGCCTTATCAGGTACTACGTTAGGAGCTTCTCCACCTTCCAGTATGATATAATGCAGGCGCTGTGTATAGAATAAATGTTCCCTCAGGTAATTGGTGGCAATATTCGTGAGCTCAACAGCATCCAATGCACTCCTTCCGCTCCATGGTGCCCCGGCACCATGTGCTGTTTTTCCAGCAAAAGTAAAAATGACCGAAAACATGGCATTGCCACCCACGCCATATGAGGTGCCAAATTTACTGCTATGGTGGTTATCGATGACGGCATCAACTCCTTCGAACAAACCTGCACGTATCATATAGGGCCGGCTAATCAGGGTTTCCTCTGCCGGTGAGCCAAAAAATTTCACTGTACCCCCAATATTAAACTCATCCATCGCATTTTTTACGGCTATGGCTGCAGCTATACCGGCAGTACCCATGGTATTGTGTCCGCAACCGTGTCCGGGAGCCCCTTCAAACAATGGGTCCTGTTTCGGAACCAGTGCTTTTTGTGAGATCATAGGCAGGGCATCGTATTCCCCTAGAATCCCTATTACAGGTTCGCCGGATCCATAGGAAGCTACGAAACAGGTCGGCATGCCTGCCAATCCCATTTCAACCTTGAATCCTTCTTCCTCAAGTGTCTTAGCAAGCAGGGCTGAAGATTTGTATTCCTGTAGTCCGAGTTCAGCATAGGTCCAAATCGTATTGGATATCTTTCCAAATTTTTCAAATGATTCAGGTTTGCTGATGTAATCTAATACAAATTGTTTTTCCTGGCTGACAGGCTGTGTATCAGCTGATTGGGAATATACTGAAACAGTAATCAAGGTCAAAAAAGCGATACAAAAAATCTTCCGGGTAATCATCATGGGTGAATAGTTTGGATCAAATATAAGAAAGCCTGTTGAGATCATACCTCAGCTATCTCCTTCTTCTTTTTCTGGGACTGGTTTTTTTCTCTGGTTGCACTGGAGAAATAGTAAAACTAAAACCTGTTTTTTGTGCTGGCAGCAGGTAAGCCGGACGGCAGCCCGGACCGCAGGTGGCTGTTCCGAGTCCGCTCTGGCGGTAATCAAAATTAAAAGTAATATAATCCTCCTTTTCTAGCTGCCAGCTGTGTTTTGCTTCTGTAATACTGGCATCATCGTACCTGTAGGCACTGAAGTTCATAGGTTCCGGACCGGAGAATATCAATCCATATCCGTCTATGTCTGTTAAACTAACCCGGCGGATCTGAGAACGGTTGCCATTTTCCTGGGGGACAATATAATCTTCCCATAGTTCATCAACAGTATTCCTGAAAACGTCAATCCTGCCACTGGATTGGCGGTCCGGGTACGTCTCATGGGGTCCCATACCATACCACTCAACATTTGATAAGCTGTTGGGCAATCTGAACTGCATACCTGTTTTCGCCAGGTATTCGGGTTTATCTGTAGGATCCGCCTGGATCTCAACCTGCATACTTCCATCCCCGATTATACGGTAGCTGATTTTTACCTGAAAAACTAATTCCTGGCGATTATTGAACAGGTCAAATGAGGAGGTAAGCAAGAGGCGGTCTTTCTCATCCCTCGAGCTGGTAAAACCGGTCAGGCGATGATCAAGGCTGTCAAGACCGGCTTCTTTCCATTTCCCGTAAGCATGCTTGTCTTTCAGGTCATTCTCCGTGGGAGGGCGCCAGAAATTGATAAGTGGTCCCCCGATGATCAATTCTTTACCATCCACTAACCAGGAATCCAGTATCCCTTCCTCGCTGAATATGATTCTATACCCGTTGCCATTGATGATAACAGATACCTGCTCTTCGTCTACAGTGTAACCTGGTGAAGTTATGTCAGCAGTTGCCGAGGCAGGGGCCGCAGAGGGTAGCAGGAACTGTTCCCAGGCAACCATATGACCCTGGATGGCCCATTTTTTGTCTTCCGGCAGGAGCACCTGTATATCCAGGAAGTATTCCTTTCCGGTCAACAGGCCTGGTGGGTCTGGTTCCGGTAGCCGGATAGGAAGACGGATGATCCCCGAATCCTTTGGCTGTATTACTGGCAGGGATATTTCTCCCTCCTGAAGGAGCTCTCCATCACTTTTCATTTGCCAGTGGGCCTGGAAATAATCAAGGCTGGTAAAATTGTATCGGTTGATCAATTTGATTTCTCCAGCGGGAAGGTCGGCGGGTTCAAAATGGATGTACTGGTAGACTTTTTTTATTTCGTTTATCGCAGGACTGATACTTCGGTCTGGGTATACCAGGCCGTTCAGGCAGAAACTGCCATCATTGGGACTGTCCCCAAAATCGCCCCCGTAAGCCCAGTATTTCTTACCGGATTCAGTTTGTTTTGCCAGTCCCTGGTCCACCCAGTCCCACACAAAGCCACCCTGCATCCTTGGATTGGCATAGATCATATCCCAGTAATCCTGCAATCCGCCGACACTGTTTCCCATGGCATGGACATATTCACAGAGGATCAGCGGCCGGGACGGGTCAGCGTTTTGATATTCCTTCATGTCTTCAGGGGAAGCGTACATATCGGAGATGATATCAAACCTGGAAGGCTTGCGTTCCGGTCCCTCGCGGTCAAGATGATCTTCATAGTGAATGGGGCGGGAGGGATCCCTTTCCCTGATCATGGCTTCCATGGCGTAATGGTTTTCTCCAAGTCCGGTTTCATTGCCAAGGGACCATACAATTACCGAAGGATGGTTCTTGTCCCTTTCTACCATCCTCCTTCCCCTGTCCAGGAATGCTTCTTTCCATTCAGGGTCATTGGCCAGGGTACTCTGCCGTCGTAGTTCATGGCTTTCGATATTGGCCTCGTCCCAAAGGTAAATGCCATAGATATCGCAGAGCTCATACCAGCCGGGCACATTGGGATAGTGGGATGTCCTCACTGCATTGATATTGTGCTGCTTCATCAGGGAGATGTCCTGGACCATCAATTCCCTGCTCATGACCCTGCCGTTCTCGGGGTGGATCTCGTGGCGGTTTGTGCCTTTCAGATCAATGGCCACCCCGTTTACCAGTAATTGTCCGCCGGCAATTTCTACCTTACGGAAGCCCACCCTGGAGGAAATGACCTCTTCTGTTTTTCCTTGCTCATCCTTCAGCTCGAGGATCAGGGAGTAGAGATTAGGATGTTCGGCGCTCCAGAGCCTGGGCCGGATCACTTCCTGCTGGAACTGTATGGTCAAATCCTGCTGGTAGTTCAATGATTGGTTGATATCCAGCTGCTGGCTGAGGATCTCCCTTTCTTTATCCCTAAGCGAGATGTTTAGCTTTTTAGGCCTATTGCGTTCCATTCCGGCATTCCTGACACTCACCCTCAGGTCAAAGACTGCATTGGAATAGTCCTGATCCAGCTCAGTCGTCACAAAGAAATCTCGCACATGCATGGCAGGCCTTGCCATCAGGTAAACATCCCTGTAAATACCACTTAGCCGCCAGAAGTCCTGGTCCTCCAGGTAAGAACCATCCGACCAGCGGTAGACCTCAACAGCAAGTGTATTATGGCCTTCCTGCAGGAAGGGTGTCAGGTCAAATTCAGCAGCTGTCATGCTGCCCTGGCTGTAACCCACCTTCATGCCATTTAACCATAGATAAAAGGCTGACTGCACCCCCTCAAAATGGATGTATACCTGCTTTCCCTCCCAATTTTTGGCGATCTCAAACCCGGTACGGTAGGATCCCGTGGGATTGTCCCGGTTAATGTGCGGGGGTTCTGCCGGAAATGGATGTTTGATATTGGTATAGATAGGTGTCCCATATCCTTTCATCTGCCAGTTGGATGGGACTTCAATATCATCCCAACCAGTATCATTGTAACCCGGCAGGTAGAAATCCACCGGACGTTCTTCTGTGTCTGCCGACCAGTAAAATTTCCATGTTCCATTCAACATCATGATGTTCTCTGAGGCCAGTTTGTCGAAGTGCAGGGCTGATTCAACATCAGGACAGGGGACAAGGCTGGCATGTGCATCTTGTTTGTTGTAAGAAATTATACCGGGGTTTTCCCAGTCATGCTGCAAGGGGGCATCCTGGGCATTTACCCCTCCCTGAACCATTCCGGCTGCTATAAGCAGGGAGACAAGCCTGAAAACATTCAATATTCCACGCATCATTTCATTATTTCTTTTTACCGTAATCTTCTATGGTTTTCCAAAGGTCCTTTTTCATTCTGTCTGCATCTATACGAGTAAAAACATGTATTTTGCGCTGGACATTTTCCGGTGGCGTGACCACCTGCTTTTGTGATGACATCTCCGGGTGCAGTATGGCCTGTATCAGGGCCAGGCTCCCCATGGGAATGGAATCATTTTTCAGGTCCACGGCCTTCCAGTCCTCCATTATGTTTTCAAAAAGGCTGTCCCTGAGGGGGAATCTGCTAAGGGACTGGCTACGGTCAATGACGAGGTCCTGCCCAATGGTGGCAGGCATAATGTACAAATCAAGGTCTTTTGTGTTGAGCAGGATATCCATAGCATCCAGGTCATTTTTTGTATTCCATTCATTTTTATCCCAGACCCTCCGTGACGGCTCATACCAGGGACCCATGATGTAGCAATTGATCTTTGGTGCAATATCAGGCACTGCCAAGAGGGCGGTTGCCAGGTTGGTTACAGGTCCCAGGCATACCAGGTTCAGTTTTTCACCGGCAGGTGTTTCCGAAACTCTTTTAATGATATAGGCGGAAGCCCTGTTGGAAGTGCGGTCCCTGTTTTTCAGGTTCACTACTGGCGAAGCAGCCCCAGGCAGGTTGGGTATATTGCTCAGGTTGAAATGTTTAAGGATATACTGGTTGACAGCCTGGTTCATCTCGACCGTACTGTCATTTTCAAGATCAGCCAGCCTCCACTGCGCTGACAGGAGTCCATCTAACATAACCTCTTCTTCCAGGAGAAAGCGTATAATGGCCAAAATGTCATCCTGTCCGTGGGCAGCATCAGTATCAATGATGAGGGTTAGCTTATCACGCCTTGTCAAATCCCGGAAAAAGCTAATGTTGCTTACCACCAGGTAAACCAGGAAGGCAATTACGATGAAGATAAATATCCTTTTCAGGATCCTTTTCAGAGCAGTTTTCATTTTACCCGGTATTACTGGTTTTACCTGGCTTCTCTATGAAGTTTCAGGGTATTGATAAAGTGGATGAATTTTCTGAACAAATCCAGCAGCAATGCAATGTAGACGAGGAAAGAGAAACCCCAGAGGACCAGTAAATTGAACCATTTCGTGTCGGTGAGCTGGCCGTTGAACTGCTTATAAGGAGCATAGAAATGTGCCCGGCCAAAGTTGGATTCCGGTATCAGGTAAATGGGATCTACTTTCTGTACCAATCTTCCATTGATCTCAAGGATTTTGTCAATTTCCTGGTAGTTTGTAACCTGTTCCTCGAGGCGGTCATTCTGATGATCCTGTCTAAGATTGAAAACTACTTCAGAACCCAGGGAATCTGACAGCTTTGCGTACATTTCGTCACTCTGGCTGGTAGCGTTCCTTGCGGCAATCTTGAAAACCATACTGCTGGCATAAGTTAGCCATTCCTCCAGGTCCAAGGCATATGACTCATCAAAATCATTCATGTTCAGCCTTTCCTGATGTTCGAACTCAAAGACATCAGAATGATTGCCCAGTTTTACGACCTCGTGATACAATAATGCAAGGTTGTCTTCCAGGACCTGCTGGTCCCCGTCAACTCCCAGGTTCCTGTTACACTCATCCAGCTTGTTTAACAGGCGTGGAATCAGATAGGATACCATGAATTGAGCTTCGCTCTTCTGCTGTTCATAGGCATAAAAATGCCTGTCATAACGATTGTTCTTGGCCTGTTCCACAGCAAGTGCCTCGTATGCCCACCTCGATGCCATCATGTCCCCAATCGCTGGTACATAAACCTTGGAGGTGATGCTTTTGTGAAGATCGTCAAATTTTACTGTGACCCCGCTGAGTAACAGCTGGGGGATAAGGATCAGGGGGATGAGTATATATATGTTTACAATAGAGTTCATCCCGGCTGAAATATTCAATCCCAGCATATTGGCAGCAAAGGCCGTGCTGAAAAGTATCAACCAGTAGCTTAAGGTCATTCCCTTGATTTCAAGGATCCAGTTGCCTACAAGCACATAGAGAAGCATTTGAACGGCAGACAACGCAAACAGGTAAAGGATCTTGGAATTAATGTAACTGAACCAGCTCAGGTTGAGAAATGCTTCCCTTTGCAGGATTTTCCTGTCACGGATGATTTCTTCAGCGCTGACGATGAGTCCCATAAATATCGCGACAATGACAGACATAAAAAGGTATGCGGGCAGGTTCTTGTTTGCACTGAAAATATACTGCTCCCCAGGTGAATATTTAGTGAAATAGGCCAGGATGAATGCCAGCAGTGGGGCTTCAATCAGGGTGAGCAGGACATATTGACGGTTGGTCAGTTTGGATATCAGGTTACGCAGGAAAAATACCTTGAATTGTACATTGATATCCGGAATCCTGAAAGAGGTGGCGGGCAATATTTTTTTTGGTTCACTGACAACAATTTCTTTGGCAATATTATCCTGGTAATGCTCATACCATGTTTCTGGTGATATTTTTCTTTCCTGGGAGTACTTCCCCTTATCATCAACCAATTTAGCTTCTACGATCTGCAGTATCTGGTCAGGGTTAACATTTCCACAGTTTCCACATTCTGCCTCACTGACTTCGGCAAAGCTGCTCAGCTTTTTAAAGTAGACAATGGCATCTACAGGATTACCTGAGTAGATAGGGAATCCCCCTTTATCAAGCACCCAGAGTTTATCAAACATCTTGAAAATATTTGAACTGGGCTGGTGGATGTTGGCAATTACTAGTTTTCCCTTAATGGTTTGTTCCTTGAGCAGTCGAATGACATTCTCTGCATCCATGGATGATAAACCAGAAGTTGGTTCATCAATGAACAGGACTGATGGTTCCCGCATTAGTTCCAGGCCGATGTTCAATCGTTTCCTTTGTCCACCACTTATAAACTTGTTAAGGGGGGAGCCCACTTTAAGGTCTTTTATCTCAGTGAGATCCAGTTCAGTCATAATATTGAAAACGGTTTCCAGCAGTTGCCTTTCGGAGTAATTCCCGAAACACAGGCGCGCATTGTAGTAAAGGTTCTGGAACACAGTCAACTCTTCGAACAACAGGTCGTCCTGTGGGACGAACCCGATTATCCCTTTGATCTTGAACCGGTCCCTTTGCAGGTCAAAATCATTGAAGCTGATCTGCCCGTTGGTCAAGGGCAGCTGGCCACTCAAAAGGAAAAGAAGGGTTGATTTCCCGACACCTGATCCTCCCATGATCCCAATCATCTGGCCGGAATCTTCAGAAAAAGAAAACCTACGAATACCGTTTTCACTGTTTTTAAAACGAAACTCAATGTCCCTGGCATTCAGGGTGATTCGGATCTCCTGTGAAGATTGAAGTAACCTGCTTGCAACTTCTGAATAATAGATAGACCCGAATCCGCTACCACGGATAATGGAACCCTTGTCAAAGAGATGTACCTTTCCGGTATCCAGCAGGTTGCCGTCTACTGTAAGTGTATCCGGACCCTGGTATTTCAGCACAAAAATATTCAGGCTTTTGAAATTCAGAAAAATGATCGTTCCTTCTATACCAGGTTTGATAATCTTATTATCCTGAAACTCATAATCCGGCCTGTTCCTCTCGATCCAGTCCCCCTCCAGCTCATCCTCTGATACCTGTCCTTCTGCCTGAATATAAATGGTATACTCATCCGGGATCTGCTCTTCTTTATCATCTTCCAGAAACAGTATTGCATTGTTTAGTTCTACCCCGGTTATCGAAAAGGTTTCTGCAACAAGGCTTACAAATTCCCGTTCCAGTTCAGAAACGAATTTATCTTCCAGTATGAATTCAATCAAACGGAGTAGTACGATGACCCTTTCATTTTGGTTCAATTCTTTTCGGATTTGCGTACAAATCCTGGTCACGTTTTCCGTATCCAGGGCAGCTGTTTGAAATCCAGTATCTTCCTGTGGTATGGCAAGGTCACGTTTATAGAAGTCCTGATAGTTCTCGAACAGATGGAGGTATTCCTCGATGACTTCCTTTTTATTCAGGTACCTCAGGAGGTATGAATGAACAATATTCTTTCCCGTATCTGATATACCTTCTATTCTCACTGTGGCGAAAACAGCGAAAAGATGCATCAGGGCATTAAGAATTGATTCACTCATAGCTTTACCTCTTAGGCAAAGTAAATGTAATGATTTTCAAAAAAAAAGCCCATCAGGTTCTCAACAAGAGAAATGCTGACAGGCCAGATATGTTTTTTACGCTTCCGGTAATTAGGTGATGATCATCTTCCGGAGTGCTTCCGTTCTGTTGATAAGCTCTTTTAGCTGTTCTGGAGAAAAGTCAGTACCGGATTGCTGGTAAACCTCAAGCAGTCCCGTTAGTCCCTCGAACACATCAGCTCCTGTATCGATCACACTAATGGGAGCCATTACTTCCAACAATTTTTCAAGTGATGCATTCTGATTCATGATAATATCAATGATCTCTGAATTATCCTTGCTGATCAGGCTTATCTGCGTAGTAATGTAAAGCGCCTCTACCCAGCTTCCTGCCATAACCAGGATGGACATGTCATCCTGTTCATTGGACGCAAGGTACTGATAAGTCTTGAAAAAGGATTCTGAAATGATGTTGATCAGTGAGTCCACATTGTCCAGGTTACGCTCTACCCTTGTTACCAGCTCCTCATTGAATCCCGCTTCAATTTCCAGGTCCTCTAAAAGCTCTCGGGAAACATCCAGGTACTGTATGGTTTCCTGGGCCTGGTTATAGGTGGCCGCATAACTGAGGTCCGCACCATAGACCCCAAGATTGAGGGCCCTGCTTTTCAAACTAATATACCTGTTCACATTGTCAACAGGATTGCAGAGATTGAGAATATAGCTGGCACCAGCCTCAACCAATAGTTTGGTAACATCGAAAGAACTGGGTAGCGGATATTCCGAAATCTCATGGATTACATCGGCCCTGCTATCGTGGAATTCCTCTGTATCCGGAACAGTCGTAGTTCCTTCACTGCTTGTCCTGTTCTTACAGGCTGGGATTGACAGGAGGAAAAATCCTGCCAGGATGATGGCAAATATTCCGCTGGTTTGGGTTTTTGTCTTTTTCATTGAATGAACTTATCTGTTTTATAAGAAATTACTGGGACCAAAAATATAAATTTTATCAAGATATTTTGCCAAATGTATAATTACTTATTCAATTTAC
>CAZXOJ010000156.1:0-9886 GCA_964642325.1 uncultured Bacteroides sp. | reverse complement strand
CTTCGTATTCAGCATTTGGGTCAAATGCCCAGAAATCTTTTAATTCATTGCCGTCATAACCCGTTCCAATATACCCTTTATCACCAATTGGAAATCCTCTCCAACCTTTAAGTTTTCATCCCTCTGACAGGATAACAGAATCATACAGAATATGAAATACAAATACCTGCATCTCACTTTCAACAAATATTAATTGGATTTTCAAGGGTGTTCCTGTTCACCAGGCATTCACTGGTATTTAAAAAAAAGGGCTTCAACATTGTCAGCAGAAGCCCTTTCGACAAGAGACGGGTAACCCTAAGTTTACTATGAACTGAGATTCAAAAGACCAAACAATATAAATATTAGCCAACCACCTCGGAGATCAATTACTGCCTATTTTGTTTTTTGATCTACCTCTGAATTTACATCTTGTTAGGTCTATTTCCTCTGTTACCCCGTCCTTTGTTACGGTTGCGGTATTATCACAGGTGCCATCACCATAATCGATAAGCATGGTACTCTCCGCGTTTGTCAGCTCTACCTGTCCGCTGAGAATATAGCGGCAGCTTCTGTCAACAAACAAGGGAACAAGGATCTTGCGGCTATAAGTTGAACTGCCATCCTGGGAGATACTGCCGGATCCGGTAATTTTGAATGAATCATCCATTTTTTCCGCTGTTTCAAATCCAGTAAGCCATTCATGTGTTGCATTTGAAGTGCGGTTTATCACAACGCCTTCATCCACACGGTTAATACTCATTTCTGACTGTGACTCAACAATCCAGTTCCCATCGTCATTCTTGCCCTTATTCACCACTGTTCTGGATCCGCTAATTTCATTGCCACGTACCGTTAAGTTTTCATATGTGACAGTCCTTGTAGCCCCCTCATTTACCATGGTATCGGAGATTGTGACAATGATCTTTCCGGTCTTAGTGTTTCCCCTCCGATCTTCACATCCTTCACCAAAATCAATAATTATCTCCCTGGGATATTCTTCTCCGCTCTCAGAGATATCAGCACATTCTGGAAGATGATGTTTACCGCGACCCATTCCGCCCCCCATCTTTCCAAACATCCTGAATGTACCATGGGGTTCCATGGAAACCGAATGATCCTCTTCCGCACTTGCCTCTGCCAATGTGAGGCCGAGGATCTCCCCTTCGGCTATTTCAATGCCTGAGCTCATGGATTTATTCCTTTCACATGACATGATTCCGAGAGCCAGGATAATGGCTTGTATTATTAAACTTGTTTTTTTCATCACACTTTTTGCATATTGGTTTCAAATTATGATCCTGTTACGATACTATTACAGATGAGTCGAATGATACCCTACCTGAAATTGGTAACTTCAAAATAAAATTGATTCTCAGAACCGGAATTGAAGGAAAACATTGGGCGTGATACCCTGGGATTTAATGATACTGGTTTCTTCGTAGCTGATATTGTTGAACAGGAAATTCCTCCTGTCGATATCATAATAGTTCTGCCGGTCCAGCAGGTTTATAATGGATAATCCGAGACGGAACCTGGCCTTTTTAATATGAAAGCTGTAGTTTGCCGAGACATCCACCCGGTGGTAATTCGGTAGTCTCCGGAAGGTTTGAGATACCGTTTGCTCTTCATTTTCCCGGTTAGCAACAATGTAGGGCTGGCCGGTTGAAAAAAGATAGACCAGCGAAAAGTTCCAGTTACCCCTGGAATACATTTGGGTCAGATCCAGTGCATGCAGACGGTCTACCGGCGCCGGAATGTCATTCCCCTCATTGATCATGTCATAGTTTTGAAGAGATCTGCCAAGGGAATAAGACACCCATCCCTGGTAATTCTTTTCCTGATATTTCAATAGAAAATCGAGTCCGAATGACCGTCCGGATCCTGATGCAATTATGCTTGTGGGTGATGTATCAAAAGACAGCACAGGGGTCTGACGCCTGAAATCAAATCTGTCCGGTCCATCCATAATGGTAACCTGTTGTTGAAGTCCCTCAAAAGTTTTATAATAGGCCTCGATATCCAGGGTAAATTTCTCACTTTCATAGGCTGATCCAAGTATCAAATGATTTGATGAAAGAACAGGATGTTGCTGGTTGTCAGCGAGTACCCAGAATTCACGGTTGTATCCATATGACTGGCCGGAAGCAACCTTGTTCACAAACTGGTAATATCGCCCGGCAGAAAATTTGAGCCGGAAACCATTGTCAAACATATAATTAGTGGATAAGCGCGGTTCAAGGTAAAAGTCCCTCGTCAGTGGATGATAATTCATCCTCAAACCTGGTTTCACCATGAAATTTGTAGTTGGTGTAAAAACATCCTGTAAGAATACAGACCAGAGACCGGAGGATCCGGATGATACATTTGTGGTTTCTGTCTGGTCTGACGCTGTATTCAGGGAATAAAACTGATTCCGGGCAATCATCCCAAAATCGAACTTATGTGCTGGATTCAGCTGGTATGTGTTCCGAAATGAAAAATACAGATCACCCATGTAATTCTGCTCATTGTACCCGTATTGAGCCTGGTTTTCACCTGCCGGGAGCATATCGGAGCCACCCGGACCCGGAATGGCTGGGAATCCTGTGCTGTCCTGGAAGATGCTTACAAAACTTGAATACTTGTTAATGAACCCGGAACCCCCTGCCTGTATACTGCTTGAAAAATGTTTATTCCAGTTTTTGGACCAGGTTAGTCCCAACCCATAATTATTCCACTGGCTGTCATCCAGGATATTCGTGGAAATAGTGCGACGAACTACCTGGTCCTCCACTTCCAGGTTATCTCTTCCGCCGTAAGCGCTGAGAGAAATCTCTTCATCCTCCCTTATATGATACCTGAGCTTGATGTTGAAGTCGTAGAAATTATAATTTGGGTCAATATTAGATTGCTTACTGCCGCCTGGCCAGGGACTGGCATTTATATTCTTGTCATCGTAGATGTTTTCTATCATAAAATTGGAGAAAATGCTGGAGTATCCCAGTCTTCCCGACAACAACATGCTAAATTTCTGACTCACCGGGGCTTTCACGGTCAGGTTTGTGCTCAACAGGTTAATTCCGCCATACACGGAGGTGGCAAGACTGTCTCCGGATTTGCCCCTGGCATCAATAATCCCGCTGACCCTTTCACCATAACGACTGTCAAATCCCCCTTTAAATACCTGGAGGTTTTCTACCACATTTGGGTTCAAAGCAGAAAATGCTCCGAAATAATGATCAAGATTATACAGGGTAAATCCGTCAAATAACACCAGGTTCTGGTCACCGGACCCGCCCCTGATGCTTAATTCAGCAGCATTCTGTGAGTAACTGATGCCGGGCAGTAACTCAAGCGCACTGAAAAGATCCGTTTCCCCGTAACTGGGAAGATTGATAAAGCTTGCCGGACGGATGGAATATTGACTGGCATCCCTCCCCAGTCCCAGCATAGGCATTTTGGGTGCTTCAATCTCTACCTGTTCCAGTAACTTGGATTTCTGCTCCATACGGAATATGTAAGGTCCGGAACTTCCATCTGTCGAAACACTGGTATCGATAGGATGATAGCCCAGGTATGTCATGTAAATATCCTGGGACTCACTATTTGTCGAAGGAATCAGAAAGGATCCATCCGATGAGGCATACAAATGTGTTTTCAGGGAATCCAGGTAAATATCAGCCCAGGGTAGCGCCTTTCCGGTATTGGCATCCAGTAGGATCCCCCTGGTACCCTCTTTTGTAGTCGGCGGGGTATAGCTCTTATCATGTCTGTTAATAATAAGGTAACTACCGTATTGTTGCAGGTAATTAAATTCGGTTCCATCCAGCAAAGCATCGAGTAATTCACTTGTATTTTTCCCGGAGATCTCCCGTTCCACTGCAGCTTGCCCCAGTTTCTCAGCATCAAATGCGATATTGGTCCCGGTTCGATCTGCAATACTCAAAAGGGCTTCTGACAGGGTATTACCTGAAAATTGGAAATACAAATCCTGAGCCATCACCGTTGATGGCTTTAGCAGGATCAACAGGAGGGTTAAAATAAATACTCCGGATAGTACCTTACGGGGAAATGCGGACTTTCCCCTGTTCAAGGATCTCAAAATCAAGATCCAGGGGAATGCAAACGATCTGAAGGGCTTCTTCCAGATTCCCACGATAAAAACTCCCCGTAAAAAGTCGGTTATTAACTCCGGAGGCGTTGATTGATACACCAAATTGTCTTTCAATCTCATCCAGGACAAATCTCAATTCTGTTGATTCATAGTAAAATTCACCATCTCGCCAGTTAAGGATCTTTAAAATATCTTGTTCCCGTGTTTTACGGTACTTGTTGTCTATTAATAATACGCTTTCCCCTCTGCTTATTGTATCCGTTGTGGAGGCAGCTGTTACGACCACCCTGCCGGTAAGACAAGTGACTTTGAAATAATCATCCCTTGAATGAACATTAAATGAAGTTCCAAGCACCTCAATCTTACCCTGTTTAGATTCGACGGTAAATAAACTACCCTCTTTGACTTCAAAATAGGCCTCACCGTTTAATCGGAGGGTGCGATTTTTTTGAAAATCTTTTTCTGAGTACCGAATTTCAGACATGGCATTCAGGAAAACGCCTGAACCATCAGGCAATTCAAGAACCTGCTGTTCCCCCGTACCGGCAACGATTTTTAACTGCTGAAAGTCCCTGAATGTAAAAAACAGGGTAATGATCAGTACCAGCGATGCTGCGGCAGTATAATAGAGGATACGGGACCTGTTACGGGTCACTATCGGGGATAGTATTTCTTTAGGCTCAATGCGTTCCATCAATTTTCCGAAAGCCTTTTCATTTGACAGGCCGCCCGGTACGCTGTACCTGGATGCATGAAATGCTATTTTATCTTCCATATCCATTTTCTTAAAATCTTCCATGTCTTTCCACTTTAGATCTTTACTTCCAGTGTTTCCCTGAGAAATGTCAATGCCTTATTCATTCTTTTCTCTACTGCTTTTACGCTGATATCCAGAGAATTGGCAATATCTTTATAGGTCATACAGTCTATCCGGTTCATCAGGAAAACGGTCCTGCTTTTCTCTGTCAGGGCCGAAAGGGCATTTTGAAGTTTTTCATCAAACTCTTTCATTTCCAGATCATATTCCGGTGATGATGAGGCTCCTTCGCTTCCATATTGCATGGCGAATTGTATTTCGACATTCCTGTGCTGCCAGCGATTCAGGAAAATATTCCCGGCGATGGTATACAAAAGTGACTTCACCGTAGATTGAATGATGGTTTCACGCTTCTCCCATATTTTCAGGAAAGCCTCCTGTGCAATATCTTCTGCCTCATCAATACTCCCGGATTTATAATAAATATAATTCCGTATTGCCTCGTAGTGGGAATGGAATATCTGTTCAAACTGAACCTGGCTCATACCGGCAACAACTATATCTTCTTTTAAATCTCTGTTTTCCAATGGAATGAAAAATAGGAATCGATTCTTATTAAAACCTAATCTAAACTAATTAAAACCTATGTAAAAACCACTTGTCTGCTTATGATACACTTGAGCAGTTAATTACCCTACTTTTTCTAAAAATATCATCAATGGTAGGGTATTTAATGTTTCTGCTGTATAAAGTAAATAATAACTCAATAATTCTGAACCTGAATCCTGAAGATGAATAGATTTACCATTGTATTACTCCTTTTCTTGATCCTGATATTTCCTTCCGGATTGAAAGGGCAAGGCTCAGGAGAACATAAGGTCTATGGGCGTATCCTGAGTTATCAGGGAAACACACCACTCTCTTTTGCTGCAGTTGTCGTAATATCAACCGGAAAGGGCAGCTCTACGAATGAGGATGGATATTTCGCTATGGAGGTACCTCATGATACTTCCACTCTCCTGATATCTTACGTGGGTTATAAGGATAAGAAGATAAAGCTTAATTCCATACGCATACAAAGCTCCCTGGTGATCAAACTGGAAGAGGACGTTGAACAAATCGAGGAGGTAACGGTGGCCATGGAAAAAGAACGGATCATCAGGGTCCCGGACCAGATCAGTACAGTGAAGATCTCCCCCAAATTAATTGCCAGGCTGCCCAACCTGGGAGAGGTGGATGTACTCCGGTCTTTCCAATTACTGCCCGGGGTCAGTGCCACAAATGAAACTTCAGCAGGGTTATATGTCAGGGGTGGCACGCCTGACCAGAATTTGATCCTGTTTGACGGGATGACCATCTACCATGTTGATCATTTTTATGGTTTTTTCTCGGCTTTCAATGCCAATACTATTGATGATATTACATTGATCAAGGGAGGTTTTCCGGCCAAATACGGTGGAAGGATCTCTAGCGTCATGGAGATAACCGGAAAACCGGCAGATATGGAGCAATTCCATGGCGGTGCATCCATCAGCTTGCTGAGCGCCAACGGTTTCTTCGAGGTTCCTTTCCCCGGCAATAAGGTATCACTGCAGCTTGCTGCCAGGCGATCCTATACAGATATCGTCCGTACCGGACTTTATAACAAAATATTTGACCTCTATAATGATGACACCCAGGGTGGCACTCCGGGAATGCCCGGGGGTGGCGGGGGAGGAGGAAGATTTAGCCAGCAGCAGGTCGCACAGGAACCCAAATTTCATTTCTACGATCTCAATTCAAAACTGACCATAAAGCCCGATACGAACAATACCATCGCATTGAGTTTTTATAACGGAAAGGACAAACTTGATAATTCACGAGATATTACTGGAGGATTTAATCAGGGAACAACTGGCGGAGGGAGCATTACGGATCTTGCCGAATGGGGGAATATCGGGACAAGCCTGCAATGGAGGAGGGACTGGTCACAGAATTATACCGCGAACCTGTTCCTGTCCTATTCCAATTATTTCAGCCGACGGGACCGGTCCACCGACATCCAGCCAGGCGAAACAGGGGAAGTCAGGGTGGGACAGAACCTGATTGAAGACAATAATGTACGTGATTTCAGCTTCCGGTTCCGGAACGATCTTTACCTGGGTACAAAACACCACCTGGAATTTGGCGCGGAAGGCACCTGGAACGACATCCGTTATTTGTACCAGGTAAATGATACCCTAAAACCGGTGGACAGGCAGACGGAAGGTTTTCAGGTTTCTGCATACGGGCAGGATAATTACCGGATCACAGATCAAATCCTGGTGAATGTGGGTATCCGGGGTACCTATTACAATATGACTGATAAATTTTACCTGGAACCAAGGTTGGCAGTTACTTATGAACCCGTCGAAAACCTGCGGTTTAAGGGTGCATGGGGAATTTACAACCAGTACATTGCCCGCATCGTGCGGGAAGATGTCCTCCAGGGAAGCAGGGATTTTTGGCTTCTTTCGGATGGAGAAACCATCCCGGTCGGGTCATCAACCCAGTATATTGCGGGTCTAAGCTATGAGAAGAATAACTGGTTTTTTGACACGGAAGCTTTCTACAAAGATCTGCAGGGACTGACCGAATATACCATGAGGTTTACGGGTGGAGGATTTGGTCGGGGAATGAGATCTTCCCAGGAAACCTATTTTTTCGAAGGCAGCGGGCATGTGAAAGGAATGGAGTTTCTGGTACAGAAAAAATACGGAAAGAATACAGGCTGGATCGCCTATACACTCAGCGAGGTGATACATACCTACCCGGAGTTGAATTATGGCAATCCTTTTTATGCTTTGCATGACCAGACACATGAATTAAAAGCAGTATATACCCGCCGAATTGGGCGGTGGGACTTTTCAGGAGCATTCATATACGGCACCGGCAAACCCTATACTGCCCCGGAGAGCGTGTATGAACTGACCCTGCTGGATGGTACCGATTACCAGTACATTCATGTCAATGATAAAAATTCCCTCCGACTTCCGGCCTACCACAGGCTGGACCTCTCGGCATCTTATTCCTGGAAGGGAAGGAAGACCGAACAATCCATCTCCTTATCAGTGTTTAACCTGTATAACAGGAAAAACATCTGGTACAAGGAATTCGAAATTGAGGAGGATGTATTGACTGTAACCGATGTGGTTCTGCTGGGGACCACCCCAAACCTCAGTTTCAGAATTAGTTTTTAAGATGATGGAGAAAAATAACACATCAATTATACTGCTCAGCACCCTGATGGTGATTTTAATTACCATTTTGATATCATTGGCAGGTTGTGAAAAGATTGAAAAAAGTTCAGAGGGGGATATAAAACTGGTCCTTAATGCATATCTATATGAAGATGAGCCGGTGACGCATGTACGGCTAAGTGAATCCCTGCCCTATACATCGGCTGATAGCGTTTTCCCCCTGATCTCTGATGCCAATATCAGCATTCAATGGCAGGATCAGGATTTTCCGTTGCTGTCCTCTGATTCTGCCGGATTTTATCATTGTCCTGACAGTAACTTGAGAATCCTAGCCGGTGAAAAATATGATATTGAAATATTCCACGGAGAAGATGTTTTGACTTCAGAAACAACAGTGCCGCAAAAGCCTGACAGTATGAGACTTTCTGTAAGCAGCATTCAAATCGATCCGGATCTTACACCCAGGGAAATGCGACTGGCTGGTATGCCAGACATTGAAGTTACCTGGTCCAATCCTGATGGGGAATATTTCTATGTGCTGGTGGAAAACATCGAAGACAATCCGGAGGACATCGAATTTGGATTCTCAGGATTTGGTGGGAAATTCCAGAACTTCCGTTTTCTTTCTCGTCCATTTATTACAGATACATATATTATAAGGGTCTTCCTTTCAGTTCAGCAGTACGGCACCCACAGGGTGAAGTTATTCCGGGTCAACCAGGAATATGCAGATCTGTATGAGAACCGTGAGCAGGATTCAAGAAACTTGACCGAACCCCTCAGCAATGTCAACAACGGTCTGGGCATCTTTACCGCTTTAAGCTATGACGAAGCATACTTCGAGGTGGTGAAGAAATGATTTCCCCTATTTCCAGAATTTATCGTCAAAGCGGTCGAGATCTACTTCGCTGTTAAAAACACCTATCGTAATGATGGCGAAAGTAAATACAGTGGTCCCAGGTTCAAGATGACCCCCAATGGCCAGGTTTTCATCGGATATGTTGATATGGGTATGGACCTTCCCATTGAAGATATATCCATTAACCGAGGTGAGGTCAACAGGGATACTGTTTTTAATGAATACATTTTCTGATGGGAATGTATTATTGTCCACGACATGAATATGGTAAGAGGTAAGGGAACCAATCCCGCTCAGGATTACAGCATTCCCGATCTTTTCCTTCTCAACAGCTTCCTGCAGTCCGGCCAGCAGATCAGCATGCTGTTTCATTCGTACAACAATAACACGCTCAAACTGGCCTGAGGTGATAACTACTTCAGGGACAGATGAATCCTGGGCATAGCAATTTCCGCTAAAAAGTAATAGTATCAATAGGATGTGAACCATCCTGTTTTTTCTCTGGTTCATATTTATTTCAGTTTTTATGTCGGTACGGTAATTTACAAAAAATCTTTACCTGTTTTGGGTTTTGAATTCATAGTGTCCTTATTAATTTATATTTTAATGGTCCATTCATAAATTCATCTGCCAGCCAATGAAACTTGGAATCAGTAGCTATACCTACACCTGGGCCATTGGTTTACCCGGACAATTGCCTGCTGTTCCGATGAATTTTTATGGGTTGATTGAGAAGGCCCGGGAGCTTGATGTGAAACTGATACAGGTGGCGGATAACCTGCCGCTTGACAGGATGGATGATGCTGAATTGGAAGCATGTTATCTGGCTGCCAGGGAAGAAGGAATTCAACTGGAGGCAGGAGCCAGGGGAATGACTGAGGCCAACCTGGAAACGTACATCCGCATTGCCGGACTGATAAGGTCACCCATCCTCAGGTTTGTAATTGATGCTCCGGATTTTTCTCCGGATATCAGTA
>CAZXOJ010000155.1:4945-10034 GCA_964642325.1 uncultured Bacteroides sp. | reverse complement strand
TAGGTTTGTATTGAAAATATCATTAAAAGTGCTTCCACAGCTCCTTCCGGAGCTAACAAACAGCCATGGGCATTTTGCGCCATCTCCAATACAAACCTAAAAACTCAAATTCGAAGAGCTGCGGAAATTGAAGAAGAAGAAAACTACGAAAACAGAATGAGCGAACGCTGGAAGAAAGACCTTGAACCATTGGCAACAGATATGAATAAACCCTTCCTGGAAATTGCTCCCTGGTTGATCGCTGTTTTTAAAAAAGTATATGAATATGGAGATAAAGGTGAAAAGTATAATAACTACTATGTGAATGAGTCTATTGGAATTGCCTGTGGTATGCTTATTTCTGCCATTCATAATGCTGGTTTAGTGACACTGACGCACACTCCAAGTCCAATGAAATTTTTAGCAAAACTCCTAAATAGGCCAGGTAACGAAAGGCCTTTCCTTTTACTACCAGTTGGGTTTTCTAAATCTCCTGCCTATGTACCAAACATTAAAAGAAAAAAAATAGCTGAAATGGCCGTTTTTTATGAATAAGAAATAAAAATATGGTATTTTACTATTCATACTTTTTACCCTAAAAAACAATAAATCATGCTTAAAATTACCAGGACTTTTCTATTAGCCGGAATTTTATTTTCCATCTCTGGATACGGTATTGCACAAAATAGCTGGGAGGGAATAACTTCAGTTGAGGATTTATATGAAACCTACCCTGAGATAGTGAAAAGTATGTTTGATCAATTCAACCTTGAATATAAAGGTCTGGAAAAAGTTCAAACTGCCGTTAATAGTGGCAATATGGTTGAAGCATGTAAATCCTTGCTGGCATATTATCAAGATGGTAATATGGTACTGGAATTGAGAAGAGAACAACCTGCAATTACAGATAAAACTGTTGCACTTGCCGATACGATCTTGAATGATGTCTTTGTTGTTCAAAATGTAAGGGGACAGGTCCCCTGGGGTGAGGACGGCCATCGCGACTGGTATTATAAAGGACCCAACAACGACAGGGAATGGGCCTGGCTCTCAAACCGACATAGTCAAATCAATACTGTATTAAGCACCTATTTTGAAACAGGAAATCCAAAATATGCAAAATACATTGACCTGTTTTTGAGGGATTTTATCATTGCCAGTATGCCTTACCCTGCTGTTAAAGGCAGAGAATCTATCTGGAGAGGTTTGGAGGTATCATTCAGGAGTAAAGTCTGGTCCCGTATTTTTTATGGCCTCATCAACAGTGAATATTTATCTCCCGCAACACAACTCTTGGTTTTAAGTAGTTTGCCCGATCATGCTCACTATAATAGAAATTTTCATGGCGGCAATAATTGGTTGACCATGGAAATCTCAGCATTGGCAACAGTAGCCACGAATTTTCCTGAATACAAAGAATCCGGCGAATGGTTGGCATATTCCATGGAAACGATGGCTGAAAGCATGAAAGACCAGGTGTATGCTGATGGAGTACAGACTGAACTCACCTCACATTATCATAATGTTTCATTAGCCAATTTTGAACTTTTCAAGGATATCTGTGACAGGGCAAATAAACCCCTCCCTGATTTTTTCAACCAGACCATTGAGGATATGTATAGCTATATCGCTCATGCAGTACGCCCCAATGGTTTTCGTATCTTGAATAATGATGGCGACCTGGGGAGTGACCGCGACCGTATTATAAATGGCGCGAAAATATATCATAAGCCCGATTGGGAATACATTGTTACAAATGGACAATCCGGAAATAAACCCTCAGATGGCCCGTCCTATTTCTATCCCTGGGCCGGACATTTAATATCAAGAAGTGGATACGATGCCGATGCCCACTGGTCATTCTTTGATATTGGTCCCTGGGGTAGCGGGCACCAGCATAATGACAAGTTACATCTTTCCATATTTGCCTACGGCAGAAGTTTGCTGGTTGATGCAGGAAGATTTGCCTATACCGGTGAAGTAGCGCGAAAATTCAGGCCATATGCCCGTGGGAGTGCCGGGCATAATCTAATCCTGATAGACGGTAAAGGTCAGAAAGGTGGGCCAAGGCATGCCAAAGAACCACTGGCCAACAGCTACTATAAGATAAGCGATGATTTTGATTATGCATCAAATTCATTTGACAGCTTCATTGATGTCGATGGAAAAGCAAAACATATCAGGTCTGTAATGTATGTTCGTGGCGAATTTTGGGTAGTAGTTGACAGGATAATAACCGACAAACCAAGAAAAATTGACGCGATGTGGCATTGGCATCCGGATTGTGTCGTCGAAAAGGATAATTCAACTGTTAAAACCAAAAATAAGAAAGGGAACCTGGCGGTTGTCCCGATAAGTCAGCAAAAATTTGATATAAGCTTCATTCAAGGTCAGGAAGAACCCGAGATACAGGGTTGGTACAGTTCAGAGTACAATTTATTTGAACCTAATATCACTAGCTTTTATAGTACAAATATCAATGAAAGCAGTACCATTGTTTGGTTGCTTCTGCCTTCAGAAAAAAAGATGCCAAAAATAGGAGCAGAGATCATATCTGAAAATGATAATGGAGTCAAAATAGAAGTGCAATCAAAAAAGAATGTCTGGCAGCTTAATATTCCTTTTACCGACAGTAAGGATGCGAATTTGGTAAAGAATTAACCCTACTAAAAAATGCAGTACATATTTATCGCTATCATGTTTCTTGGATTCCTCCCCGGAAATTATGCCCAGGAAGAACCAGTTCAGATAAGAGTCGTAAGTTATAATATTCATTATGGCGTCGGTATGGATTCTAAAAAGGATCTTAAGCGAATTGCTGATGTCATAAATAGATTGGATCCCGATATTGTCGGACTGCAGGAGGTCGCAGACTCTGCTATGACAGCAACCATCGGCCAAATGACCGAAATGATTGGTGTCTTTGGAGCTTCTACAGAAATAGAACCCCCCAACCTCTACCGTTTGTTGGATATTCCTGTACCACAGTCTCAACTATTTTATGGAGATGCCATCCTTTCAAAATATCCCTTCCAGGATTTGGGCAATCTCTCCATTCCAAGTGCAAGTAGTAGCAGGTATGAGGCAATGAGTGTTGATGTGGATTTTTCCAAGAAATATGGGGAAGAAACAATTGTTCGATTTATTACAACCCACTTTGATTATTTAAGAACCATTGGGTCAAATTATGCAAGAGAGGCAGCTGTCGAAGTGATTGAGACAGCCTTTATTAATGATAGCTTAGATCTACCATATATCTTGACCGGTGATTTAAACGCAACTCCCAGTTCAGCTCCATTGAAGCTCCTTGAAGAAAAAGGATGGGTCATCGAAAACGCTGGCAAAGACCTGCCAACCGTTCCCTCAATATCTCCCCGGAAACAAATTGATTATATTTTAGTTCGTCCGGAAAGAAGTTGGCGGATCATTGATGTATCCGTGATTGAAGAAGGCATGGCCTCTGATCATTCTCCTATTTTAATGACATTGGAATTAATATCTGAGTAATTGAGTTGAAGCATATGAAAGATTATGTCATATGTCTTATCCTTGTAACTATCTTATCTACAAGCTGCTCCGATCGGGATAAAATGAATATAAGGGCCGGGGTACTGGTAGGACAGCTTCAGCATTGGTATGATAAGGAAACGGGATTATGGGAAACAACTTCATGGTGGAATGGGGCCAATGCCCTCACCGCCTTAATAAGATATGGCCAGTTAACTGATAATGATTCTCTTGTTCAGGTGGTTGAAAACACTTTCTTAAAAACTAAGCAATTTAGGGTTCCGGCCACTGAAAAAAAAATGCCTGGACCTGTACCAGTTATATTAACGATTACTATGATGATGAAGGCTGGTGGGCCCTTGCCTGGTTAGATGCATGGGAATGGACGGGCAATCAGGAGTACCTGGAAATGGCCAGGTATATATTTGAGGATATAACACTGGGTTGGGATGAGACCTGCGGAGGAGGTATTTACTGGAAAAAGGGTCTAAAGTATAAGAGTACAATCAGCAATGAATTAACCCTTTTACTGGCTGCAAGACTGCATTTAGCCAATACCGGTATGGTTAAAGGGAAAAATTGTTTGCAATGGTCTCTGGATATTTGGAACTGGATGCTTGAATCAAAGCTAATTGATGGAAAACGCCAGGTGCAGGATGGTGTTGGAGGAAGGAGAGGGGACTGTAAAATAAATCCGAGGATTTGGACATATAACCAGGGGGTTATTTTATCGGGACTGGTTTATCTGAGTGAAATTACCGGGGACGAGATATACTTAAATTATGCAGATGGTATTGCTTTGGCTGCCATAATGAATATGGTGAGTGATGGGGGAATACTTTGTGAGATAAATTGTGAGCCTGATGACTGTAATGCCGATGCTGAACAATTTAAGGGGATTTTTATGAGACATCTGGCCTTATTGAATCAATATTCCCCTAAAAAAGAGTACGGTGAATTTATAGCCTTAAATGCTCATTCTATTTGGGAAACTGCCATGCAGAATGGATCAATACCACCGGGTGTTTCCTGGAGTATAATCCCTGAAAAAAGTAATGCAGCTACTACCTCCTCGGCTCTTGATGCCATGAATGCAGCTTTAGAATGATTAACTTAGTAATCACACCTATGAAGATTTTATTTCCAGCCATTATTTTTACTCTTTTCAATATCTGTGCATTTGGACAAATTGAAGAAAAATCGGCTGTTGACAGCATATTTGCTGAATGGAATAAACCGGATGTTCCTGGTTGTGCCATCGGGATTATTCAAAATGGAGAGCTAATCTATGCCAAAGGATATGGAACAGGGGACCTGGAACATGACATTGCCCTGGGCCCATCCTCCGTTTTCTACCTTGGGTCCGTTTCGAAACAGTTTGTGACTTTTAGTATTTTATTACTTGAAGAACAGGGGAAATTGGATTTAGATGATGAAATACAAAAATTCCTTCCTGATTTTCCTGTGTATGAATCACCCCTTACCATAAGGCATTTTATACATCATACAAGTGGTGTGAGAGACTACCTGACACTAATGTATCTTATAGGAAGAAATTATCTCGACCATATTGAAGATGATGAGGTTTATGAATTAATTAAGA
>CAZXOJ010000155.1:0-4845 GCA_964642325.1 uncultured Bacteroides sp. | reverse complement strand
GGAAGAAATTATCTCGACCATATTGAAGATGATGAGGTTTATGAATTAATTAAGAGACAAAGTGAGTTGAATTTCTCTCCTGGAGAAAAATACCTGTATAGCAATTCATGTTATTTCATGCTGGCAATGATTGTGGAGAAAGCAGCAGGCCAACCACTGAAAGAATTCGCTGATGAGAATATTTTCAAGCCTCTGGGAATGGACAATACGCTGTTTTATGATGATAACAGTGATATCATCAAGGACCGTGTCTTCAGTTATGCAAAGGTAAAAGATGAAGATGAATTCGATAATCTGATATCAAGATTTGATCTTGTTGGATCGGGTGGGGTATATTCCAATATTGAAGACCTCTTCTTATGGGACCAGAACTTTTATAGTAATAAACTGGGGAAAGGCGGGCCGGAAATAATTCAGAAAATGCATAAAGAGGGACTCCTGAATAGTGGGGAAAGCAGCAGCTATGCATTTGCATTGAATATTGGAACTTATAAGGGATTGAAAACTGTCAGTCATGGAGGGTCCCTTGCAGGATACCGCTCTATATTATTGAGATTTCCGGAACAGCAGTTTTCCGTAGTTATACTTGCAAACAGGTCTGACGCCAATCCTTCAAGAAAGGCTTTTCAAATAGCAGATTTATTTCTCAAGGATGATTATATCCAGGAGAATGAAGAGGAAGAAGTTAAACCAGGGATGTCAAAAAATGTCAGAGAAGAAGTTAAAATTGATCTGGACATATCAAGCATTAATTTGGATGAATTCACAGGTGATTATTACAGCGGAGAGCTGAACACTACTTATCAGTTATTTATTGAGAATAAAGTGCTTAAAGTAAAGATTGGCAATTATGCCCCATTGACTTTAGACGTTTCCGCCAGGGATCAGTTTAATGTTGAAGACGAGGGACTTCTTTTTCAATTCAGGAGAGATGATGGGCATATTACTGGCTTCGAACTTGATGCAGGTAGGGTACAAAACCTGAAGTTTACAAAGGAATAAATATCTCAGATGATATTTTTTGTACATCATTAAATTTAAAAATCATGAAAACTTACTTGGTTCTTCTTTTCGGGATATTGATGCTTTTTTCAGCATGTAATGAAAAAACAAAATATGTGCAACCTGAATTGGGATCCCGCTCGGTCGAATTATTGGAAGTAGATGGTTTCCAGTTCAAAGATTTAAATAAAAATGCTGTTCTCGACAATTACGAAGATTGGCGATTAACGACCGATGAACGTGTTGCAGATTTGCTATCCCAGATGACATTGGAGGAAAAAGTGGGTTTCATGCTCATTAGTACCATTAACATGGCTGGAAGTTCAATGAGGCCTGTTCCAGGTGCTCCTCGCCAAAAGATCACCAGCGATTTTTCGGAAGAAGAGACGGTAATGGATATGAACTTCTTTACCCGTAAGCCACTTCCGATACCTGCCCTGTTTATTTCAGGTACCACAAAAGGAGTGAACGAAAGACATTTGCGTCACTTTATTATTCGTGCCAACACCGATGCAAAAACAATGGCTGAATGGTCGAATAAATTACAGGCACTTTCTGAATCTACACGCTTGGGAATTCCGGTAATTCTGGCTTCCAATCCCCGGAATCATATTACAAATGATTATGCCATAGGCATTGGCCTGGGAAGAACTGTTTTTTCGAAGTGGCCGGGTACATTGGGACTGGCAGCCATGAGGGATTTTGAACTGACCAGAGAGTTTGCAGAATCTGCCGCCAAAGAGTGGGTAGCCGTAGGGATTCGGAAAGGTTACCAATACATGGCTGACCTGGCTACAGAACCACGATGGGCAAGGATAGAGGGTACTTTTGGAGAACATGGAGAACTGGCAGCCAGCATGGTTCGTGAAATTACCCTTGGATTTCAGGGTGAAAAGCTGGGAAATCATTCCGTTGCCCTGACCACTAAGCATTTTCCAGGTGGGGGACCCCAGGTAGACGGACAGGATCCGCATTTTGACTGGGGGAAAGATCAACACTACCCGGGAGGGATGTTTGATTACCACCTGAAACCTTTTATTGCCGCTATCGATGCCGGTACATCGGCCATCATGCCTTACTATGCCAAACCGATAAAGACGGAGCACGAAGAAGTTGCTTTTGCATATAACAAGGGAATATTGTATGATTTGTTGCGTGTAAAGCTTGGTTTTAAAGGGATCATAAACTCCGATACGGGTCCCATTTTCATGATGCCCTGGGGGGTTGAAGAGCTTTCTGTTTATGAACGCTACCAGAAAGCACTTGATGCGGGGGTGGATCTTTTTTCAGGAATTGCAGATCCGGCACCTCTTTTGGAAACCATTAATAAAGGATTGGTAACAGAAGCCCGTATCGATGAATCGATAACAAGGCTGCTTACAGAGAAATTTGAATTGGGGATTTTCGAAAATCCATATGTTGACGTTGAAGCTGCTGACAGTATTGTAGGAAACGAAAAAATTCAGGAACGGGCAAACCTCGCATTCCGAAAATCAATTGTACTGTTGAGAAATGAATCATCTTTGCTTCCACTTAAGCCAGGGACCAAAGTATATTTTGAGAATTATATGGTCGCCAGGGGTTCTGAGAACCCTCATAACGTTATTGTTCCGGAGAATTCCGATTGGGATGTTGAGTTTGTGAATTCTTCAGAAGAAGCCGATGTAATTATACTCTGGCTCAATCCTAAATCAGCTGGTTTATTTGGATCAAGAGGTGCAGAAATAAATATTGAGTTATCAAATAATAACATCGATGTGGATTATGTCAATCAATTGAAGGTAAAAAAACCAACGGTTATAGCCATTAATTTCAGCAATCCCTGGGTGATCAGTGAAATTGATACAGGGGATGCAAATACCATCCTGGCAACATTTGGAACTACCTTCGATGCCTTGCTGGATGTTGTTTCCGGAAAATTTAATCCAACTGGCAGAATGCCATTTTCCATACCGTCTTCTCACGAACTTGTTGAGAATAACCAGTCAGATGTTCCCGGATACCAAAAACCAGAAGGTTATGCATTATTTAAATTCGATGATGGTTTGAGTTATTAATAAAATATTAAACATGCAGAAAACATTTAGTTCGTTCTTTATCGTATTTATAAGTATTGCCTGTCTTGCACAGGACAAACAGGATTTACCGCTAATTGATATTTCGCAGGAAACCTATCGGCATATTTTTGTTGCTGAAGGGACAGAAGACATTTACCAGGGGCATCCCACAACATTGCTAATGCCTGATCAGAAAACCATTTATTGTGTTTGGAGTGTCGGTCATGGGGGACCGGCAGGACCGATGGCTGTCAGTCATAATGGCGGAATTACCTGGGATAGAATGGATGATGAGTTACCTGCAGGATTTAAACAGCATATCAATTGTCCAAGCATTTACAGGATGATAGATATGAATACCAATAAAGCCAGGCTCTGGGTCTTCTCCGCACAACCCAAAATGCCAAGGATCATGAGTGAGGATGGTGGAAAAACATGGACAGAATTGCCTCCCCTGGATTTTGAATGTGTGATGACTTTTAGCAGCATTACCAGATTATCGGATGGGAATTACCTTGGTTTCTATCACCGCAGGAAGGGGGAAACACTGGTTGTATTACAAACAAAAACACTTGACGGAGGAATGACCTGGTCAGAACCTGAGGTCATTGCCGATGTTGACGGTAAAAAACCCTGCGAACCCTTCGTATTTCGTTCCCCCGACAATAATGAGCTATGTTGTTTCATGAGAGAGAATACTCATACCGGTAGAAGCCTTATGATGTTCAGCAGGGATGAAGGAAAATCCTGGAGTGATCCGGTCGATACTCCATGGGGTTTATCGGGGGACCGGCATATGGGAGTATATACAAAAGATGGCCGATTGGTGGTTTCATTTCGCGATATGGCCCCCGAGAGTCCCACCAGGGGGCATTTTGTTGCCTGGGTAGGAACCTATGAGGATATTAAAAATAATAAGCCCGGCGAATACAGGGTGAAGTTACTCCATAGCTATGCTGGAACCGACTGCGGATACCCCGGAATGGAACTTTTACCGGATGGAACCATCATCGCCACAACATATATCAAATACTGGGATGACAGTCGAAAACATTCCGTGGTCAGCACCCGATTCAATATCAGGGAAACTGATGCCATGAACGCCAGGTATCTGCTGGACAATAGTAAGCTGAAAGAGGATAAGCCGCTTTTTCATACACAGGTTCTTTTCAGGGAGGAAACCGACAAAACAGCCAGGCACCCGAACATCGTTGTTGCCCCGGATGGAACCATCCTGGCTTTTGACAGGGCTTGCAATTTAATCAGGCGGAGCAATGATAAGGGTAAAACCTGGTCTCCTGAAGTAGACCTTGGATTCAAGGCTCAGAATGTCATCGTTGATGACCTGACAGGGGATATCCTGGTCATTTCCCCCGATAAAGATGATCCCTGCCTCTACAGAAGCCAGGATAATGGCTTGACCTGGGAAAGGGAAGTCATTGAAATAAAGTCCAATATCATGAATCATGGCACCGGTGATGTCCCAATAAATATTGCCTCCATGGAGACTGGAATAACACTGAAATATGGAGAACACAAAGGACGTCTGCTCATCGCTGGAAGGGTACAACCACCATTTGGGACTAATGAGCAGGAGTACTGGATGTATAATTATAATACAGCCATGTTCAGTGATGACCGGGGGGAAACATGGCAGGTAAGTAATGGTATCATGAGCGGGACAGGGGAAGCTGCTCTTATGGAACTATCTGATGGAAGGATATATTACAACTCCAGGTCTCATATGTCTATTGACCACAGGCGACGGATAGCATGGAGCCATGAT
>CAZXOJ010000154.1:0-10034 GCA_964642325.1 uncultured Bacteroides sp. | reverse complement strand
CCTTTGCTGGCAATATCAACAAGGTTGTGAATCAGGGTAGTCTTGGATTTAAAATTCTTGTCGTCGGACCTGTAGCCCCAGCTTCCGCTGATGGGCATACATACCTCCCAAAAAGGAACATCAGGTGCTTTCCTGGGTATACGCCGCTCAAAGGTCTTGTGATCACCCGGGTAATCTTTTCCCAATCGATCATTTGTAATGATACCAGGTTGAAGTGTGGTTGTCATATGATACAGGCTGTCAACAATTTCTTTACTCATTTGCCGGGGTGTATCCCACCAGAAAATCGCAATGGGTCCGTATTCGGTTAAAAGTTGCCTGACTTCCGGAATTACTTTTTCGCGTATATACTCATCATTACTTACTCTTTCGAAACTCTCATCCCAGTTGTTTCCTATACCTCCAGGGTGATGCCAGTCCTGAGCCTGTGAATAATAAAATCCAAACTTGATCCCCTGTTTCTGACACTCTTTAGCCAGTTCTTTCAATACATCACGCTTAAAAGGTGTGGCCTCAACTATGTTATATGGACTGCATTTTGATTCAAACATGGAAAAACCATCGTGGTGCTTTGAGGTGATGACCATATACTTCATTCCTGCATCTTTTGCCAATCCAACAAACTCTTCCGCACTGAAATCTGTTGGATTAAACTGGTCGGCAAATTTTTCATATTCGGCGATGGGTATTTTTCCCCTATTCATTATCCATTCTGCACTATTCCTTTGAGCTTCTCCTTTATAAAAACCGGCCGGGACAGAGTAAATACCCCAATGAATGAACATGCCAAATCTGGCATCCGCCCACCATTCCATACGCTGTTCATCTGAAAGTTCTTTACCTTTTGACGACCTCTGTGTACAACCTGGATTTACGAGGATTGCAAAAGCTATAAAAATCAATACTTTCATTTTGATATGTTTAGAATATTATAATATGGATTTTGTAACAGTACATCGTTAGAATCTAATACTGTTGGATCGCTTAACTGTGAAAGTTAAAAAACTTTTCACACATAAAAATTAGAGTGGTATATAGATTTGTTTATGTAAACATTAACTTAGAGCTGGTTTTCTCAACCTCCAAATTTGAAATAAATATCCTCGAAAGATTATCCATCCTAATTTTAATCTTAAAAAGCATGAACACCCTTTTGAAACTAGTAGCATTCTCAATTATTTTTTCCATGTTTGGATGCAACCAGCCATCCACTGACCTATCCAATATTGCCAGGGAAAGCCTCGATGTGGCTGCCCAGCAATTTGCTCTATCCGTTGAAAATATAGGAGATACAGACCTAAATCCCCGGACTGCAGAAAATGGTGTTCTCCGGCAGGTGAGATCTCGGGACTGGACCAGCGGATTTTACCCGGGATGCCTCTGGTATCTGTATGAGTATACCGGGGAAGAAAAATTTCTGGAAGCTGCTAAACATTTCACGAAGAATGTTGAGAAAGAGCAGTTCAACGACGGTACCCATGATCTGGGATTTATGATGTACTGCAGTTTTGGAAACGGTAACAGGCTGGCTGAAGTAGAAGGATACAGGGACGTAATAATACAGAGTGCCAAAACCCTTGCTACACGATTCGATCCAGATGTGGGATGCACAAAATCATGGGATCATAACCAGGATAAATGGCAGTATCCGGTCATCATTGACAATATGATGAACCTGGAACTTTTGTTCTGGGTTGCCAGGGAAACAAATGATACGGATATGTATGATCTGGCAGTAACCCACGCAGAAACAACGATGAAAAATCATTACAGGGGAGACCACAGTTCCTGGCATGTGTTGGATTATGATACCATCACAGGAGAGGTTCTTCACAAGCATACACATCAGGGCTATGCCCATGAGTCTGCCTGGGCAAGAGGTCAATGCTGGGGATTTTACGGATATACAATGACCTACCGGGAAACTGGTGATCAGAAGTTCCTGGACCATGCAAAAAATATTGCAGATTTCCTCCTGAATCATGAAAACCTTCCTGAGGACATGGTACCTTATTGGGATTTCGACTCCCCGAACATTCCTAATGAACCGAGAGATGCCTCTGCTGCCGCAATCCTCTGCTCAGGCCTGTATGAGTTAAGCACTCACCTGGGAGCTCAGGGTGGTCCCTACAAAGAGGCTGCAGACAAGATCCTGACAAGCCTCTCTTCAGATAAGTACCGGGCACCTGTCGGCGAAAACAACAACTTTATCCTTAGACATTCTGTAGGCCACATGCCTGGTGGATCTGAAATAGATGTTCCCATCATTTATGCGGATTATTATTTCATTGAAGCCTGTATTCGAAAACTGGCTCTGGATTCAGGGAATTAGACGGAGACTGTCATATTGCTGGCAGCAGTCAGATAATCTGATTATTGTTTCGTCTACTAATGCTGTTTAACTGAGACAATTACATGATAATTAATATTATTATGATAAGGAATGGACTTATGAAAAATGTTAAGCTATTTCTTATGGCAGCAATGGTTGTGAGCGGATGCACACTGGATCAACAAAGGGAAGGGCAAGAACAAGGCTATTTAGGTACATTGAAAAGTAAAAATTCCGCAGAGATCTCAGGTTCGTACTGGGGTATACAGGCCAGTACCCTTGAAGACACGCTGCTTGACAAAGCTGCTGATATCGGTGTGAAATGGACGCGCCTGGGGGCTTCATGGCCTTCGATTGAAAAGGAAAAAGGTATATATGACTGGTCTGAGACAGATATTGCCTTTACTAAAATATCTGATAAAGGCATAACGCCTTTTGTCACCCTGGGAAGCGGTAACAAATTGTATACTGAGCTGACCACTTATGATGATCCGAAACTGGCAGAGATTTACGGGTACAGGCCTGCTCCTCCTACCCGGAATCCGGAGGCTCTGAAGGCCTGGCTAAGGTATGTCAGGGCGACAGTTGAAAGATATAAAGACAGGATCAAATACTGGGAGGTCTGGAATGAACCGAATCACAGGAACTACTGGGGGGCCCCGCCTGACGGGAAAGATTATGGGAAGCTCCTTAAAGTCACAGCCTCCCTGATTAAAGAAATTGATCCTGAAGCCATAGTGATCGGCGGATCGATGGCAGGGATCAATCCAGGTTTTACAGAAGACTTTCTTAGCGTTGGCACTGCGGATCTGATTGATATCATATCTTACCACAACTATGGTGCAATACCTGAAAAACGGATATACCGGGCTGTAGAATTATGGGAAGTCATTAACCGGTATAACCCGGATATCCAGCTCTGGCAGGGAGAATGTGGATATCCTTCGCACAGCAGCACCAGGGATTATCGCGGCATTTCTCCCTGGGGATTGAATATCCAGTCAAAATGGCTTCTCCGCCAGGCATTTACGGATGTATACTTTTGCAAAGCCACCCTTAGCAACTATTTTAAACTGGTCCACATGAGGGGCCGTGGTGAACGGAAGGAACGAACCATGCTCTCTCCGGTGGATAGCCTGCTTGGATTCCCTGAAAGAGGCGGTTCCCGGGTCAGGACCTGGGGCGTGAATGAAAAATGCCTACTGTCCAATCCCGATCTCGTACCCAAACCAGCTTATTACACCTATCAGAATCTTTGCTCTGTTATGGATGACCGGTACAAAGTCAGAGATCTTGAGGCTGCCATAAAGGTGCTGGACCAGGGGATGTTTTACGGCATCGGGATGGAAGATGATGCTTTCCCTTCCGTTCCCCTTGTTGCAGGTTTTGCAAACGATAAAGACCATTATCTCATAGCCTACTGGTTGCCATGGCACCCCCAGGAGCATACACCTGATCCGGCCAGGATAAATTTAGAACTACATGAATGCGGGTTTGAAAAACCGGTAAGAATAGACCTTCTTTCCGGAAAGGTTTACGAAATTGATAAGTTTGAGAATAAGAGTGGAATAACAGTATTTTACGATCTTCCCCTGAGTGATTATCCCTTCCTGATTACAGAACTGGAAGAGATTGACATCAACTAACAGAGTAGAAAAAGAAATCCATAACAACACAGACGAAAACCAGAGAAAGAATATTAAAAGCTTGAATCATGAAGAACCTTGTAAGCTTCCCAAATTTTTAATTCCTCAATTCAAAAATCTCTCTGTTTTCGCTCCCTTTTTCTATTCCAACATTTAAGTCGCCTAATTCTCTACGGGCTTTTTCTACAATGGCCATTATTTCCTTGACTTTATCAGGATTAAACTCAATTACATTATATTGTTCCCCAGGATCCCGCATCATATTAAAAAGTTCAGGTTTTTCAACTACCATTTTTATTCTGTTGCCTCCGTGTCCATCGTTGCCGGGTTCTGTATTGTACGATCTATAGGTGTGTGGCAGTACAAGTTTCCAATTTCCCTTTCGAACGGCGTTTAAATTATTTTTACCATGATAGTACAGAATAGTTTCGCGAGGTTCTGATTTGAAATCGCCTTTTAAAAGTGAGCTAATATCAAGTCCATCAATCTTATTTTCAGGCAATTCGCCATTTGTGATTGATGCAAATGTTGGTAAAAGGTCAATTGCACAGGCCAGTTTATTACAAATAGTCCCAGCCGGAATTTTCTCTGGCCATTGAATAATAAATGGTACTCTTTGTCCACCTTCCCAGCTTGTCGTTTTTCCTTCACGTAGTCCGCCTGCTGAGCCGGCATGATTCCCGAAATTTAGCCAGGGTCCATTATCAGTTGTGAAGACTACAATTGTATTATCTTCAATATTGTTTTTCTCTAATGTTTTCAATATCTCGCCAACGGACCAGTCAATTTCCATCATTACATCACCATAAAGTCCTTGCGCGCTTTTTCCCCTGAATTTATCGGAAACTCCAAGTGGAATGTGTCCCATGGTATGCGGGACATATAAAAAGAATGGATTTTTTGCATTTCGGTCTATAAAATCAACAGCTTCTTCAGTATAGAGCGTTGTAAGTTTATCCTGATCTTTCAGACTTGTAATTCTTTCAGCAATTTCATTTCCCACAATAAGAGGAAGCTCCGGATAATTTCCACGACCTTCACCTTCGGGCAATCTTTCACCTGTAACATTGCTATTTGGCCACATATCATTTGAGTAGGGTAGTCCGACATATTCATCGAAGCCATGCTGCAATGGAAGAAACTCTTTTTGCCAGCCCAAATGCCATTTGCCAAAACAGGCAGTTGCATATCCTTGTTCTTTAAACATTTCGGCCATTGTAACTTCTTTTGGATTTATACCAATTTTATGATAGGGAAACAATGCTCCCGAAAATCCTATTCTATTAGGGTAACATCCAGTAAGCAGGCCAGCACGCGAAGCACTACAAACAGGCTGAGCAGAGTAGAAATTTGTAAACCTCATTCCTCTGCTTGCCATTTGGTCAAGGTTTGGTGTTTCAAATCCTGTCGCACCATAGCAGCCAACATCACCGTATCCTTCATCGTCAATAAATACTATTATGACATTTGGCTTTTCTGTGTTTTGTTTTTGAGTTTGATTACACGTTACAAATAGAACAGCAAGCAGGGTTAAAATAAAATACTTCTTCATTTTTAATTAATTTAATTTTTACAAATTTCCAGTCACTAATATAGTTACCTGATCTCAAAAACCAATAAAATAGTATCCTTCTTCTAAACCTGATAACGCAGTAGTTCATTCAACAGCCAGCCTTGTTTCTTATGTATGCTTTAAATATCTTGTATACGATTAATCCTACTAACTATGAAACTCCTTAAACCATTCGCATTGTTATGCATTGTTTTCTTATTTGGCTGTCAGCCAAAGGATAAGGCACCTCCCAATGTCCTGTTTATCTGCATTGATGACCTGAATGACTGGACGGGCTTCATGGGAGGGCACCCGCAAGCATTAACGCCCCGCCTCGACCAGCTTGCTTCAGAGAGCGTGATCTTTTCCAGGGCTTTTTGTCCGGCCCCCGCCTGCAATCCATCCCGTGCATCCATCATGACTGGCATCCGGCCGTCCACTTCGGGCGTTTATCACAATCCTCATCCCTGGCGGAAGAGTCCGGTTTTATCGGATATACTGACCATACCTCAGTACTTCCGTAAGCATGGATATGTTGCTAAAGGCAGTGGAAAGACATACCACGGTTCTTTTCCGGATTCTGCATCCTGGAATGAATACTGGCCTTCCCTTACCCAGCAGAAACCTCCGGACCCAATGCCGGAGAACAGGCCGCTAAACGGTATTCCTAATACACGCCATTTTGACTGGGGACCTGTGGATGCAGCTAAAGAAGAGATGGGGGACTGGCAGGTGGCCGACTGGGTGATTAACCAACTGGGCAAGGAGCATGATAAACCATTCTTTCTCGCCTGCGGTTTTTTTAGGCCCCACCTTCCCTGGTACGCCCCGCAGGAGTATTTTGACAAGTTCCCGCTCGAGAGCATAGTCCTGCCATTGGTTGACGAAAACGATACGGCCGATATTCCACAGGCTGGAAAGGCGCTGATCAAATTCCGGGACCATGAAAATGTGACAAAATACGATCAGTGGGAAAAAGCGGTACAGGGCTACCTGGCCAGTGGCAATTTTGTGGATGAATGCCTGGGAAGGGTGCTGGATGCCCTCGAAAGAAGCGAATACAGAGACAATACCATCATCGTATTGTGGTCTGATCATGGATGGAACCTGGGTGAGAAAATGCACTGGCGCAAATTTGCACTCTGGGAGAACACTACGAGAACCCTGTTTATGATAAAAGTCCCAGGCATGGCCGGGAACGGCTCGGTTTGCAGCAGTCCCGTTAACCTTCTTAATGTCTACCCCACCCTCCTGGAACTGTGCGGATTACCCCCAAATTCGCTGAATGAGGGGACAAGCGTAGTACCCCTGCTGGAATCCCCGGACAGAAAATGGGAAACTGCATCTGTTACCACCCATGGAATTAACACACACGCAGTCCGGCTTCGCAACTGGAGATACATTCAATATAATGACGGCTCGGAAGAATTGTACAACCTGGAGGAGGATCCCGATGAGTGGACCAATCTAGCCTCGGATCCGGAATATGAAAACATCATATCGGAGTTAAAGAATCACCTTCCGCAGGTCAATGTAGAATCCATTCCCGTAAACTGAGCTAAACAAATGAGATCCACAAGACCTGTCATCATTTGCTTACTTTCCCTGCCAATCCTGGCGTTGTTTTCGTCGTGCGGTATGCAGGATGAAGAAAGATTTAAAATTGTATATGTGAATTCATACCACCAGGGGCATCCTCCCAGCGATCAGATCACGGCCGGATTGATGGAAAGCCTGCCGGTTGACAGCTTTGAGGTTATCGCACATTTCATGGATACGAAACGAAATCCATCACAGGAATACATAGAAACCAAGGCGGCAGCATTGCTTGATTCCATTAAAGATGTAAATCCAGACCTTCTTATCGTATCCGATGATAATGCTGTGAAGTACCTTGTAAAACCACACCTACAGGATGGGGATATGCCTGTGGTTTTCTGCGGGGTGAACTGGTCTGCTGACCAGTACGGCCTGTCACGGAACAACATATCGGGTATTCTGGAGATGCTTCCGGTGGAAGAAGTGATGGCCACTATGCAATCTTATTACCCGTCCATTCAAAAGTTACTGGTGCTGAACGAGAACACCACAACCTCCCGGAAAACACAACCAATATTGGACACCCTGCTGAACCGAATAGGTATAGAGGTAACTCAAGCACTGGTGGATGATTTTGAAAGCTGGAAAGCAGTATTCAAGGAGGCGAATTTGTCATATGATATTATCTATCTGCAGACAAATGGAGCTATAAAAAACTGGGACCACAATGATGCTGTCGGATTCATTAACCAGCATATTAAGGTACCTCTTGTCACCTGTGAGGACCATATGATGCCATATTCGGTATTCGGCATGACACAGGTTTCAAGAGAACAGGGAACCTGGGCAGCAGAAACGGCAAGAAAGATCCTTCTGGGCACCCCACCATCAGAGATCCCGGTTTCCAGGAATCAGATGGTGAGTATATGGTTTAATCCAGACCTGGCTGAGAAAGTAGGGTTCCAGCCGGATTCATCGCTGATGGGCAAGGCCAGGATTATCAGCAAATAATGGTATGCCTGGAAACAGGCTGTCAGCAATCCGGCTTATTCAAAAACCGGATTCAGAAGGTGGAAAATGTCATGGTCAGGCGGACTGTCAGGGATGGTTTCCAGCGCCTCTTTTAGTATTTCCGAATCATAATTATCCGCAGCCAGCAGCAGTAACTCATATAAATCTCCGGCCAGGCTCTCAATACCCCCGATCTGCTGGTAGGTGAATTCTTTTTTTTCTGTATAAAATGGCACGAGGTATTCAATGGCCAGCAGAATGGAGCCACCTTTTTCTGATTCATAGTGCCAGAGATCAATCCCGAAATGTTCTGCCAGGACAGCATTCTCGATAAGGTGGCGGAGATTCTTGATGCTGTAACTCATGGCCTTTGTCCGCCTAAGTTCATAGGGCTGGCTCCCGTCGGGTTCTATCTGGCGGGAAATGCGCTTTATCCCTACTGAATCAAGGATCATATTTGCCACCGAGTCCTTTCCTGCAAATATGGCAAAGGTTGCGACCTGGCTGTCATAGGAGGTACCGTGGTTGTTAAAATACATCCTTTCATCCCATCCATTTTTACTGGAAATCAGCCAATTGGTATAATTTCTGAACCATTCTTTGAGTCCGGCAAGCTCATCCGCATTCAATGCATCAGATCCTGTGATCAATCCAATCCCGTTAACCACATTTACCAGGCTCCCTGTTTCAATAATGCCAATGCCCCTTCCTTCCGTTCTCCCTGGAATGGCCTGCCCGTATTCCAGGTGGGGATTCATCCTGGTGCTTGGATCCAGAAACCAGGTCCTGAGCAGCTCAACGGACCTGTCAGCATAGGGCTCATGACCGGTATAGAACCAGGCCAGTGAAAGGGTAAATACTGATGCCGCCATTTGAGATTTTGCAGGGCTGTCATAATCTGCATATTCCGGATTCCGGATCCCGTCATGACGTACATAGGGTAATCCATCAGGCGTATCCGGATTGGGCCACCAGTATATCCCCAGGCTGTAGTAATCATGATTATCTCCACTGGGGGGTGTCTTTTTTTTCTGCATGACGGAAAAAGGTCCTAGCATCATGGCTCTGTCAGCAGCCATTTTCAATGAGTCCACCACAGTAGAGAAAGGATCAACCCCCTGCTTTGCCATCTGCCTGGCCTTCTCAAGATCGGCCCGGTCATACAGGGAGATATCAGGTAAAGACTTACTGGAGGTCTTTTGTTTGGGACCACAACCAGTTGAAATAATTAACAGTAAGATTGGCGGAATGATGAATGCCAGGTTTTTCATATTCTCCTTATTTAAACTCAAGAAACTCAATGGCATGCTCTGCTGCATAGTGCTCGTCCAGCTCTTTATTCAGCCTGTTTTCCAATTCCTGATGCTCCTCCCTGGCGGCAAGATTGATCATTTCGGGATCCGAACCCCTGTGATCATAGATCTCAGTGTTTATGGTTTCCCTGGTTTCACGGTCAACCCACCTGGTGATCCGGTATTCCGGGGTACGCATACTGTACCCCATCAGTTTGACTGCCTGTCCGTTGATATTGCTTGATCTGGGATACTGGCTGAAAGCAACCTCATTCCAATCCGCCCCTTCAGATTCCAGGACCTTCCTGAAGCTTGATCCCTGAAGATGACCGGGCCCGTCAATTCCCGCCAGATCACAGAGCGTTGGATAGATATCGACCGTTTCAACGATGGCATCTGATTTCCATCCCTTCTGAGGTTCCTCACCGGGAACCTTTACGATGACCGGGATCCTTGTATCCAGCTCATAATTGGTATGCTTGCACCAATCCCCATACTCACCTAGTTTCCATCCATGGTCTCCCCACAGGACTATAACCGTATTCTCATAGAGTCCCAATTCTTTCAGTTTGTCGGTCAACCTTCCAACCTGGGCATCAATAAAGCTGACACATGCATAATAACCATGGATCATGCTTTTAGCATCTTCGTCCGTAAGCGGA